>NZ_CP104694.1:4931114-5236623 GCF_025398735.1 Tahibacter amnicola
GTATTCCGCCCCCTGGCTGCCGGAAAACGTACAGAGCGTATGGGAAGCCAGCGCTGGCTGGGCAATCGCCGCCAGCAGAAGAACAGGGCCAAAGCGAAGGCAGGACATGGTCGTCACCGGGAGGGGTCGTCTTCACCGTAACGCACGCGGCGCGGATGCGTGCACACGATCAACCCTCGCCGTCGCCGCCATCCGGCTTGACCGGATGGATCGGCAGGTGAACCGTGAACGCGGCCCCCTGCCCCAGCTCGCTGACGACTTCGATGGTGCCGCCGTGCTTCTGCATGATGCCGTAGGCCACCGACAGGCCCAAGCCCGTGCCCATGCCGACGGGCTTGGTGGTGAAGAAGGGTTCGAAGACCCGTTTCAGATCACGCGCCGCAATTCCCTTGCCCGTGTCCGAGATGCGGATTCGCGCCTCGTGCTCGTCGTGTTCGGTATGGATGGTGATCGTGCCGCGCTGGTCCATCGCCTGGCACGCATTGATCAGCAGGTTCAGGAAGACCTGGTTGATCTGGAATGCGAGGCACTCCACCGGCGGCACCTCGGAATAGTCCCGAACGATATCGGCCTTGTTCCGAAGCTCATGCGCGATGACGTTGAGCGTACTTTCCAGGCATTGGTGGATGTCCACGAATTGCCATTCGACGCTGTCGATGTGGGAGAAATCCCGCAGGTCCTTGACGATGGTTTCCACCCGCGTGACACCGGCCAGCGATTCAGCGAGCAGGCTCGGCGCATCGGCACGGATGAAGTCCAGTTCGACATGGCGCTTGAGCGTGGTGACCTGGCTGAGCTTGGGGTTTTCCGCAGGCAGCTCGGACTCCAGCTGCTGGTACGCCATGAGCACCGAAAGCGTGCGGTCCAGGTACGACTTCAGGCTGCCGAGGTTGGCCCGAACGAACGCGATGGGATTGTTGATCTCGTGCGCCACGCCAGCCGCCAGCAGGCCGACCGAGGCCATCTTCTCCGATTCGATCAGCTGCGTCTGGGTGCCGGCGAGCTTGCGGTTCAGTGAGGCCAGTTCCTGGTTGAGCAGCTCCAGTTCCACGTTGCGCTGCTGTACCGCGCGCTCGGCAAGGAGGCGTTCGTCAATTTCCTGGTGCAGGCGCGTATTGGCGTCATGCAGCGCCAGATTGGCCTCGGCCTGCATTTGATTGGCCTGACTCAGCTCGGCAGTGCGCACTGCAACCAGTTCCTCCAGTTGCTTCTGTCGTCGGCGATACCGCCGCTTCACGGCTTCAGTGCGCATTTTTACCAGCATGACGAGCAACGCCAGGAATCCCAGCACCATCAGCGTCCGGAACCACGCTGTCTGCCACCAGGCGGGCAGGATGTCGAAGGCGACCGTGGCCGGCGTGCCCCATGCGCCGACAGCGGTGCGGGCACGCACTTCAAAAGCGTAGTGTCCTGCGCCCAGGCCGACAAATCGGTCATCCGAATTGTTGGCGGCGTACCAGGTCGAGTCCAGCCCGACCAGCCGCCCCTGCAGCGTGATGCTCTCCTCGTGCCGGTAGGACAGCGCGGCGAACCGCACCTCGAACACCCCTTTGCCGTGCGGAGCACTGGGCGCCTGCGACGGTGAACCCGGATAACTGACGTCGCCCAGGCGGAAGGACAGGATCGCTGCTGCCGGTGGATCGGAAACGGCGTGGTAATCCGCGGCCCGGAAGTGGGCGAGTCCGGTCGATGTTCCGAGCCACACATCGCCGTTTGAATCCGCCAGGAAGGCTTCACTGTTGATGTCGTCACCGGCAAGGCCGTCGTCCGTGGAAAAGTGCACAGCCGCACCTTTCCGGTCGACCCGGTAGACGCCAGCCCCCGTGCCGGCCCAGACGTTTTCCCGCACGTCTTCCGCAATCAGGTAAAACACCTGGCGGTACTGATTGAGGGTGTCAAGGTCGGGCAGCACCTGGAACCGGCCCTGCTCATACCGGGCACGAAACACGCCGCCATTGGCCGCGTAGCTGACCAGGACATCGCCGTTGGCTGTCCCGCGCGCATGGGTGACATGATCGCTGCGCAATCCCTCGCGCGTCGTGATCCGGCGCCACTGCCCCTGTTCCCGCACCGCAAGCCCGTTGGCGCCCGCCGCCCACAGCCGCCCGCGCGTATCTTCGTGGATATCTTCAAATGTTTCGTGCGGATCACCGCCGGGCAGCGGTTCGCGGGCAAAGGTCCAGGTGCCTTCCTGGTAGATTCCGCGCAATAGTCCTTCGCCTTCGGTCGCCACCCACAGCGTTCCGTCGCGATCGATACTGAGGCGGAACGTGCGTCGCCCGGACACCATGCCAGCGTCAGCGCCGATCGTCGTCGCTTGATCCGTGCGCGGATCCCACCGCCGGATATATGGCGGTCCTGTCATCAACAACGAGCCGTCGGCCGCCTGCACCACCGAGCGCACCTGCATGCCCTGGCTGGCAGCAACCATCTTCCAGCGGCCACCTTCGGCACGGGCAAGGCCCTTGTCAGTGCCGGTGTAGAGACGCCCGTCACGATCTCGGAAGATGCTCCAGATCGCATTGCCCGGAAGCCCTTCTTCGATGCCATGGATCCGCCAGGCACCACCGCCCCGGAGCCGGAACAGGCCAATGCCGCCCACCCACACCGAGCCTTCCCTGTCGACCAGCACGACATGGTCCGCCGACGCGGGCAGGCCATGGTGCTGGTCGAGCTTCTGCGTGGTGTCGCCATCGACGCGCAGGGGGCCCTGCTCGGTCGTCACCCACAGGCGCCCCTGCTGGTCGACGTACAGCGCCGCCTTCTGCTGGATCGGCGGAACGGGAAAGGGGCTGGGGCGGAAACCTTCACCGGTGTGCTGCCACAAGGCGGTCAAGGAACGCGCCCAAAGGCGGCCGTTGCCGTCACGCGCCAGGGCATCGATCGGCGAGGCAGTGAAATCGTCCGAGCCCCCCACAGCCGTCCAGGTACCGTCCGCCCACTGAAGGACGTCCGAGCGTGCGCCCGTCCATGTCGCCGCCCAGACTTCGCCCCGCTCGGGCGAGCCCCACAGCGCGGTGACCTGACCTCCCGGCCAGTCGCCTGCGCGCTCGAATTCGCCGCCGGGTGTCCTCCGCCAGGGCCCTTCCGCCGTACCGGCCCACAAATGGCCGCCGGGCCCCACCGCCAAGGCCAGGATGTTCACCCCGGGCAATCCCGGCGCTCGCACAAATCGACCCTCATTGCGAAACGCCAGCCCCCGCGTGGTTGCCACCCACAGAACGCCCTCGGGATCCTCGGCGAGGTGGTTGATCGAGGAATTCGGCAATCCGTCATCGGGCCCGAACACATCGAACCGACGGCCGTCGTACCGCATAAGGCCATTCTCGGTACCGACCCAGAGAAGACCCTGCCGGTCTTGTCGCAGGGCCCAGACCGTGAGGTTGCTCAGCCCCTGGTCCAGGCCATAGGTGCGGAATGCATAGCGGCCGTCCGGCACGTCGGCAGGCGCCGCTGCGAGGCCGAACTCACCGGCCAGAAGGCCGAACGCGAGCAGGAAGCGCCAGACCCGTTGCCAGGCAGAGGTCACCCCGCGGGTACACCGCTGTCGATGCATACGCTGATCGGCCTGTCCGAGTGCGTAAACCTTCTGGGATCGCTACAGCGACGGTGACCATGGTACCTGCGATCGAGGGAGCAATCAGCTGGGGTCATCCGCCGTCACGCCCACGGATCAGGCGGCTTGACCACAGCCGCTCGCCTCACCTGTAACCCACGGGCGCTGCGCGTCTGCCGACCCCGCGGATGGCGGCGGATAAGGTGCTGCGCATGGGGTAGCGATGGCCCCTCGCTATTTGCGCCCGGGCCGGAAGTACCAGCGCAACGCCAGGCCAACGATCGCGGTGCAAACCAACCACAGAACGCTATTGGAAATGACGATGCTGACGGCCTCCTGCTCGGCCGCCGGGAAAAGATTGAGCGATCCCGCCTGCAGGTAACCGGCCAGCGAATACGGGAATCCCATCACGAAGACCACCCGCTTCACCATGACAAGAATGCCCGGCCCTTCCCAGAGCTCCCAATGCCGTGTGGACAGCACAATGGCGAGCATTCCCATCCAACCGAGCAGGCGGCACGTTTCCAGTCCCACGAATGTCCAGAATCGCCACACGGTAAACCTCATTTTTCCCTGCTGCGGAGGGGCAAAGTGTCGTCGGTGCGCCGTTGCCAGGCCGTGGAGCGCGGCAAGCCGCACTCCACGGCCGATCGGGAAACGCGCGGTCTCACGGCGCTGTCGGCGGCGTGATCTGGACGCTGATGTCGTACTCGTAGTCTGTCTGCGTAACGGTGGTGACCGCCCCCATTGGCAAGGTATCGATGCGTTGCAGTGGCCGCTGGCGTGCAACGTCCAGCACCAGTGTGGCATCGCCCTGCCCCGACAATTCCATCACTTTGACCGCCCGGCCTGCGCGAGTGTCAGCGCGCACCGTCTTGATCGCCGCATCCCCGATCGGCGAGACCATGGGCATTGCAGCACTGCCATCGTCATCCGGCAGCGCGGTCCAGGTCGTACCGTCCGTACTGTTCCAGAATTTGGAGCCGCTGCGCAGGAACACGACTTTTGTGCCGCTGCTCTCGATCGTCGTACGGCTGTGGGTGGCGTCTACATACTCGACAACGGTACGCGTCACGTTGCCGTCCACCTGTCCGCCGCGCATTTCCGAGCGGGTTATCACGCGATAGTTCCGCGTCTTCTCCAGCGCCATCCAGGCTTGCTCAAACTCCTGCACCAGTGCGGCGCGCTCGGTGGGATTGACACCGTCACCGGCGTGGCTGGCTTTTGCATCCGCCTGGCTATGGGCTGCCATTCCGGCGAAATCGTTCTCCAGCGTCAGGCCCTTCCGGTCGAACTGGCCCCGACTGTCGCGCGTCGGATCCGTGTTTGGCACCCATTGGTAGGCTGCGGAATAGCTGGGCAGGTCGTCGAACGTAAGGAGGGTGTCCGTGTTTCTCGGCCCCCCTTCCGCACCCAGCTTGCAGGTGACGGGCCCTTGCTCACCCATGTGATGGCAGGTCAGGCTGTCCTTGCCCTTGGGCAGGGTCAATACACCAGCAATCGGCATCGTTGCCAGATCCTTGCCGGAGATCTGGTAGCGGTGACACGGCGCGCCATCGGCATGCCCGAACATCACGCCCATCATCCAGCGCTTGCCGGCTTTGTCGACAATCACCTTGGCGACATCCTGCAGCCCGTCGCCGTCGAAATCACCTTTTGCCTGCCAGGGCGTTTCGCTGCGGGTGTATTTGCGCCATGCGACCCAGCCACTGCTGGTGTAGTCCGCCGCGGTGGCGTCGCGCCAGAGCTCCGATTCGGTGGTCAGCGAGATGCATGCGTCTTTATCCGGATCGGCGAGCATCCGGCCCAGCTTCTGGGCAGCCGTGGGCTCGGCGGCCAGAACAGGCGATGCAAGCAGGCAAAACACGACCAGTGCACGAATGGGATACACGGCAATTCCTCGAAGTGGTCGGGGCATGGTACCCCTCGGGGAGGTAGTAACGCAGTGCGGCGAAGAATTGCCCACGACCGGCGTGCCGTCATAATGCCGGTGGTACTCGCTCGCGGAAACGTCATGCGCGGCATCGCCCTGCAATCCAGTATCGAATTCCCGACCGCGTTCGAACCCCTGCTGGACCAGCTGGGAGGTCGCACGTGGCTGGCACTGCCCCATTCGTTCGATGGCGCGCAGGACTGGGGCGACGATGGCGCCTATGACGAGAATACGGAAACGTTTACGCATGGCCCCGGGTTCGATTTCCCGAACGAGGTGCAGCTTGTCCAGGAACCGCACATCCGCTTCAACGATGCGGCCACGCAGTATGGCTACTGCGCACGGTGTGACCTGTTTCCCAAATACGCCAGCGCTATCAGCAATGACTGGTCCGCCCTCTTCGGCACGCGAAAGCCGGTGCCGGATCCGATGATGTGGCTGCGGGCCTACTATGCATCCGATCACCGCAGCGCCTATCTGCAGGAACACGCCGATTGTGTCATTCAGTGTGTCGACGCCGCCTACTGGGCATTTCATTCCCACGACGAAAACCTCGTGACACGACTCGCTGCCTACTGGGATCGGCGTGGCTGGCCATGGCGCACGCAGGGACTGGCTGACACGCCGCTCTGACTACGGCTATTGCGGGCGGATGTGCCCGTGTTGCTGATCGACCAGCGTCAGGCCAGCACGCGGAAGAGCATCGCCACGAACAAGCCGACCTGGGCGAGCCAGAAGCCGGCCCGCACGAAGACCTGCGGACCACTGATGCCCGACACATGCACCAGCGACTGGCCGACCCGCGCGTACACCACGAAGGGCGCGAGCGCCTGGATGGCATCCAGCCGCCCCATCGCCGCAGCTCCCAGCACGATGGCTGCAAACAGAGGCAGGTTCTCCACGCAATTGGCGTGCGCGTCACTGACACGGCGGATGATGGGAGCATCACCCGTTTCCCGCTCACCGCGGGGCCAGTTCGTAATCGGCGTGCCCGCGAGAAAACGCGTTCCGCGGTAGAGGAAGACAACGATGACGAGGAGCAGTGTCCACGCCACGAAATACAACAGCGCCTGGATGGGAGTCATTGATGGAAACCGTGTCGATTTAACAACTGTGTACTAGGGTACAAACCTACCGCAGCGGCACCGAGCATAGCGCAATTCCAGCCATCGATCGTTCACGCCCGAGTGGCCGGCATGGAAACCGAAATTCCGCTATCGGTGCATTCGAGCGAGGTTCCGTTTCTCAACAGCTTTGAGAGCACTCAGTAGCACGTCGGGCTGACCGGCAGCCCACCCGATCACGCACCGTAGCGACATACGGGCACCAGGAAACAGCACCGCCGGGAACACTCAACCCTGCGCGGCTTTCACACGCAGCTGTTTGTCGTGCAAACGCGATAGCACCAGCTGCGCAACGATGGCTCCCACCAGTGCGCAGGCCATGTCGGCCTGCGTATCCCAGACATCCCCCTGCGTCGCAAGGAAAGCATCTGCCGCTGCACCCCACACCAGCGCGGCCCACCATTCGATGAGCTCGAAAAAGGCACTGAAGCTCAGCGCAGCCGCCACGACCAGATAGAACAGCCAGCCGCCCGGCCGCAACGGCGAGGTACGCAGCAGCAGTTCCCGCGCCAGAATGGCCGGAATGAATCCCTGCGCGAAATGCCCGAGGCGGTCATAGTGATTGCGTCCGAGACCGAAGGCATCACGCGCCCATTCGCCCAGGGGCGTTTCCGCGTAGGTGTAGTGGCCGCCATAGATGAGGATCACAGCGTGAATGGTGAGCAGCCAGCTCAGTAGTCGCGTCAGCGGAAAACGTTTCCATGTCGCAACGACAACGGGCAACCCGACCACGACCCACACGACCTCCATGAACCAGGTCAGGCGGTCTTTCGGTGAAATGCCGGACACGATCAGCGCCAGCAGGACGATGCCAACCAGCACGAGCCGTTCGACGCGCGGAACAGGCGATGCGGACAGAGGAGGATGATTCAACGATGGGGCTCCCGGCAACCGGATGATCGCCGTCATCGACGGCCCACCTGAGATACCGCATCAAGCGCCACGCATCAACCGCGATGCGCAGGAAGGCGGCCTGGGCTGTCGGTACGCATTCATACCCTGCGCAGTTCCACCACGGGCAGAACCGCTGGTCGTGCCGGTACCAGGTGAAGCAGATCAGCGCCAGCAGCTACTCATGGCGCTCGTTGCGCACCGTCCTCGCACCCGCCAGCGGCCTGCGAATGACTGATCGGAAACGGCGCATCTACTCACAAAGCCACGCAAAGGCTTGCGCGGGATACGGCCTTTCCAGGTCTGCGGGTGACTCGGGTTTGGGCTGGCGCGCGGTGACAGCGGCGCCGATACACCGTGCAATCGGCGTGACGTCTTCAATCCGTCGAATCCACTCATTGACGTAACGCTCCACGGCTTCGCCGGAGAGACCGATCTGGATGGCACGGACATCGCTGACAACGTCGAGTTTCCAGTCGCGCTCCGGATCCCATTGCACGCGCACCGGCCTGCTGGCGAGTGCTGCGCGCCACTGCTCACGGGACGCGGTCGATGCGGCTGTGTGGCTAGCAAGCGCGGCGTTGGCCAGGGCCCACTCGAACCCTTCACGGGTGATGTCGATGCCGAGGACCGTTTCCTGCCCGGCTTTCGCGCCGAATCCACAGCGGTACATCATCCAGTTGAACGACGGCTTGATCCAGGTCATTCGCGCCATCTTGAACGGCAGTACGAAGCGCCCTGCTTTCAGGGCCGGCAGCGCGATTTTCGGCGAATAGGCCTGGTAGACGCGAATACAGTCGGCGTCATAAATGGCTCGGATCTGCTTTTGCATGCAACAGTATGCGGCAACCAGCGCACGCGATGATCATCCAATCCAAAAAAAGCCGCCGCGGCGCAAGCCACGGCGGTTTTCTGATGCGGCGGATTTCTGGTGCGGGGCTTACTGCTTGGCCACCTGCTGCTGCGCGGCCACTTCGCGCTGGTACACGATGCGATCCGCGCCGCCATTGCAGGTACCAACGGTCTTGCGCTGGTCTTCCGCATCCTTGGCAACCACTTCCAAGGTGTAGTTCTTCACGCCCTTCGTGTCGAGTTTCAGGGCGATTTCCTGCTTGAGTTCCTCGCACGGCTTCCTGGCGAAGGCGGGAACGGTGGTCATACCGACAACAAGAGCCATCACGATCAGAACGAGTTTCACGGTTTCATCTCCATCGGGGCGGCGGCGCTTCGGCCGCTTCGGGGACGATGTTCCCGGCCGCTGCCGTCACGACCGTGGACGATTCATGGCAAAGTGCTGGCAAATTGTCCCCGGTCGCCTCCCACCATTGCATGAGCTGGTTCGTCTACCTGATCGAATGCCGTGATGGCAGCATCTACACCGGTATCGCGCGGGATGTGGAGGCGCGGTATGCGGCCCACGCCAATGGCAAGGGCGCCCGCTATACCCGTTCGCGGCCGCCACGACGGCTACTGGCCTGCTTCGCCTTTCCCGACCGGTCCAGCGCCCTGCGCGAGGAGTGGCGCATCAAGCAGCTGTCTGCCTCGCAGAAACGCGCCCTCGCCGAACACAGCGAGCCGGCTTAACGGTCATCGGCGCTGTAGGCCCACTTCGCGTCATCATCAGTGACGCCGTTCATGCGCTGGAGATTGCCCAGGCAGCGGCCCAGGAGGTTCTGCAGCTGGGCCAGTTCCCGTTCGGACAAACCATCCTGGATCTCAGCCAGGACCTGGTCGGCCACTTCGCTGGCGCGCACAAACTGCGATACCCCCAGTGGCGTGAGGTAGCTGCGCAGAATGCGGCCGTGCACGGCGTCCTTGTGGCGCTCGATCATGCCGTCGCGCTCGAGGCTGGCCAGGATCTGGTTGATGGTCTGCGGCGTCACCATGGTGGCGCGGGCCAGATCCGCCCCGGACAGGCCAGGAAACGACAGCAGCAGGCATAACGTCGCCCCGTGCGGGAATGACATCGCAATGCCTTCGGCCTTGAGCCGGTTTTCCATGGTCACCCGCATCAAGTGGTTCATCTGCTTGACCATCATGCCGAGGTCCTGCTCGGCCAATGACTGGGCAGCGATCGCCCTGGCGCGCGCCAGCTCCTTTTCGCTCTCGCGAGCGGGCGCGCCCTTGCCGTTACGGCTGGCAACGGTGGCACTTTTACGCGCCGGGGCGCGGTCTTTTGTCGCGGTATTCGAAAGTCGGGGGGTCGGTTTCTTCATTATCAGTTAACTGATAAGTTATCATGCTCCTGATATCTTACCTCAGAAGTCACGTCGACATGCGTAGTATCGTCCGCCCTCTTTCTGTCGCGGCGCTGATCGTCGCCGCACTCGTGCTGTCCGCCTGCGGTCGCAGTGACGCGGAAAAACCGCCGGCAACCGCCGCTGCCAGCCTGAGCGTGTCGCTCGTGCAGCCGCAAAATCGCGCGATCAAGCAGCGGCTCTTGGCCTCCGGTGCCATCGCGGCGCACGAGGAAATGCAGTTGGGCGTCGAGCTCAACGGACTGCGCATCGCGGAAGTCCTGGTGGATATTGGCCAGTCGGTGAAACGCGGCCAGACCTTGCTCAAGCTCGATACACGCACACTCGACAGCGACCTGGCCCAGGCTGAGGCCGCCGTTGCAGAGGCCGAGGCGATGCAGCAGATGGCTGGCAGCAACGCCGAGCGGGCAAAATCGTTGCGGCCGCTGGGTCACATCAGCGCGCGGGATTTCGACGAACTCATCGCCACGTCGCGCCAGGCGGCAGCCCGCGCGGCCTCGGCGAAAGCCCTGCGCGACGCGGCCGCACTGCGGCGCAGCTTCGCCGAGCTGCGCGCACCCGACGACGGCGTGATCTCGCGCCGCAGCGCTGAGCCCGGCCAGGTGGTCAACAGCGGTGCAGAGCTGTTGCGGATGATCCGCGGCGGCCGACTGGAGTGGCGCGGCACACTGCCCGCCGAAGATCTGATCCGCGTACAGGAAGGCACTATCGTGCAGGTCGCAACGCCCGACGGCCGTACCGTCGAAGGTCAGGTGCGCGCAATCGCGGCGGCGCTGGATCCCACCACGCGCACCGGCATGGTCTACGCGCGCCTGGATGATCCGGGCTCGCTGCGCGCGGGAATGTTCGCGCAGGGCGAGCTCCTGCTCGGCGAAACTGCCGCACTGGTCGTGCCGCTCGCTGCCATCGTGCAGCGCGACGGCCACAGTTACGTGTTCACCGTCGACAACGAGCAACGCGCCGTGCGCAAACGCATCGAAACCGGCGCCGTAGACGGTACGGTCGCGGAAGTCCGCTCCGGCATCAGCGCGACGGATGCGGTGATCGGACGCGGCGCCGCCTTCCTGAGCGACGGCGATCGCGTGCGCGTCGTTCCGGCCGGAGCGCAGCCATGAATTTTTCCGCCTGGGCCATACGGCGGCCCTTGCCGTCGGTGCTGCTCTTCCTGCTGCTCTGCGGCGCGGGGTTTATCGGTTTCCGTGCCCTGCCTATCTCGAAATTTCCCGATATCTCGCTGCCGATGGTGACCGTCACGGTCAACCTGCCGGGCGCCGCGCCCAGCCAGATGGAAACGGAGGTCACGCGCAAGATCGAGGATGCCGTGGCCAGCCTTGCCGACATCGACAAGCTGGTGTCCACCGTCAATGAAGGCGTCTCGACGACACGCGTCGAGTTTGAACTCGGCCGTGACCTGGACGAGGCGCTGGATGAAGTCCGCGATGCCGTCACGCGCACGCGGCCGGACCTGCCGACCGACATCGAGGAACCGATTGTTTCCAAGGTGAACATGGCGGGCGGTACGCTGCTCAGTTTCGCCGTGGAATCCGACAAGCACACCGTGGATGAACTGAGCTGGCTGGTCGACGATGCGATCACCAAGGCGCTGTTCGGCGTCCCGGGCGTCGGACAGGTCACGCGCACCGGCGGCGTGGATCGCGAAGTGCGTATCGATCTTCGCCCCGGCGCGCTGGAAGCCCACGGCATCACCGCCGGCGCGGTGTCCCAGCAGCTGGCGCGCATCCAGGTGGAACGCCCGGGCGGCAAGGCGACCTGGGGCGGCGCAGAGCAGGTAGTCCGCACCGTCGGCACGGTGCGCGACGCGGCGGCACTGCGTGAATTCCCGATCGCACTGCCCGACGGGCGGCAGGTGCGCCTGTCGGCCCTGGCCGATATCCGCGACGGCGTGGCCGAACCGCGCCAGACGGCGCTGCTCAACGGCAAGCCGGTCGTCAGCTTTGCCGTCTCCCGCACGCGCGGTTCGAGCGAGGTAGGCGTGGGCGCGGGCGTGCACGAGCGCGTCGCCGCGCTGGCCAGGGAATATCCTTCGCTGCGCTTTACTGAAGTGAACTCTACCGTCGAGGAGGCAGAAAACTCCTATTCGTCGTCGATGACGATGCTCTGGGAAGGCTCGCTGCTCGCCGTGATCGTGGTCTGGCTGTTCCTGCGCGACTGGCGCGCGACCTGGATCTCCGCACTGGCATTGCCGCTGTCGATCATCCCCACGTTCGCCGTCATGCACTGGCTGGACTTCAGCCTCAACATTGTCACCCTGCTCGCCCTCGCGGTCGTGGTAGGCATCCTGGTGGATGACGCCATCGTGGAGGTGGAGAACATCGTCCGGCACCTGGCCATGGGCAAGAAGCCGCGCCAGGCCGCCGAGGACGCCGCCGACGAGATCGGCCTTGCCGTCATCGCCACTTCGCTGACACTTGCAGCCGTGTTCGTGCCGGTCGCCTTCATGCCGGGCATTCCCGGCAAGTTCTTCCGCGAGTTCGGCTGGACGGCGGCCACGGCGGTGATGTTCTCGCTGATGGTGGCGCGCCTGTTGACGCCCATGATGGCGGCCTACCAGCTGAAGCCGCACGCGGAAGCCGAAGGCGATTCACGTCTGATGCGCGGTTACCTGCGCCTGGTCGAGGCCGCCCTGCGGCATCGCGGCCGTACGCTGTGGCTGGCGCTGGGCATCTTCATCGCATCGCTCGCCATCGTGCCGATGATTCCGGCGACCTTCATCCCACCGGCCGACCCGGGGCGCAGCAACGTCAATCTCGAGCTGCCGCCGGGCGCGACGCTCGCCGAAACCACGGCAGTGGCCGAAGCCGCGCGGGCGAAGCTGCACGGCATTCCGGAACTGAAACTGGTCTACACCGCCGTCGGCGGGGTGCTGGACATGGGCGATCCGAGCCAGTCCCTCGTCGGCGACGCACGCAAGGCCATCCTGACGCTCGACTGGGGCAAGGCAACCGATCGCAAACGCAGCCAGAAGGTGCTGGAGCGCGAAGTGCGCGCACGCCTGGCCGACCTGCCCGGCGTCCGCATGAACTTCCTGAGCAGCGAACCGGGAGAATTGCTGCAACTGGTCCTGGCCGGCGACGATCCGCGCGTGCTGGCCGAAGCCTCCCAGGCCTTCGAGCGCGACCTGCGCACACTCAAAGGTATCGGCAGCGTCAGCTCGACGGCGTCACTGTTGCGGCCCGAGATCATCATCACGCCGGATCCCGGCCGTGCAGCCGACCTGGGCGTTGCCACGGCCGACATCGCCGAGGCCGCGCGTATTGCCACCAGCGGCGACTTCCGGCAGCGTCTGGCCAAGCTCAACCTTCCGGAGCGGCAGATCCCCATCCGCGTGAGCTTCGCCAACGCAGATCTGGACCAGCC
The DNA here is from genome assembly GCF_025398735.1 of Tahibacter amnicola. NCBI lineage: Bacteria > Pseudomonadati > Pseudomonadota > Gammaproteobacteria > Lysobacterales > Rhodanobacteraceae > Tahibacter > Tahibacter amnicola. Next base: position 4,944,255 of record NZ_CP104694.1, read on the forward strand.
CGCGCTGTTTTCACTGCTGCGCGTACCCGGCCGGGAAGGTCCGGTGCCGCTGGCATCGGTCGCCACCATTCGACTGGACAGCGGCCCGGCACAGATCGACCGCTTCGGCCGCCAGCGCAACATCACGCTGACGATGGAGCTCAACGGCCGCCCGCTCGGCGACGTGATGGCAGAGATCGACCAGTTGCCCTCGAAGAAGGCACTTCCACCCGGCGTGAAGGTACTCAACACCGGCGATTCGGAAATCTTCGTGGAGCTTTTCCTTGGATTCCTGATGGCGATGGGCACAGGCATCTTCTGCGTCTACGCGGTGCTGCTCCTGCTGTTCAACAACGCGCTGCAACCGATCACCATTCTGGTCGCCGTACCGCTGTGTGCCGGCGGCGCCTTCGGCATGCTGCTGCTGACGAACAACTACCTGTCGCTGCCTGCCCTGATCGGCCTCCTAATGCTGATCGGCATCGCGACGAAGAACTCGATCCTGCTCGTTGACTATGCCGTCATCGCCGAGCAGGACATGGGCATGAGCCAGCACGATGCGCTGGTCGATGCCTGCCGCAAGCGGGCACGTCCGGTGCTGATGACGACGCTCGCCATGGGCGCCGGCATGCTGCCGATTGCAATGGGCTTTGGCGCGGACGCCAGCTTCCGGGCACCGATGGCCATTGCGGTCATCGGCGGACTGATGACGTCCACGCTGCTCAGCCTCGTCGTCATCCCGGCGGCCTACGCGGTGCTGGACGATGTGCGTGAGTGGGTCAAGCACCGCGTGGCGCACCGCGGAAATCCCGCGGCACTGCCGGAACAGTGAGCACCATGCAGGGGAGCGGCAACGCTCCCCTGCCGGAAAACCGCACGATCAGTACGTATCGCCAAAGGCAAAAATCGGCTTGCGTCCTGCCCAGGCGTCGCCGGTGAAATCAGGGAAATCCACGGTGCGGTTGTTGTCGGCGATGCTCATCTCCGACAGCGGGGTGATCGCGCTCCAGGTCACCGCATCGTAGATATCAATCGGCATCGGTGCCTTCGCCTTGAGCGCCTCGACAAAGGCGTGGACGACGAAGAAATCCATGCCGCCATGCCCAGCCCCTTCGGCCTGTGCGGCATAGCGCTTCCACAGCGGATGATCGTTTTTCTCCAGCCAGGGACCGGCCGGTTCCCATTCGTGCGGCTTCGGACTGCGGCCTTCCAGGTACAGGGACTCGTTCACGTCCATCCACAAGCCTTCGGTTCCCTGCACGCGGAAGCCGAGGGAATACGGACGCGGCAGCGAGGTGTCATGGGTGAGCGTGATGGTTTCGCCGCCCGCACAGGCGATCTGCGTGGTAACGACATCGCCCAGCGAGAAGCGGACGGATGCGTTCGGGTGCGCCGCCCCGCCATTCTTCACGATGTAGTTGTGCAGTCCGCGCGCCTTGCTCGCATAGCTGGAAAGACGCAGGAGCCGGTTGCCGCGGTTGATATTGGCCCACATCGCGCACGGACCGATGCCATGGCTCGGGTAGAGCTCGCCATTGCGCCGCACCGAATGCGGCGTGCGCCAGCGCGCTTCCGAGAAGCCTTTCTCGCCGAACTCAACGCCACCGCCATAGGGCTTGCCCGGATCGCCGGAATTGAATTTGACCGCGCGCAGGTCGTGCTGATAGCCGGCCTCCATGTGCACGATCTCGCCGAACATTCCCTGGCGCACCATGTTCAGCACGGCCATCACGTCGCGCCGATAGCAGACGTTTTCGAGCAACATGTAAGGGACATTCGTGCGCTGCTGCGCGCGTAGCACCTGCCAGTGATCATCGAGACTGATTCCTGCCACGACTTCGCAGCCCACGGCCACCTTTGACTGCATCGCCGCGATGGCCTGGGGTGCATGCCACTCCCAGGGCGTGGAGATGATGACCGCGTCCAGGCCCCCCTTGGACAGCAGGGTTTCGTAGGCACGATCGCTGCCGGAATAGACCGCCGGCTTGCGACGCCCCGCCTTGGAAACCATGGCGAGCGCGGCGTCGATTGCAAATGATTCCACGTCGCACAGGGCAGCCACATCAACGTCGTCGCGACGCAGCAGTTCCTTCAGATGCACGCGACCACGCATACCCGTGCCGATCAGGCCGACTCTCAGCCGGCTCTTGTCGGACTTGGCCATTCCCGTGATCGGCAGGGTCACCGCGGCAGCGGCGACGGTCGTCATGAACTCGCGTCTATTCATCGCAATTCCGTCGTTTCTGAAGGTTTTTCGGATGCCGCGATCACACACTGCCGCCGGCCCTGCGGCGTGATTCGTGGCGCATCCGCCTAGAGTAACCACCGTACGCCACGACGCAATACGTCGCACATACACGAAAGAATTGCTGTCAATATGCTTTCGTTTTTACTGCGCCGCCTTGGCCTTCAATTCCGTGCTCAGGTCCTTGCCCAGCCAGTTGTCGAGGCCACGCCGCATGCCATAGATCACCGGCGTCAGCGCAACTGCGGCCAACACCTTGTAGGCGTAGTTCACGCAGCCGACTGCCAGCCACAGACCAATCGGCCATTTCTGTGGCCCGATCACGAACGCGATGTACAGCACGATGAAGCTGTCGAAGAATTGCGAGACCAGTGTGGAACCCGTGGCGCGCAACCAGATGTGCTTGCCGCCAGTCCGGTTTCGAATGGCATGGAAGATCGTGACGTCGATCAACTGGCCGACGAGAAAGGCCGTCACGGAGCCGCCGATCGTCCACAACCCCTGGCCGAAAATCTGTGCGAACGCAGCCTGCATATCGGGAACGCCCTTGTCCGCTCCCACCGTGACCCACCAGGACGCCGGCGCCAGGGCGATGGCCAGGAATGCGAACAGGAAGGCGTAGAGGATCAGAAATACCGCGACCCAGGAAATCATGCGCACGCCGCGGCGACCGAAGTACTCGTTGATCACGTCGGTCATGATGAAGACGACGGGCCAGAGCAAGGTGCCAGCGGTGAAATTGAGCGAGCCCTGCTGGCCGAACAGGTTCCAGTTGAAGGGCGATACACCGAGCGTATCTTCCAGGGCGAAGATCTTCACCCCGATCAGTTCCGCCAGAACGGCGTTGGCGACGAAGAAGCACGACAGAATCAGAAACAATTTTTGCGCGCGATTGGTAAATTCCATAATTCCCCTTTCTGGTTGCACGCGGCGACCGGACCAATGATCTGGGCTAAACGAGTGGCGGGAAACGCACGGCCTCAACCTGCCATCGGTCGGCGTCAGCCTCCAGGATCAATCCGCTGGGTCCGCCGTAGGTGCGCGTGCGCCCGGCGGCACCGGGATTGATCACCCAGGGCAGCACGTTGTCGTCGATGATAATCCGGTGACTGTGTCCGTAGGCGATGGCGCGGGCGGCGGGATAGCGCATCCGCATCCCGGCATGACGGGATTTCGCCGGAAACGTGTCGCCATGGACGATGACGAGCACGCCGCCCGGCAAGGACAATTCGGCGACTTGCGGCAGCTGGTCGAGGATCGATCGCTCCGCACCTGCCCACTTGGCTGGCACGTCGTTATTGCCGCACACCGCGGCGACCCTTGGACAGGCGTTGCGCAAGTCGCCCAGCACAGCGGCGGAGCCGACGTCCCCGGCATGGGCGACCTGGTCGCAGCCGGCCGCCAGCGCCACGATGCGCGGATCAATCAGGCCATGCGTATCGGCAACGATGAGTACGCGCAAGCTCGCTTCCGCCAGTTTCGCTATCGCACCAATAGCGGTGGCGACGCCGTCAAACGGCGTCGCCGTTTCTGCAGATCAGTGATGGGCGCCGCGATACTTCTTCTCGCCGGCGGTGACACGCAGGTCCAGACGGTTTTCCGGCGGCGCCAGCGGGCAGGTCGCGTAGGGCGTGAAGGCGCAAGGCGGGTTGTAGGCCTTGTTGAAGTCCAGCACGATCTTTCCGTCGGCGGGCATGGCCGCGTACAGGAAACGCGCCGCGCCGTAGGTTTCCTTGCCGCTGGTACGATCGGCAAAGATGATGAAGAGCTCCTTGTCGCCAGGCGCTTCCAGCACCGGCAGCAGTTCATACTTCTTGCCGTCGCGCTCAAACGTCGCCTTGCCCGGCACCGGGTATTTCTCGACGGTGCCGAGCACGGTCGGCACCTCGATCTCGCGCGGCGGATTGTAGGCTTCCCACTTCGCCTCGACGCGCCAGTCGGAGGCAATGTCGAAGTAGTCGATGCCCACGAATTTCTTGCGGGTTTCGGCCTCGGTATCCTTCACGCGCAATCCCTTCTTTCCGCCACGATCGATGACGTAGAAGTTGGCGGTCCCGAAGCTGACCTTGGTGGGATTGGCGCTGCCATCGTCGGAAAGCACCGCCTTGGTCTCGGCCGATTCGCCGATCTTGGCCTTGGCGTTGGGATCCAGGGTCAACTCGACCTTGCCGTCGGCCAGCGCGATGCGGCCCAGCTTCGCCGGTCCGACGGCGAGCACGACGTCACTGCCCTTGCTGCTGCCGATGGACTGCTCGCCGTCTTTGAGCCAATGCAGACCCACGAGGCTCAACCAGCCTTCCGGCGCGGTGAGGCGCTCGACGCGCTGTTTGCGCCAGGCCTGCACCTGCTCGGCGTGGCTGGTGCCGCTCTCCACCGCCATAGCGGTCACTTCCACGCCACCGGCCAGCACGCTGGCCAGCAACACCACTCCTGCTTCGATCATGATTGCTCCCTCGTTGACTCGCTAGCGACCGCGCAAGAAGAGGCGGTCAAGTTCGTTGATACCCAGTTGTACCCAGGTCGGACGGCCGTGATTGCATTGCCCGGAACGCTCGGTCGCCTCCATGTCGCGCAGCAGCGCATTCATCTCCGGCACGCTCAGGCGCCGGTTGGCGCGCACTGAACCGTGGCAGGCCATGGTCGCCAGTACGTCGTTTCCGGCTTCCTCGATCCGGCGTGAATTGCCCTGCGCGAGGAGGTCGGCGATCACGTCGCGGATCAGGCGCGAGGCGTCGGCGCCTTCGAGCAGGGTTGGCAGGCGCTTGACGACGACGCTTTGCGGGCCCGTGCGTGCCAGTTCAAAGCCCAGGTCGGCAAAGCGGTCGGCGAAATCTTCCACGCAACTGGCTTCCCGCTCGCTGAGGGCCAGGGCCAACGGCACCAGCATCAGCTGCGACCGTATGCCCTGCCCCGCGCGGGCGGCCTTGAGGCGCTCGTAGGTGATGCGCTCGTGCGCCGCGTGCATGTCCACCAGCACCAGGCCGTGCTGGTTCTCTGCCAGCACGTAGATACCGTGCAGTTGCGCCAGCGCAAAGCCGAGCGGGGGCATCTGGCTATCGTCCGCAGCGCCGCATACCGCGGGCGTCGACGCTTCGACGGAGCGGCCCGTCGCGGGCAATGGCAGGTTCGGTGCGGCGCCCAGCAGCGCGGCGTAGTCGGCCAGGGGTTCGCGCGTGCCCTGCCCCAATCCCAGCGGCGCCTGCCCGCGCCATTGCGTGTACATCGGCGCTGCCGTGGACGCGACGGACTGAGGCACTGCCACCGGCGGCGAGACGCCGGATCCCGCACGCGTCTCGGCCAGGACTTCATTCAAGGTGCGGTAGAGGAAGTCGTGCACCAGGCGTGATTCGCGGAATCGCACCTCATGCTTGGCCGGATGCACGTTCACATCCACGCCCAGCGGATCCAGTTCCAGAAACAGGACGAACGCCGGATGGCGACCATGAAACAGCACATCGGCATAGGCCTGTCGCACGGCGTGCGCGACCACCTTGTCGCGCACCAGGCGGGCATTGACGTAGAAGTACTGCTGGTCGGCCTGCGCCCGCGACGCCGTGGGTAATCCGACCCAGCCCGACAGCCGCATGCCCGCCGCGCTGTGGTCGATGCGCAGGCATTGTTCGATGAATTCCTGGCCAAGAAGATCGGCCACGCGTGCTGGCAGGGCTGCGGCGCTGTCGACCCGGCGCAGCAGTCGCACTGGCTTGTTGTTGTGGCTCAGGCGGAATTCGACTTCCGTGCGCACCAGCGCGAGCGAAGTGATCAGCTCGTCGATGCGGCCAAACTCGGTGCGCTCGGCCCGCATGAACTTGCGCCGGGCGGGCACGTTGTAGAACAGGTCGCGCACTTCGATCGAGGTGCCGACAGGGTGCTGCGCCGGCTTTGGCGGCAGCGGCTTGCCACCGTCCACTTCGATCCGCAGTGCGTGATCCTGCGCCGAGGTCCGCGAGGTCAACGCAAAGCGCGAAATCGAGGCAATGCTCGGCAGCGCCTCGCCGCGGAACCCCATGGTGGCGACGCGTTCCAGGTCGTCGAAACTCGCGATCTTGCTGGTGGCATGCGCCGCTATGGCCAACGGCAGGTCGTCGGCATCAATGCCGCAGCCGTCGTCACGGACACGGATCAGACGGGCGCCGCCCTCCTCGATCTCGATCTCGACGCGCCCGGCACCGGCATCGAGGCTGTTCTCGACCAGTTCCTTGACGACAGAAGCGGGACGCTCGATCACCTCGCCCGCGGCGATCTGGTTGACGAGTTCAATAGGGAGCTGGCGGATGCGCGGCATAGGGAGCGCATCATAGCGGAACCATCCACGGCGGACTGCCGGCCGGGCCACGGGATCGCAGGGACCGACCCGTACGGCCGGGAACGGGACTCAGCCGGACGGAATGCTCAATACATCGCCGACCCGCACCGCGCCATCTTCGGCAATGCGATTGGCGGCCCGCAGGCTGCCCAGGCTCACCCCGTGCTGCACGGCGATGCCGGAAAGGGTCTCCCCACGCGAAACGATATGTTCACCGCCGCGCGCCTTGGCGCCGATGTTGGCCGCAAACCAGGTGCCCGGCAGCGGCGACTGGGTGAAATACCCCTTGATGCCGTCGACAATGGCGCCGGCGAGCTTGGCGCGGTGATCCGGATCGGTCAGCCGCTTTTCTTCCGACGGATTGGTGATGAACGCCGTCTCGACCAGGATGGAAGGCACATCCGGTGAACGCAGCACCACAAAGTTAGCTTTTTCCACATGACCGCGATGGGTCGGCCCGATCTTGCCCAGGGCGCGCAGCACCGTCTGCGCCACCGAGCTGCTGGCTTCCATGGTCGCGCCTTGCGACAGGTCCAGCAGGACGGCAGCGAGGGTGTCGTCCTTGTCGTCGAGCGATACGCCACCGACGAGGTCAGCGCCGTTTTCCTTGGCGGCCAGCCAGCGCGCCGCCTCGCTGGTCGCGCCGCGCGGCGACAGTACCCATACCGAGGCACCGCGGGCACCGCAGGCACCCGGGCAGGCGTCGGCATGAATAGAAACGAAGAGGTCCGCTTTGGCTTCGCGCGCCTTGCCGTAGCGTTCCTTCAACGGAATGAAGTAGTCGCCGTCACGCACCAGGTAAGCCTTCATGCCTGGTTGCGCGTCGACCAGGCGCGCGACTTCGCGCGCCACATTCAGGGTGATGGTTTTCTCGAAGTTGCCGGATGCGCCGACCGCGCCCGGATCATCGCCGCCATGTCCGGCGTCGATCGCCACGATGACCTTGCGGCCTTCGCCGGTCATCACGTCGTCGATGGTCTTGACCACCTCGCGCTTGGTCTGGGTCTTGGGATAGAGATCGACCACCAGGCGATGGCCGAACTTGTCCGCCGGGGGCAGCAGGAAACTTTTCGGGCGTACGCCCTGGGGCAGATCGAACACGACGCGCAGGTCGGACTTGCCCTGCTTGCCCACGCGCATGCTGGTCATCAGGCCCTTGCCGGCGGGCGTGGTGACACCGGAATCAATCGATGCACCCTTGATGTCGAGCACGATGCGATCGGGGTTTTCCAGCTCGAAAAGCTTGTATTCCACCGGGCCGGAGACGTCGAATACTGCACGGGTGGAATCGGGGCTGGCCCATACGCGAAGGGCCTTGATTTCGGCCGCCAGGGAGGCAGCCGGAAGGCTCGCCAGTAAGACGAAAAGGGCTCCCGCTCGGGACATCATGGCCGTACATCCCCACATGGCTGCGGATTCAAGCGCAGCACGTGTCCGATTTCAAGCATTTTCCTTTGCAAAACCGCGGCCTGGGCCGGTTTTCTGGAGGGGCTGCGAGGAACCGCGCTTAAGCGGTGGAGGCGGCGGATGTTACCGGTACCCCATCGACGCCAGCTGCCGCGCACCGTGTTCGGACGCGGCCTCCAGCCTGACGCTGCGCCCCGAACCGGCGTGCCCCAGGTGGAGCACGAGGTCCGCCGCCGGCAAGGAATGGCCGCCCCTCTCGGGCCATTCCACCAGAACCAGGCTGGGCTCCGACTGCAGCTCATCCAGCCCCAGCCATTCCAGTTCGCCGGGGTCCGCAATGCGGTAAAGGTCGAGGTGGTGGATTACCAGTGCGGGCATCCGGTACGACTCGATAAGGCTGTAGGTTGGGCTTTTTACCCGGGCGTCGGGGATGAGCGAACGGATCAGGGCACGGGCGGTAGTGGTCTTGCCAGCCCCCAGGTCCCCGTGCAGGTAGATCACCCCACCGGTGCGCACCGCCTGCGCCAGGGCTTCGGCAAACGCGGCGAGGCCCGGTTCTTCCAGATGCGCAATCGTGATGGCGGAGGCCGGATCGGAAAGCGCGGCACTAGTCATTGGCAAGGCCATTGAGCAATTGACGGAAATGCCCGAACAGATCGCTGGCCAGCAGACCGCGCTGTCCTTCGCGGGCTGCCATGTCTCCGGCCCTGGCATGGACGGCAGACCCAAGGCGCGCGGCCTCGGGGCCGGGCATACCCTGGGCAATCAAGGCCGCGATCACCCCGGTGAGCACATCCCCCATTCCCCCGCTTGCCATGCCCGGGTTGCCCCACGGACAGACCGCGATGGATTCCTCTGCCGCCGTGATCAGCGACCCTGCGCCCTTGAGCACGACGACAGCGTTGAAGCGGTCGGCGATGGCGCGAACGGCCGCGTAGCGATTGGCCTGGATCTCGGTCACCGTCGTGCCTAGCAGACGCGCGGCTTCGCCGGGGTGCGGCGTCAGCACCGCCGGCCCTTCGAAGGTGCGTGGATGCAGGGCCAGCAGATTGAGCGCGTCGGCGTCCAGCACGACCGGCTTGCCCGACTCCAAGGCCCGGTGCCACAGGGAATGCCCCCAGGCGCGGATCCCCAGGCCAGGCCCCAGCGCGATCACGTTCGCGCGCTTGAGCAGGGGATCGAGCTCCTGTTGCCCGGAAACAGCGTTCGCCATCAGCTCCGGGCGCGCGGCAAGCAGTCCCGGCACATGCTCTTCGCGTGTGGCCACGCTGACCAGGCCGGCGCCACAGCGCAGCGCCGCTTCGGCAGCGAGGCGGATCGCGCCCCCCATGCCATGGTCCCCGCCGATGGCCAGAACATGGCCGAACAGTCCTTTGTGCGCGTCCCGCGCCCGCAGCCCGAGCCCGGCGGTGCATTCCGGGCCCATGATGTAGGCGCCCGCGGATTCGGCCTCGAACACGGCCGCCGGCAGGTTCAGGGTCGCCAGCTGACGGGAGCCGCTGACCTCCGGTCCTGCCCCGGTGAACAGGCCGCGCTTCCATCCGATGAAACTGACCGTCGCGGTGGCCGAGACGCAGGCGCCCATGCGGGCGCCGGTGTCGGCCGACAACCCCGAGGGAATATCCAGCGCCAGCACGGGAATGCCGCTGTGGTTGATTCGCTCGACCAGCAGCGCCGCAGCACCTTCCACTGGCCGGGTAAGGCCGATGCCCAGCAGGGCGTCGACGAAAATGTCGGGCGAACCGAGGTTACTTTCCTCGTCGAAGGCGTCGATGATGCCGCCGATCTCGCGAAACGCCTCGCGCGCCTGCGCGGCGTCCGGATCAGCCGGCTCGCCCAGGGCAATCACCGAGACGTTGCGCCCCAGTTCGCGCAGCAGATAGGCCAGCCAGTAACCATCGCCGCCATTCTTGCCGGGCCCGCAGCACACCACGATACGCGAGGCGCCGCCCCATCGTGACAGCACGACCTCCAGCGCCCCCTGCGCCGCCCGTCGCATCAGCTCGGGCCCGCTTACGCCGAGGGCCTCGATCGCATAGGCATCAATCCGGCGCATTTGCCCGGTCGTGTACAGTGCAGCCGTTGGAGATGCGGGGTTCATGGGGCGATTATACTGTCGTGTCTCCCACGCTAACGCGACGTCGTCGCGCCCGTTTCCGATCGTCATGAATCCCGAACAACTCGCCAGCCAGATCAAACACTGGGGCGCCGAACTGGGTTTCCAGCAGGTGGGCATCGCGGGCACGGAACTGGCGACCGACGAATCGCATCTGCTCAACTGGCTCGACGCCGGGCGCCACGGCGAAATGGAATACATGCAGCGCCACGGCACCAAGCGCAGCCGGCCGGCGGAACTGCAACCGGGAACGATCCGGATCGTTTCGGTGCGAATGGATTACATCCCCGAAGGCATAGCCCACGGCTGGGACGTCCTGGGCGATTCGCAACGGGCCTATGTTTCGCGTTATGCGCTGGGGCGCGACTATCACAAGCTGATGCGTAGCCGTCTGCAAAAATTGGCAGACCGGATCAGTGCCGAGGTCGGCGACTTCGGCTACCGGGCCTTTGTCGACTCCGCGCCCGTGCTCGAGCGCGCACTGGCACGCAATGCAGGCCTGGGCTGGATCGGCAAGCACACGTGCCTGATCAATCACCAGGCAGGGTCCTGGTTCTTCCTGGGCGAGCTGTATACCGACCTCCCCCTGCCCGTCGATGAAGCCGCGACAGCCCATTGCGGCACTTGCACACGGTGCATCGATATCTGCCCGACCCAGGCGATCGTCGCCCCCTATCAGGTCGATGCGCGGCGCTGTATTTCGTATCTCACGATCGAACTCCACGACAGCATTCCCGTGGAATTCCGCAAGGCCATGGGAAATCGTATCTATGGCTGCGACGATTGCCAGTTGATCTGCCCCTGGAACAAGTTTTCGCGCCCGACGGAAGAGCCGGATTTCGCGCCACGCCATTCCCTCGACGGTGCCACATTGGTCTCGCTGTTTGGGTGGACCGAAGCGCAGTTCCTGCAGCGCACCGAAGGGTCAGCCATCCGCCGGATCGGCTACGAACGGTGGTTGCGCAATATCGCCGTGGCACTTGGTAACGCGGCGGGAACTGCGGAAATCACGGAGGCGCTGCGCGCCCGCGCCGACCATGCCTCTGCACTGGTCCGTGAACATGTGGCGTGGGCACTGGCCCAACACGAAGCAGCGTGAACGCGCGCCGGCCTGCGCTACGCGTCAGATAGCGTGAATCCGGGTCTTTCGGGTCCAGGCGGCGGCGATCAACCGCGAAGGCCGCGCAAGGTCTCGATCAATCCGCGGGTCGACGCATCAAACGACGACAACGACCCCGACGCCAGCGCAGGGAGGATCGATTTCGCCAGCGTCTTGCCAAGCTCCACGCCCCATTGATCGAAAGCGTTGATATCCCACAACAAGGCCTGGATCAGCACTTTGTGTTCGTACAGCGCGAGCAACGCGCCGAAGCTGCCCGGATCGAGGCTGTCGAGCAGCAGTGTGCTGCTAGGGCGATCGCCGGCAAATGTGCGCTGCGCCGCCAGGGAGTGCCGCGCACTTTCATCGAGCCCGGCTGGCGATTCCGCCAACGCCTGCTCGGCAGTCTTCCCCAGCGCGAATGCAGCCCCCTGTGCCAGCAGGTTCGCCAGCAGCGCCTCGTGATTGGCGCCCAGCGCATGCGCGGGGCGCGCAACGCCGATGAGGTCGAGCGGAACGATATCCGTGCCCTGGTGCAGGGCCTGGAAGAACGCATGCTGCGCGTTCGTGCCGACGCTGCCCCAGACGACGGGCACGGTAGCCTGGCGCAGGTCGCCGCCTTCCGCACTGACGCTCTTGCCCAGGCTCTCCATCTCCAGCTGCTGCAGGAAAGCCGGCAGCTTACCAAGGCCGTCGTGGTACGGAATGACGCCGTGGGCCGGGAATCCCAGCCCATTGCGATTCCATACGCCAATGAGCGCGAGCAGCACCGGCAGGTTGTCGCGCCAGTCGGCGGTGCGGAAATGGTCGTCCATCTGCGCCGCGCCGCGCAGTAGCGCACGGAAATGATCCATGCCGACGGCGAGCGCCAGCACCAGACCGACCGCCGACCACACGGAGTAGCGTCCGCCGACGTAATCCCACATTGGCAGCACACGCTGCGACGGTATGCCGTAGGCGCGTGCCGCATCGACGTTCGCGCTGACCGCCAGGAAATGGCGATTCGCACGCTCCCCGTTGCCTTCGTAGGCGTTGACCAGCCATTCCTTGAGGACTGCCGCGTTGAGCAGGGTTTCCTGCGTCGTGAAGCTTTTGGAGACGAGCAGCACCAAGGTGCGGCGTGGGTCCAGGCTACGCATCAGCGAGGCTGTCCGGTGCCCGTCGACATTGGGAAGAAAGTGGCAACGCACACGCCCGGTGTGGAATGCGGCGAGGGCGTCAACGGCCAGGCGCGGACCGAGGTCCGAGCCCCCGATCCCCAGGTTGATCACGTCGGTGATTCCTTCGGGTAGATCGAAGTCGCCCGGCTCGCTGCGCTCGACCGCATCGACCATATGCGCCATTCGCGCGAGCGTTTCGTCCACTTCGGCGCGCACCGCCGCTGGCGCGAGCGATGGCAATGCGGAATACCCGGCACGCAGTGCCGTGTGCAGCACCGGCCGCTGCTCCGACGCATTGAGCACGTCACCACGGAACATGGCGTCGCGCCGCGCCTGCCAGGCGTGCTGGTCGAGAATGGTGCCCAGGGCCGCGAGCGCAGGCTCGTCCAGCTTCTGGCGCGAGAAATCCAGCAGGATAGGCCCGGCGCGGCGACTGAAGCGCTCGAATCGCTGCTCCTGCTTGAGGAGCTCACGCAGGTGAACCGGGCGCAAGCGCGCCGCTTCGCGCGCCAGGGAGTCGAGCTGTCCTGCTTGCATGGATATCCCTCGTAGAACGGGTTCGCGTCAAACGAGGAATATTACGTGACGGCGCTGCCACGACAGAAGCTCGGCCGTCACGACAATGGTTTGATACCAGTACGACCGTACCAGTCGGTCGCGATCAGGCGGCCTGCTTCGGTATCGAATGATTGGTGTGGGTCAGCGCGTTCTGGCGGTCCACGTAGACGAGTGTCGGCTTGAACTGGGCGAGTTCGGCCTCCGAGTACTGGGCATAGGCGCAAATGATGATCAGATCGCCCGGGCTTGCCAGATGCGCGGCGGCGCCGTTGATGGAAATGACGCCCGACCCCTCTTCGCCGCGGATCGCGTAGGTGACGAAACGCGCGCCGTTATTAATGTTGTAGATGTGGATCTGCTCGTACTCGCGAATGCCGGAGATATCGAGCAGGCGGCCGTCGATGGCGCAGGACCCCTCATAGTGCAATTCGGCGTGGGTGACGCTGGCGCGATGGATCTTTGCCTTGAGCATCTGCAACTGCATGGAACGACTTCCTCTCGGTGGCGGGCCGGATGACAGGCCTGTTGCGTCGGCACAACACGAGAAAGTATAGCAGAGGCCGCCTTGCGCACTGCAACATGAATGGCGCATACGGCAGTGAACGTCGGCGAACGTCGCGCAATCGGCAAGTCACGGGCAAAAAAACCCTCGCTGGATCACAGCGAGGGATGAATCGGAGTGACGATTACCTGAACAATGCGCCCTGCTGCCACCGAGGAACGAAAGTCGTTGCAAAAAACCCAGTGGCTGTGGGGAGATTACCACAGCAATTGCGGAAACGCTACTGGGATGTGACGGGCAACACAATGTCACGATCCTCAAGCGCAAGTCACTGCCGCTACTGGGAAATCGGGGAACCACAAAAGCTGCCTGCCGAAATTTCGACGACGGACAACCGCGCAGACGGCGCAATTGCGCCGATCGGAGGCCCCGGACTACGCTCAGTCGGTGCGGGAAAACAACAGATTGTCGATCAGACGGGTGGCACTCAGGCGCGCTGCGATCAGGGCAACCAGGGTATGGGACGCGCCGGCAACGGGCGGCGAAAGGTCGTCGGCCGCGCGGATAGCCGCATAATCGACGCGGAAGCCAGCAGATTCCAGGGTGATCAGCGCATTCCGTTCCGCCGCATCCGCCGATTGGCCAGCCTGCACGGCGGTGCGCATGGCCTGCAGCGTCTGGTGGATAACGGCTGCGCGTTCCCGCTCTTCGACCGACAAGTACTGGTTGCGCGAGCTCATGGCCAGTCCGTTGGATTCACGCAACGTTGGCCCCGCGACGATCTCGATCGGAAAAGCCAGGTCGGTGACCAGCCGACGGATCGTCAGAAGCTGCTGGTAGTCCTTCTGACCAAACACCGCGACATCCGGCTGCACGAGGTTGAACAGCTTGGCGACAACGGTGGCCACGCCGCGAAAATGCCCCGGCCGGAAAGCGCCTTCCAGCATCTCCGTCACCACCGGCACCTCAACCGCCGCAGCTGCCGCCGCTCCAAACGGGTAGACCTCCTCAACGGCCGGCGCGAAGAGGACATCGCAGCCATGGGCCAGCAACCCCGCCTGGTCCTGCGCCAGCGTGCGCGGATAGCGGGAGAAATCCTCGTTGGGGCCGAACTGGGTCGGATTGACGAACACGCTGACGATCACACGGTCACACTGCGCCCGGGCGAGCTTGACCAGCGAGAAATGACCGTCGTGCAGGTTACCCATGGTGGGCACGAACCCCACGCGCAGCCCTTCCCTGTGCCACTGGCGAACCAGGGCGCGCAACGCCTGCGTTGTATCGACCGTCTGCATGATCAGAAGCTGTGCTCGGGAGCGGGAAATTCACCGTTGCGGACAGCATCGGCATAGGCGCGCAAGGCCGCAGCGATCGAGTCGCGCCCTGCCAGGAAATCACGACTGAAGCGGGGACGCTTGCCGGGCGTGATGCCCAGCAAGTCGTACAGCACCAGCACCTGGCCGTCGCAGTGGACGCCAGCGCCAATGCCGATGGTAGGAATAGCGATCTCGCGGGTGATACGTTCGGCCAGCGCGGCCGGCACGCATTCCAGGACCAGGAGGTCCGCACCGGCCTCGGCGACCAGATGCGACTCGCGAACCAGCTCCTCGGCGCGCTCATCGTCGCGGCCCTGAACCCGGTAACCCCCGAATTTGTGAACTGATTGCGGTGTCAGCCCGAGGTGTGCGCAAACCGGCACGTCGCGCTCGCTCAGGGCCTGGATGATGTCGAGCGCCCAGCCAGCGCCTTCCAACTTCACCATCGCGGCCCTGCCCTCCCCCATCAGCCGCCCCGCACTTTCGAAGGCGCGCTCGCGCGAGGCATAACTCATGAATGGCAGGTCGGCGACGAGCAGTGCGCTGGTCAGCCCGCGCGACACGGCTGCTGTGTGGTAGACCATGTGGTCGAGCGTGACCGGAAGCGTGCTCGACTCGCCCTGCACCACCATGCCCAGCGAATCGCCCACCAGCACCACGTCAACGCCGGCGGCGTCCACCTGGGCGGCGAAACTTGCATCGTACGCCGTTACCGAAACGATCTTCTCACGCGCCTGCTTGCGCGCGTACAGCTGGGGAACGGTTACGGCGGCGCGTGCCGGCGCGGTCGCTGGATTGGCGTACACGCACTGCTCCTACGTCAGAAAGGGCAATTATCCCGGCTGAGACGCACTGCACTCAAGGCACATTGTCCAGACGCCGGCAGCCCGTGGTATCGACCCGGGCCAGCAGGTCCGCAACGCGTCCCAGACCGGGGACCTGCCGGTCAGCCGCCAGTTCCGCCAGGGGCAGCAGCACAAACGCGCGTTCCGCCAGGTGCGGGTGGGGCACGACAAGACCGGGCTCGGAGAGTACGCAGTCACCGTAGAGCAACACATCGAGATCCAGGGCGCGCGGCCCCCAGCGGCCTCCGTCGCGCACGCGACCGGCGGCCTGCTCCACCTTCAGCAGCACCGCGAGCAGATCCGCCGCAGCCAGATCGGTGTCGATCTCCACTACCGTGTTGATGAAATCCGGTTGATCCGATCGCCCCCAGGGCGGCGTCAGATAATGCCCCGCTGCCCGTACGCGCCCATCGCGTGCGAAAGCAGCCAGGCGGATCGCGGCCTCATCGACGATGCGCCGCGAATCCCCGACATTGCTGCCAACGCCAATATAGGCAAGCGTCACGTCGCCTCGGGTGCGTCACCCGATCCACCGCCGGGCGCCTTTTTCCGGCGCCGACGCCGGCGCTTCTTCGGTGCGCCGGCCTTGGGCAAGGCCGCGGCAGGCTGCGCTGCCTGGTTGAGCATCTCGTCGAGCGCGTCCGGTTGCGCCGCATGCGCCTGCCCCCACCACTCCACCAATGGCTTGAGCGAGTTGTCGGCCTGGGCGCGCACGACGAGGAAATCGTATGCGGCACGGAAACGCGGATGCGCGAGCAAACGGAACACGCGCTTCTTCATACGTAGCTCGAAGCGCGGCTGCAGCGACCAGATTTCCTCCATCACCAGCGAGAACCGTCGCGGAATCGCAACCCGCGCCGACTGCTCGGCGATCACCGAGCCACCAGCGTTCGCCCACGCGGCTGCCGGGTCCATGCCCGAGCTGATGCCGCGTTCGACACGCTCGCGCACGGCGCCCCACAACAACACCGCGAACAGGAAAGCCGGCGTGACGGACTTTTCCGCCTTGACCCGCTGGTCAGTGTTCTTGAGTCCCCACTCCACCAGCGCCCGGAACTCGGCGCCATCGCTGTGGCGCAGCGCCGCGGCGGTGGCCGGGAAAACAAAGCCAAGCAGGCCGGACCGGTCCAGCTCCCGGAAACTGGCCTGACCGTGACCGGCCAGAAACAGCTTCAGTGACTCATCAAACAGCCGCGCCGGCGCGGCATCGCACAGCAACTGGCCCAGGTGGGCGAAAGGCTGCTGGGCCGTCTGGTCGATGGAGAAACCCAACTTTGCCGCCAGCCGGACGGCGCGCAGCATCCGCACCGGATCTTCCCGGTAACGCTGGTCCGGATCACCGATCAGATGAAGGACCTTCTTGTCGAGATCCTCCATGCCGCCCACATAGTCGCGGACGCTGAAATCTGCAATGTTGTAATACAGCGCATTGACGCGGAAATCACGACGGATCGCGTCTTCTTCGATCGTGCCGTAGACGTTGTCACGGACGATGCGGCCATCGACCACATGCCGGTCGACATTGCCTTCCTCGCCGGTTCCACGGAACGTCGCCACTTCGACGATTTCCTGCCCGAACACGACGTGCGCCAGGCGGAACCGGCGCCCGATCAGGCGGCAATTGCGGAACAGGCCGCGCACCTGTTCGGGTGTTGCATTCGTCGCGATATCGAAATCTTTGGGGTGTCCGCCCAGCAACAGGTCACGCACGGCACCGCCCACGAGAAAGGCGTCATAGCCCGCCTCGTTCAGGCGATACAGAACACGCAGCGCGCCGTTGCTGATATTTCGCCGCGAGATACCGTGCTGTTCACGCGGAATGACGCGCAACGTCGGCTTCGCCGGCTCAATCACCGGTGTCGGTTCGGCCGTTTTTTCGGGTGTCCGGCGTCTTCCCAGAGGAATTGCCCGACGAATGAATTCCGTTATACTTCGCACGCTTGATCCTCGAAGCGCTCCCTTCGTCTAGTGGCCTAGGACACCGCCCTCTCAAGGCGGGAACACGAGTTCGAACCTCGTAGGGAGCGCCACTTTACTCCCTTTATCCTCTCGCGCAGACCCGATCTCGCATGCCCTTCGTTGTCACCGAAAACTGCATCAAGTGCAAGTACACGGACTGCGTCGAAGTATGTCCGGTGGACTGCTTCCACGCCGGCCCGAACTTCCTCGTGATCGATCCGGAAGAGTGCATTGACTGCACCCTGTGCGAACCGGAATGCCCGGCTAACGCCATCTATCCGGAGGACGACGTCCCCGGCGGTCAGGAGCATTTCATCGCGCTCAATGCCGAGCTGGCGAAGACCTGGCCCGTCCTGACCGAACGGCTCGAACCGCCCGCCGACGCCAAGGAATGGGACGGCAAACCGGGCAAGCTCGCACAGCTCCAACGTTAGTTTACTGCCGAATCCGGGGTGAAGCGGCTCAACCGAGCCGCTCGCGCAACAGCGCTACCACCTTCTGCACCGCCGCACCGTCGCCGCTGACACTGACGCGGCTACCGTCGCCGTCACTGCTGACACCGACACTGACCTTCTGAACCGACGTCTCCACGCGCTTGCGCGTGAACAGACGCTTGAAGAACCCGCCGTCATCGCCCGTCGTCCGGGTGACTTTCACATTCACTTCGTACGTGTGGAGCGACTCGTCCCGCTTGGCGATGTCGCCAAGATTGGCACGTTCCAGGGCCTTGCCAATCCGCTGCCAGGCGCTGTCGACCGTGTCGTTCACGTGCAGGCCGTCGATGCCGACGCTGGTCGAGCCCGCCGCGCGGCGAGCCGCAGTGTCGGAGGCGGCGCCGCCGCGGCCTTCGGGCACGATCAATTCGCTGCTGGTGGCCGGGGTTTC
Organism: Tahibacter amnicola; assembly: GCF_025398735.1. NCBI lineage: Bacteria > Pseudomonadati > Pseudomonadota > Gammaproteobacteria > Lysobacterales > Rhodanobacteraceae > Tahibacter > Tahibacter amnicola. The sequence goes on from NZ_CP104694.1 coordinate 4,962,632, forward strand.
CAGATCCGGCGGCACTTCCAGCGGACGCGCCTCGACGGCTTTGTCCCAATCCGACCGCGACTTGAACAGGTTGCACCCGCCCAGGACCAGCGGAACCAACGCAACGAGCAACACCGAGCGGATCGCGGACTTTGAGTTCACGGAAAGACCTTCATCGAAATTGGAGACAGGCTGCGCGACGCGCACCTCAAACGGCGGCATCTTGCAGGCTTCGAACCAGCTCACGCAAGGGTTCGCGGTGGGGCAGGCTCAGGGAGGTCAACGGGAGACGGACCCGGGCGGTGCCCAGTCCGAGCTCGCCCAGTGCCCATTTCAACGGGATTGGGTTGGATTCCCAGCCCAGCGCATCGAACAGCGCGTCCAGCCGCGCCCCGAACGCCTCGGCCTGGGCGCGATTCCCGCGAACGGCCGCGTCACACATAGCGTGGAACAGTCGCGGTGCCACGTTGTTGGCCACCGAAATCACACCGTCGGCGCCGTCGAGCAGGCTGCGCAAGGCGGTACTGTCGTCGCCGGACAACACGCTGAACCCGTCCGAACGCAGGGCGATCAAGTCGCGCATGCGGGCGGCATCGGCAACGGCTTCCTTGATGCCGACCACACGCGGATCCGGCGCCAGGGCCGCCACGGTCTGTGGCTGCATGTCGCAGGCCGTACGGCCGGGCACGTTATAGAGAATCACCGGCAAGCCACCCAGTTCGGCCACCTGCTCGTAATGGCGCACCAGCCCTTCCTGGGTAGGACGCACATAATAGGGAGTGACGACCAGGGCAGCATTCGCCCCACAGGCTTTTGCACGCTGGGTGGTGGCGACCGTCTTGCGGGTATTGGCACCGCCGGTGCCCGCGATGACGGGAATGCGGCCACGCACCTGGCTAACAGCGAACGTCAGCAGACGCTCGTATTCCGCCTCATCCAGTGCATGCGCTTCACCTGTCGAGCCGGCGACCACGACGGCGGCGGTTCCTCCGGCAATCTGGAACTCGATCAGACGCCCGAAGGCATCCAGGTCGAGCGCGTCGTCCGCGCCAAACGGCGTGGCTAACGCACAGATGCTGCCCGAGAATTTCAAGGTGCGAAGTCCGCTGGCCAAAGAGCGGCGGATGTTACTTGCGGCCCCCTGACGTGGCAAGTATTCTCGGCCCCATGCCGGCGCGGGTCGGCCTAACCTCCAGGCGACGCACGGACCGTGAAGCAAGCAGGTAAATCCGCCCTTACCGAACCCGCCCCCCGCCCGACGGCGAACGAGAATTTCCTACTGATCAGCGCCTTTGCGCCCCAGCCCGAGTCACCGCTGGTGGCCGTGACGCGACGTATTACCGAGTGCGGCTGCAACCTGGTCGATGCACGTGTCTCCACGCTCGGTGCCGACGTTTCCGTGCTGGCGCTGGCGGTCGGGCCCTGGGATGCGATTGCCAAGCTCGAAAATGCGCTGAACAAGCTCGAACGCGGCGAAAACCTGCGCATCATGCATTTCCGTACCGGCCCGAAACCGGTGCAGAACACCCTGCTGCCCTACGTCGTGGAAGTGATCGCGGCTGACCGGCCGGGCATCCTCCACCAGCTGGCGGAGTTCTTTGGCCGCCGCGGCATTACGATCGAACAGCTCCACTCCACCCGGTACCGCGCCATGCAGACCGGCGCGGACATGTTTTCCGCCCAGGTCACCGTCGGGATTCCCGCCACGACCCATATCGCCGCCTTGCGCGATGATTTCCTGGAGTTCTGCGACGGCCTGAATCTTGACGCCATCATGGACCCGATGAAGTTCTAAGCATGCCTGAAGTCGGTTCAAAAGCTCCCTCACTCAAAGGCACCACGGCGGACACGACGCCACTCGCGCTCTCGTCATTCCGCGGACAATGGGTTGTTGTGTACTTCTACCCCAAGGACAACACCCCCGGCTGCACCCGCGAGGCCCAGGATTTCCGCGACCTGAAGCCCGAATTCGCCAAGCGCAACGCCATCGTTATCGGCGTTTCACGCGATTCGGCCAAGAGCCACGCCGGATTCACCACCAAACAGGCGCTCAACTTTCCGCTGGTTGCCGATGCCGACGAAGCCTGGTGCAAGGCCTTCGACGTGATCCATGAGAAGGTGCTCTACGGCAAGCGCTATCTGGGCGTGGTCCGCAGCACCTTCCTGATCGCGCCCGACGGGCGCATTGCGAAGGTCTGGCGCAACGTCAAAGTACCCGGCCACGCGGCCGAGGTGCTCGGAAGCATCCCGCCGGCGTGAGCACGGCGCGCGTTCCCACGATCCGCATTCCGGCTACCGCCGGCGCTCCACTTGTCTGTACCCCGCCCGAGGCGACCCCATGACCCGAGGCAAACGCATCTACGTACTCGATACCAACGTGCTCATGCACGATCCGACATCGCTGTTCCGCTTCGAGGAACACGATGTCTTCATTCCGATGACCGTCCTGGAAGAGCTGGACAACGCCAAGAAAGGTACGTCGGAAGTCTCCCGCAACGCACGCCAGGTCAGCCGCTTCATCAACGAACTGATCGTTCACGGCAACGATCGCAAGATTGAAGAAGGCCTGGACCTCGTCTCGCCGCAAGGCGTCAATCTCAATCGCGGCAAATCCGTCGGGCGGCTCTATTTCCAGACTCGCTCGCCCGAATCCAGCACGACCCGCACCAAGGCTGACAACCAGATCCTCGCCGCCGTCCTGATGTTGCGCGAACAGCATCAACGCGTCCCGGTCGTACTGGTCACCAAGGACATCAATCTTCGTATCAAGGCGTCGATCTACGGCATCACGGCCGAAGACTACGAGAACGACCGCGCGCTCGACGATTTCAGTCTGCTGTATTCCGGCCATACGGAGCTGCCCGAGACGTTCTGGACGCAGCATCAGAAAGACCTGAAGTCCTGGCAGGAACGCAACCACACGCTGTACGAGGTCAAGCTGCGCAAGGACGAGGAATGGTTCCCGCACCAGTGCCTCTATATTCCCGATGGCGACGACACGCTGGAACTGCGCGTGATCGAAGTGCGCGATGGCCGCGCCAAGTTGCGGCTGATGGACGACTACACCGGTTCGCACAATGTCTGGGGCATTACCGCACGCAACCGCGAACAGAACTTCGCGCTCAACCTGCTGATGGATCCCGACGTCGATTTCGTCACCCTCCTCGGCACCGCCGGCACCGGCAAGACACTGCTGGCACTGGCAGCAGGCCTCGCACAAGTCATGGACCAGCAGCGCTATCGCGAAATCATCATGACCCGCGCAACGGTCTCCGTCGGCGAAGACATCGGCTTCCTTCCGGGTACCGAGGAAGAAAAGATGACGCCGTGGATGGGCGCCCTGACCGACAACCTGGAAGTGCTCACCAGCCCCAGCGAAGGTGGTGCCTGGGGACGTGCCGCGACCAATGACCTGCTGGCTTCCCGGATCAAGATCCGCTCGCTCAACTTCATGCGCGGACGTACCTTCCTGAGCCGCTACGTCATCATCGACGAGGCGCAGAATCTCACGCCCAAGCAGATGAAGACGTTGCTCACGCGCGCGGGGCCGGGCACCAAGATGATCTGCCTGGGCAACGTCGAGCAGATCGACACGCCCTACCTCACGGAAACAACCTCCGGCCTGACCTACGCGGTCGACCGCTTCAAGGAATGGCAGCACAGCGCGCATATCACGCTTCGCCGCGGCGAGCGTTCGCGACTGGCTGACTACGCATCCGAGCGGCTGTAACCCACCCCTGCCGGGCGGCGCGGAAAGCGCCGCCCCTCGCCCACGGGCCACCCGCTTCTTCGCTACGCGACGCCGCTAACGCTCACCGATCGATCCCGATCGCGGGCAAGAAAAAGGGGGCATAAAGCCCCCGAACGTAAGCCCATGGTTCGTGGAAGTCGTCAGAAGCGGGTGGTCCACACCGCTTCAAATTCAATTTCGTTGCCGGCCAGCCGATTGCGGGCGGCGTAGTTCGCCGGACCCGCCAGCATGTACTGCGCCGGCGCATAGCTCGCCATGAAGCGCAATTCGCCCGTGTTGCTGGTCGCCAACGCGTAGCTCAGATCAAGACTGTATTCGGAAACCTCACCCAGCAGCTGGTCGAGCAGGTTCGATGTCGGTGCCGGCTGGGTGCGCGTGCTGTAGCGCAGGCCAACTTCGCCGGCATTCCCGCCCAGCCAGGTGAAGCCGGCGCTGTAGACGTCCAGATCATCCCAGGCGAAACGCGGGCTGTTGCCGCTGCCCAATGCCGCCAGGAAACGACGCGGCAGGCCCGGGCTGGTGAAGGCCCGGATCTCGCTGTACATCACGCGCTCGGCCGACAGTTCGACCCGGAGCTGCGGCAGTACGCTGTATTCAAAGCCTACCGATGCCGCGGAGGGGATATCAAAATCACCGGGATCGGCGTAGACGCCACGGTAGCTGCTGAAGGCGTCCATATTGACACGCGACTGGTAGCTGGCTTTCCAGCGCAGGCGGCGCGTCAGCAGATCGCTCATTTCCAGCCGGACGCCGCGTCCATAGGACACTTCACCGGCCGGCGTCGCCGCCAGCGCGGCATCGTTGGTCATTTCGCCGGCACTGAACGTGGCGTTGGCGAAACGCTGATAAGCAAACAACGCGGAAACCGACCAGTGCCCGCTCGTGCCCCAGCCGTGCAGATAGGACGGCGCAACGATGTAGCGGTGCAGGCCCGGACGCACTTCGGGAATCAGGTGCGGTGTACGGTCATCGGACTGCCGCGACGGCACGCCGCTGACCAGACCCGATTGCAGGCTCACGCCAACAGCGGCGTCGTTGCCGACAGCCAGGTAGGCGGAAGCAGTGGAGCGATGGCCCACGAGGTCAAGCAGCGCGGGCGCCTCGACGGCGACCTCCGGCTCTGCCCAGGAGTAGCTGGGCTGGATCGACTGGCGCGCGTATTCGTGCCAGCGGACCATGACCGATTCGCCCGGACTGTAGCTCTCCGCAAAAGCGTACGGGGACACAACGCAGAAAGGGAGCGTCAGGCCAAAACTGATCGCTCCCATCGATTTCCTGAACGCTGCTGTTGCGTTTGCCCGTAGCATGAGCGGTAGTGCGGCTTCCGTGGCTTGTGGTGATTGTCGGCGCGGATTTTGGCAATAACGCAACACCGCGTCAAGCACGCAACACGCCCGGAAACCGAATAGTTCCGGCGTCTTCCGCCGATCGCGGTGATGTCTGCCCCCGACCGTGTTGCTAATCTGCCACACCCCGCTACACTCCGGCACCACACCTTTGCGGCGTACATTGGGTGACCAGGGCGCTCCCCGTGACAGGAATGTCAGCCGGATACCGTACGTAAAGGAATGCTGACCTCCCCCTATCGTCGTTCCCTGTAACGCTCCCCGATGCCTCGAGCCGTCCCGCCCCTCTCCGCCCTGACCATCGCCGGATCCGACAGCGGTGGCGGCGCCGGCATCCAGGCCGACCTGAAGACCTTCGACGCCTTTGGCATCCATGGCCTGTCCGCCATCACCGCCATCACGGCGCAGAACACCCGGGGCGTCACCGCCGTGCACACGGTGCCGCCGTCAAACGTCGTCGCGCAGATCGCGGCGACGCTTTGCGACTTCCAGGTAGGCGCGGTGAAAACCGGAATGCTTGCCCAGTCAAGGATCGTCCGCGCCGTCGCCGGCGAACTGGCGCCGGTGCGCCATCTTCGCTACGTGCTCGACCCGGTCATGATCTCGACGACGGGTGCACGACTCCTCGACGAACGTGCCGTCAGCGCCGTGCGGGATCACCTTTTCCCCCTGGCCACCGTTATCACGCCGAATATCCCGGAGGCAGAAGCACTGACCGGGCGCCGGCTGCGAACCGAGCGCGACATTGAGCGCGCGGCAAAAGAGCTCCTGGCAGCGGGCGCCCACGCCGTGCTACTCAAGGGGGGCACCGCGGTGGAAGCACGGTGGTCGATCGCCTGTACAGTGATGGACAATGCCACACTTTCTCCCATTCGCGTCTGCCGCGCCGCGGCCACGGCACGGGTTGCACGCTCGCCTCAGCCGTCGCAGCGGGACTGGCGCTGGGGTGGAACCTGGTCGAGGCCTGCCGCACGGGCACCGACTACGTGCATGCCGCGCTGGAACGAAGTTACCGGCCCGGGCGCGGTAAGATCGATGTACTCGGCCACCGGGCGGCCGCTGATGTGCCCGCGGGCCGTGCCCGCCGGACGTAACGAATCCATCCTTGGACATTGTATGAACCGTATGCGTTATCTCCCTCTCGCCATGGCTGCCGCCATTCCGTCCCTGGCTTCCGCTGCAGGCGGGCCCACCTTCGAACCCCTCGGCCGCCCAGCCGATGCAGCCCTGCACGCCGACGCCAGTCCGATTCATAAACCGCAAAACAAGATCCTGCCGGCACCGCGAGTGAGTGAAGTACGCCTGGTGCCCGGGCCGGACGGGCAGTTGCGGCAGGTCTGTCGCGACATCCCCAATCCTGCGCTGAACAAGAACAAGGCCGCCAACGCTGACGGGGCCGCCCAATGAACAAGCGCGTCTTCCTTGCGGCCAGCGCGCTCGCGCTGTCAAACGTGGCCCTCGCCGCGCCCACCATCGGCCTGCAGAGCGGACAGTCCGCCAATTTCACCATTCCGGCGGGCAATTTTTCGACCACGTACTACATCGATGTCACGGCCAGCACCGAGCAGCTGGCCATCGACCTGGACAACGTGGGCGCCGGCGACACCGACGTGATGCTGCGCTATGGCCAGCCGTTCGCCGACAGCACGGCCGCAGGCGCCGCGCCGGATTACGACCTGTTCCTGCAGTACGCGCATTACCGCGGCGTCAGCCAGGGGGCGGATGAATCGCTGATCGTGCAGAAATCCAGCACGATTCCGCTGCGCGCGGGCCGCTGGTACCTCGCCGTCATCAACGGCGCCAACAGCGCGCAGAACGTGCGCCTGACCGCAACGCTCCGCGCCACGGTTCCCACCCGCGGCCTGGAATTCGAATTCGACCGCGCCGGCCCGGATTGCGACATCGCGCCCTGGAACGACACGACGCCCGTTACTGCGGTCGACGGCAACCCCGGCACCACCCGCGGCGAACAGCGCCGCAATGCCCTGATGCGCGCCGGCGAACTGCTGTCGCAACAGCTGCAGTCGCCCTCCGCCGTACGCGTGCGCGCCTGCTGGGAAGCCCAGGGCGGCAGCCCGGAGGAAGGCGCCACCATCGCCTATGCCGGCCCGACAAACTTCATCTTCGACAGCACGGACTTTCCCTCGCCCTGGCTGCCCGACAAGTACACCTGGTACGCCATCAGCGAAGTGGTCCGCCTTTCCGGTACCACGCAATGCGGTGCCGTGGGCGGCGCGTGCGGCGATCCCGAGATCAGGGCCGTGTTCAACACGGACCTCGATCCGCCGAACAACGTGCTGAACGCACCGTTCTATTACGGCTACACCGGCGCCAGCAAGCCGCAGCGTTCGATCGACTTCATCTCCACATCGATGCACGAACTGATTCACGGCCTGGGTTTTGTCGGCCTGGTCAATGTCGACGACGCCGACGGTGCTATCGGAGAACGCGCCAGCACACAGTCCGGCGTGGAATACGACGACATCTTCGACAAGCAGCTGGTCTACGTGAATACGGCCGACCGCACCTACGCGCCGTTCCTCAGCAATAGCGTCACCGACGCGCAACGTGCCGCGGCACTCGTGTCGCAGGACGGCCTGCGTTGGGCTGGCGCCGAAGCCGTCGCCTCGGAAGCGAATGCCAATCGCAACCAGGCCGCACCCGACAGCTTCCCGCTGATGTTTGCTCCCTGCGAGCGCGATGCCGTTTCAGATCCCTGTGCCACCACGCCGGGCTCGACGCTGTCGCACACGGTGCAGGCGGGCGACCTGATGAATGCCTATGACAGCGGCGAGTCCAACCGCTCGATGGGTCTGGCGCTGCCGATGCTGCACGCGCTGGGTTGGTCGTACGTCGCGGCACCGGCCCGTACGTATACGGCGCCGATCAGCGGCAACTGGTTCGATCGCACGCGTAACGGCCATGGCATCGACTTCCAGCTCTTCTCGCGCGATGCGGTGAACGGCGATCTCTACTTCGTCGTCTTCTACACCTTCGATAGCAATGGCGCGCCGGAGTGGTACATCGGCCTGGGCCGACTGGTCGACGGCGTTTTCATCGGTGCCAAGGAAAGCCACGGCATCTCGCTGCAGCGCCTGGTCTACAACGCCAGCACGCACAGCAGCCAGCTCGACACCAGCTCGGCCGGCCACATGGTCATCGACTTCAACCAGGCCGCCAGCTCCCCGTCGTGCCGCACGCCAGACCGCAGCGGACTGCCGCGCCTGGGCGTGATGAGCTGGACGATCCGCAACGAATCGGCCAAGTGGTGTATCGAGCCCGTCGTGCAGCCGGAAGCGCACACCACTCCGGACTTCGCCGGCCACTGGTATGGCGGCACCGCCGATCCCGGCTGGGGCATGGAGGTCGTCACGATCAAGAACGGCACTGCGCAACCCACGCTCGTCGCCATTCTCTATTACCCCGACTCCCGCGGTTTCTCGCGCTGGGCGATCGCCTCGGGCAACGTCAATCTCGCCAACACCGGCACGATGACGCTGACCGAGGTCACCAACGGTTACTGCCGCACGTGCACGCCGCCCGCCACACCCACGCAGACCCGCAACGTCGGCACGATCCAGTTCCAGCTCACCGCGCCGACACGGACGGATCCACCCGATGGCGCCAACCGCGTGACCATCAACATCAATATCCCGGGCACAGCCCAGTTCGCGCGCACCAACGTGCCGCTGACCCTGCTCTCGGCACCACCGGGACTGTAAAAGCCAAAGGCCGGCGCAACGAAGGTTGCGCCGGCCTTTTCAGTTGTATCCGCGTCGCGCCCCGCGCACCCTACTCCGCAAGGGCAGTCTCGCAGACGCTGTCGTCATCGCACACGGCAGGTCGGGCCTGCGGTTTCGTCTCGCGCGTACGAATCTCTTCCAGCGTGTTCCGGATCATCGCCCGGAGATCGCCCAACGCACGCGCTTCCGCGAGCGATAAGTACGTGCACGCAACGTCCCGTAGATCCGAAAACTCCTGCGCCAGGACGCCGATCAGGTCCACGTAGTGCCACGCGTTGTCCGGATCCAGTTCCAGGCCGGACAGGAACTGCCAGGCACAGCCCCGCAACTCCGCCAGGCATTGTGCGCGCGAGCCGGCAACACCTTCTGCCGGTTCGCCAATGGCCAGCTGCGCCATCAGCTGCAGGCAGTACGGTCGCGCAACCGACGATGCCTTCCACCAGGCCGCGGCGAGATACCGCATCACGCTGATACCAACGGGATGACAGATCCCATCCGAGGCCGCCGCACCTTCGAGAAACCAGAATCGATGCATGGCAGTGTCGGCATCGCCCGCACAAACCAGGGCGGCCACGTCGTCCGCCGTCAGACGGTGGCCGTCTGCACCGGGAAGCGCCCAGTCCAACGCCACATGGATCCAGGGATGCTGGTAGCTGTCACCGTGTGCGGGTGACGGTACTGCCGAACGGCTGATCATAGGTCACGTACTGCCGCCTCGCGTGCGGACACAATGGCGCCATTGTCACTGCGGTGCGAAGTCCCTTCCAGCACGATTTCCAGGATTTCGGCGGACCATTTTGCCAAAATCTGGACAAAGCCCGCTGTTCCCCGAACATCCTGGCCGGGGATGATGTATAGCGCCAACCGGCTGTCACCGCTCGACCGGACGTAAAGCCGCATTCGACGTGCGCTCACGCCCGCGCAAGCCGGTCGAGAACACCCCAATATCGCTCAATCAGCGGCGCCAGCGCCTGCTGGTCAAGCGCGGCTGCCGGTTCACACCCCACGATATCGCACGGCCCACGCAGTTCGATCGCTCGCACTGTTCGACACCGCAGACGCCAGCATATGCAGCGATTTCACGCCCGGCGGACTGATCGGATCATCCGCGCGGAGAAAATGGGCGGTCAGCGTTTCGTGGATTGCCGTCAGATCGGCAGTGGTCAGCATACGGACAGACATTCGCAACGTTCGCAGACGGCGACATCGTGAGAATGTAACGGCATTCCAAAACGCACCCGGCGATCGAGCCACGTCGCGCCGGCCCGCGCCACTCGCCGCAAAGCGAGTGGCGCGGGTTCAGCACAGCACCTTACTCGGACATCCCCAGCGCACCGACGGCAACCGTCTTCCAGGCGCCCCACACGCCGTTGGTATAGACCCGCGTGTAGAGCATGCGGCCATCGCCCGAAAGGACGTCGAACTTGGCCTCGCCATTGGGCGTCTTGCCCTGGCTGATGCTCTTGATCGGCGGCGCGCTGGGCAGACCGAGGCCCGAAGCGTAGCCCGTCGTCCACGGCGTCCATACCGTGCTACCTGGCGTCGAATAGCGGTAGTAGATCGTGTTGCCATCGTCAGCCAGCAGCATCTGCTTGATCTTGTTGCCGATAGCGGGATCCGGTCCCGTCTGGTCAAAACTGCGGATCCGCTGCAGATTCGGGATGCCCAGGCTGGCGACGGACGTGTCGACCTGCGGGCCCCATGCACCATTGACATAGGTGCGCGAACGGATCGTCTTACCATCACGCGTCACGAAGAACTGTTTCGGCTTGAGACCCGTATCCGGCCCCTGACTGAAGGAGCGAATCGCTTCCAGCCCGATCGCCGCCGACGTCGGGAAACTGCGCCAGGGCTTCCAGCCGTTGTCATACACACGCTCGATCATCGTGCGTCCGTCCGAGGAGATCGCCAACTGCTTGGTGAACGGCGTTTCCACGTCCGGATTCGACTGGTCGAAGGTACTGATGTCGGTCACCGCACCGCACGTTCCCACCGGCGGCAGCGGGTCCCCTACGCGACGTGCCACATCCGGCCAGGCTCGCGATACATTCGTCGGGCTTGCCGCATAGAGGCCCTTCACCATGCAGCGCACCTTGTCCAGGGTGCCGACGGCGATATAGGTCTCGGACTCGATCAGAGCGGGTTCGTTTCCGCCCCAGCTGCGGGTGACGGTCAGCTTCGACGTGTTCTCGGCCGGTGATCCCCCATGATGCCCGGAGAAGTCGAACATATGCCCGCGGTACTGGAAGTCGCCTCCCCGTGACTCATAGGGCGACCACATGGCAATGGCATTCAGTCCATTGGCGTCGGAGAAAATGAGCACGGTGTTCGCGTGCTCCTCCGCCGGGTGATCCGGATGCGTGGGATAGCTGTGAATCTTCTGGTATTCCCAGGTTTCGCCCGTGCCGGGATCCATTCGGAAATGCCGCGTGAAGTTTTCCTGCAGGTAGATCGTCGGCAGCTCCGCATAGGCCAGCGGATAATCCGCCGCCAACTGCATATGCGCCATGTACCGGATCACCTGTGGATACCCCGGCACACCGACCTGGATTTCCTTGCGGAAAATCTCCGGCGACACGATCTTGTCGGTGCAGTATTGCCAGGGATACGGCAGCGGTCGGGCGCGTGTCAGCCAATACGCGGGACTGGTACTCGTCGCCCAGCTGGCCGGGCCAACCTGGTACGAATTGAGCACCGACGACGACGTCGGACCAGTGCCATCGAAGTCACTGCCCGCCTCCGTTGGCATCAGGCATTCCGGGCCCGGATCCAGCGACACCGCCATCTGCAGGCCGCGCCCGTGATCAAAAGCGTCAATAAACTCCGTACCGTTGTAGTACAGGTGCTCAATCGCACCCGCAAAACGATCCGATGCAACCAAGGTCAGAACACCATTGCCAAACTGCGCATCGCCACGCCCAAGACCCGCCGCACCGAAGTCACCACTGGGCGACAACAGCTCAGGATCGACAGCCGACTCCGCAGCATGGGCCACGCTAGACGCAGACAAGCAAGCGAGGATTCCGGCAGCCAGCGTGCGAGCGCGGCCAATCCCGGTATTCAGGGTAAACATTGCATTACTCCAAAAGGCCTCAAGTGGAGGCAATTGGCAGTACGCAACAAGTTGGCGGATTCTCCGCGCCGCACCGCCGGACGATGAACGGATGTTCATCGACGGTCGCCGGCGCACTACAGCACCGGCTGCGCCCAGGCGGTGGCGGGGCATGACTCGAACACTGGACCGATCGGAGCGAATCGCTTCCAGCCCGATCGCCGCCGACGCCGGGAAACTGCGCCAGGGCTTCCAGCCGTTGTCATACACACGCTCGATCATCGTGCGTCCGTCCGAGGAGATCGCCAACTGCTTAGTGAACGGCGTTTCCACGTCCGGATTCGACTGGTCGAAGGTACTGATGTCGGTCACCGCACCGCACGTTCCCCGCTGCAAGGTTGTGCTTCACCAGCAAAGCGATGGCGTCGGATCTCGGTAAGCGATCCATAAACCCTGAACTTGCCCCGGTTTCCCGGACACCGGCCTAAGAGTTCCTAACAAAACGCCGCGTAGTCTACAATGCGTCAGCCACAAAGAGTTGAGTGCTGACGGATGAGTAAGCTTGAGATCAAGGACGATCTGTGGGACGTGATTCGGCGGCTACTTCCGCCGGAGCCAGATCGCCCGAAAGGTGGTCGGCCAAGAGTGCCGGATCGTGCTGCCATCAACGGCATCGTGTTTGTCCTGAGGACGGGGATTCCATGGGAGCATTTGCCGCTCCGGCTAGGCTATGGATCCGGCATGACCTGCTGGCGACGGCTGCGAGACTGGCAGCAGAGCGGTGTTTGGGATCGATTGCACAAGGAACTGTTGCGGCGGTTGCGTAGCTACGATCAGATCGACATGTCGCGAGTGAGTGTGGATGCAGCGAGTGTTCCTTCCCCCCGGGCGGGGAGGAAACCGGTCCAAATCCTACCGATCGAGGAAAGTTGGGGTGCAAAAGGCACGTTGCGGTCGATGCCAGGGGCACGCCGCTCTCGTTCCTCATCAGCGGCGCGAACACGCACGACAGCAAGTGCTTCGAAGCCGTAGTCAATGCGTTACCTGCGGTTGGTGGTCTTCGAGGGCGTCCTCGGCGATGGCCAGACAAGGTTCATGCTGACAAGGGATACGACTACGAACATTGCCGACACGCGTTACGGCACCGTGGAATCGTCCAGCGTATCGCTCGGCGAGGCGTCGAATCTAGCCAGCGACTGGGCAAGCATCGTTGGGTCGTCGAAAGAACGTTTGCTTGGCTCAACCGATTCAAACGCCTTCGCATCCGGTATGAGCGCCGCCCTGAAATCTATCTGGCCTTCGGATTGCTCGCTTGCTCATTGATCTGCTGGCGTGCGATTGAACGGTTTTGTTAGGCACTCTAAGCGACTTCCGGAAGCTCGTACTGTTCTGGACTGACGTAGCCCAGGGTGGAGTCAGAGCTGGCTCCGCAATTTCGGACAGCAGCTTAAGTGGGAATCTGCTCCAATGACGAGGCGCCGAGGCGCCCAGAAAGGAGCAATCGATGAAACGTACCCGCCGGAAGCACTCGGCAGAGTTCAAAGCCAAGGTGGCGCTGGCGACCTTGAAGGGGGACCGGACGCTGCCCGAGTTGGCCAAGCGATTTGACGTCCACCCGAATCAGATCACGCAGTGGAAGGCGCAGCTGCTGGAGAAGGCCGCAGAGGCCTTTGGCGGCTCGCAGGAGCGAGAACCCACACCAACCGTGGATGTGAAGGCCCTGCAAGCCAAGATCGGCCAGCTGACGATGGAGAACGATTTTTTGGCCGTCGCGCTCGGTCGTCTGGACGATGCGAGCGCCAAGCGATGATCGATCGCGATCATGTCCTGCCGGTGAGCCGACAGGCGGAAATACTGGACCTATCGCGATCGAGCGTGTACTACCTGCCGCGATCGACGTCGCCTGCCGACCTGGTGTTGATGCGCCGGATCGATGAGCTTCACTTGGAGCACCCGTTCGCCGGTGCGCGCATGCTGCGTGATCTGCTGCGGCAAGAGGGTCATGTCGCGGGACGACGGCACATTGCCACGCTGATGCGCAAGATGGGCATAGCAGCGCTCTACCAGGCTCCCCGTACGAGCACGGCCAATCCGGCACATCGAATCTATCCATATTTGCTGCGCGCATTGAGGGTTGATCGTCCCAATCAGGTCTGGTCGACGGACATCAGCTACATTCCAATGGCAAAGGGATTTATATACCTTTGTGCAGTAATTGACTGGTACACGCGCCGGGTCTTGGCGTGGCGATTGTCCAACACGATGACGACTGACTTCTGCATCGATGCGCTGCAGGAAGCGCTTGATCTACACGGCAAGCCGGAGATCTTCAACACAGACCAGGGAAGCCAGTTCACCAGCGAATCCTTCACCGGTCTGTTACAGCAAAACGGCATCCAGATCAGCATGGACGGCAAAGGCGCATGGCGTGACAACGTCTTCGTCGAGCGACTCTGGCGAACGGTCAAATATGAAGAGGTATACTTACATGCCTACGAATCGATCGCCCAGGCAACGCAGCGTTTGACCCGATACTTCACGTTCTATAATCAACGCCGACCGCACAGTGCTCTTGACGGACGCACGCCGGACGACGCCTACTTCACTGCGCTGCCGCAAAAGAAGGCCGCGTAACTCCGCAGACTCTCACTTAACAACGACGGGAAGTTGTCCTAACAAGCGGAGCCACCTCTGTCGTCGAATTCGATGGCGAATACCGCCGGATCAACTATCGTCTCCACCACCATCGCACGACCGTTGAGGGAACATCACGAAGTGCCATATCCCTTTCCTCCGGATACTGCCACTGGCGCCGGTGAAAGCTGTCGATGCCGCCTTTACTTAGCGGTTTGACTCAATGAAGCAACCGGTGATCTGCCAGGATTCTCAAAGAGCGATGCCTGATACGTTGTGGCAATTGTGGCGAATTCATCAATAGCGTCAGGGGATCGACAAACTGAGAGCTGAACATCCCTTCTTCAATACGCCGTAATCCGAGGTCAATCCAATAGGGCGACTCACTCTGCAGGCCAGAAACAATAGCTGTCTCGAACGGCAGGCTGGTGATCAGCTCTCTACCTGCATCTTCGCCAGCACTGATCCGAAGCTGATCGCAAACGCCAGCGTAACTGCGCTCGAGCAGTATTAGCCACGCAGTAGACGGCACGCCGGCGGTACACGTCAAGCTACTTGTCGCCTGCTTTGATCAATTGACCAACTTATCCGGATTGAGCGTCACGGCCCCCGTGGGCGACCAGTCGCGAACACCGCGAGACCATCGACGCGGATTCTGTGCTCGCGCCGATTCGTACAGGTGGTGACGGGCACGCAAGATGGCATGGTCCTCGCCACGATGACGTTGGGCTGGCGTAACGAACTGAATGCCGCTATGCCGATGCTCGCCGTTGTACCAATGGACGAAGTCAGCTGCCCACCGACGAGCGGCCTGGATGTCGCCAAATCCTTCCGGCGGATATCCGGAGCGGTACTTGGCGGTTCGGAACAGTGACTCGGCGTACGCGTTGTCGTTGCTCACGCGCGGACGTGAGTACGAAGGCGCGATGCCAAGCCATTGCAGCATGGCCAGCACTGTCGTTGCCTTCAGGCTGGCACCATTGTCGCCATGCAGGACGGGTTTGTTCAGTGCCGTGTGCACGCCTTCGGCCAGCGCGACGCGTTTAGCCAGGTGGGCGGCGTGCTCACCGGATTCGACCTGCTGAACCTCATGACCGACGATATGCCGGCTGTAGATGTCCAGGATGAGGTAGAGATAGAACCATTGGCCTTTCACGCGTGACGGCAACCAGGTCACGTCCCAGCACCAGACTTGGCCAGGCGCGGTGGCAATATGGGTTGTCGGCTCTTTGCGCCGTTCTGGCGCTTTCGCGCGACCGCGGTGTGTGGTCTGCTGGTTATGGCGCAAAACGCGATGAAAACTCGATTCGCTGGCGACATAGCGGCCCTCGTCAGCCAGTCGCGGGACGATCTGCGCCGGCGGCAAGGCGGCAAATCGTGGTTCGTTGGCGATCTCCAGAATCGCTGCACGCTCTTGCGACGTCAGTGCATGTGCCGGCACAGGCCGCACGGCCATCGGGCGACGGTCACCGGTCTCCAACCCACCGTCGCGGCGCCATCGCTGCAGCGTGCGAATGTCGATCCCGGCCAGCGAACACGCCACGCTCAGGCGGGCACCGCTACAGTGCGCCTCATCAATGGCTTCTACCATCCAACGGCGATCTTCCATCGCGATCATTCGTCCGCGTCCTTGGGGAAGATCGCCTCGAGTTTTTTTGACAGAACCAGCAGTGCTGCCGTCTCCGCCAACGCTTTCTCCTTGCGACGAAGCTCGCGCTCCAGCTCCTTCACCTGACGCCGCTCCGACGGCACCTGCTGTGCAGCGTCCGGCCGCTCCAGGGCTCCTGTCGCGGCAGCACGCCACTGCGCCAATTCGCTCGGAAACAGCCCTTGCGACCGGCACCACGCGTTCTTCTCTTCCTCGCTCATTGCCGCCGTCGTCAGCAATGCCGCAAAGCGCGCTCCGGCTGTCCAACCGCCGTTCTTCTGGCCACTGGCCAGCGCCTCTGCGCGCCACCGCTCCAACGTATCCGCCGAGATGCCGATCTCGCGCGACACCACATTCACGTCCGCACTTTCCGGCGGCAGCAATCGCGCTACCGCCCGGTCCCTAAACGCCTTTCCGTATCGAGCCACGTTCTTGTCCTTCGCCCCAGGGGTACGATTCTATCGGGGCGACAAGTAGTCTGACGTAAGGGGCCGGCATCAAGGACGCGAAGACTTGTTCGCGCAATAGAAACCCACTTGCCGTCGCGCGTTATTCCGATGTCCGGTCCAACGTCTGGCGGCCGAATCAGCCTGGCGAACTGATCGCTTCTACCTTCTTCCAACTCAAGAACCTCCCACAGTTCGAAAGGTAAGCGCTCAAGGGCCTGCTCGATGCTCATTCCCGCTCCTAATGGCACTTCATATGGGGATGTCTGAACCGCCCCGGCTTTCCCGGAGGCTCCAACTCTTGAGAGGATGGAGCCATGAATGCGGATTTCACCCTAAGCCGGGCCACAGTTTCACACCATGCCGGGCCACCATTTCACGTGATGCCGGGCCGAGGTTTCACGGCATACCGGGCCGGTCTTTCGTAGCCGGGCTGGTGGAGTAAAGCAGCTCCGGGACAACCCGCTACCGTCACGACTTTCCCGGATGAGGAGAGACGACGGTGGCGCAAGGCCAATGTGCATCCGGATTACCACATCGACGGCGCCGCTGCCGGCGCAACCGATCCAGAAGAGCATCGCCAGTCCCGCCACTGTGGCAAGCGCACCAGGACCTGTCGGTACACATACATCTCGAACCTCCGGTTGCTCATCGCCGCCTCCCCGACAAATGGCCGGAAGGCTCCCGAAACCGAACCTAAGCCTCCGCCCCCGCTGCCACCGCCCGCGGGGAGTTTGGCAGACGCAGACGCACCATTGTTATCAACTACGTAGGACGTTGACATACCATACGCCGCGCCAACTCGCGCCATGTGGTTCTCGCGCGGATCGGAAATGTGGTCAGCGCCTGTATCGCTACCCATTTTGGAGCACTCATACCCCGTAGGATCCGTCCCACTCAACGGATTGTTGAGGATATAGCTATACGGATTGAGGCTCTGCGAGTTCGCCGGGAACTAAATGAACGGATCCACCAACAGGAAGCGGCCCAGGTTGTAGTCGTAGGCACGTCCATTCATGTGGATGATGTCGGCGGCGCCGATGTGCTCGTGACCGGTGAAGCCATTGTGCGTGGTCGGTTCGAGCAGGGTCTGCCCCTCATCCATCCCGGTGCGCTGGCTGAAATCGCGATTGCGCGCCTTTCCGAAGATGTCGAAGGAGAGCTGAGTGCCACGGGTGCCGTCGGAGAAGCGGCCGGATTTGTCGAGCATGCCCAGCGGTGAACCGAGGCGATCGGTCGTCCGGTACTGCACGGTGTAGGTGTGTGCAGCGGCCTGTTGCGGCGTCATCAGGACGACCGGCTCAACCGCGGTTGGCACCATTTGCCTACTCGGAGTCTCAAACCGTCATGTGTCAGGGTTGATAGTCTTCAAACTCCCACTGCCCGATTCGAGCTACTTTCTGAGCAACCGCTTTCCAATCCCCACCGATGCATCGCTCGCAGTAGCGACGTATTTCACGTTCAATCGTAACCGTTAACTACCGGACGTACTTGCCACCTTCCCGCTGCAGCGTGTAGAGGATGGATCGAAGCGGGGCGTCAGCGAAGTGCTGTTTCCAAAGTCTGGGCGTGAGCTCATGAACGCGTGAAGCGGGATGTTGGCCGACGCGCTGTAGGACGTCGACGAGGTAGGTGTAAGGATCGATGCCGTGTAGCTGGCAGGTAACGATCAGGCTCTGCACGATGCCGACGTGCTTGGCGCCCAGCTCTGTCCAACAGAAGAGCCAATTGCGGCGTCCCATGGGGATGGGCCGCAAGCTGCGTTCGAGATGATTGGTGTCGATCGGTACATCGGGATCGGTCAGGTAGACCGACAGCGCGACACGCCGTTCCCAGGCATAACTGAGTGCCTTGGTGAAGGGATTGCTGGGTAATAGGTCTGGTCGTCGTCGTTGTTGTTCGACCCAGTCAAAGAACCACTCGATCCGGGGTTTGCTGTGCGTGGCGCGGAAGTTCTGTTTGTCTTCGGCGGCAAGATTTCGATCGCGTATGTCTTGCTCGATTTCGTAGAGCGCGCCGATCAGCTCCAGCGCTTGTGCGGTGCCCTCGGGGTCGCTGCTCTGCGCGTCAAAGAACTCACGACGGCAGTGCGCCCAGCATTGGGCATGCGTGACGCCGGTTTGCTGCGCGTAGCGCGCATAGGCGGCGTAGCCGTCGGACACCAGCACGGCGTTGTCGCGCTGATGCAGACCCAGCGTTTGGGCGACCACGGTGTGCGCTCGTGTAGTGGCGAATGGGAAGCACACCTCGTCCTTGTCGCCGTATACCGGCCAGAAGTAGCCGGTTTTCATCTTGCCCTTGCCGGCCTGTCCGGCCTTGATCGGCGTCTCGTCCATCGCGATCACGCGACTGTCGCGGATCGAGGTCAGCTGCGCCTCATAGATCGGATACAGCAACGCACAGATCTGCTGACTGAGCTGGTTGAGCCAAGGGCGGCTCACGGTAATGCCGGCATCGCCCAGTTGCTGGTGTTGGCGATAGAACGGCAGGTGGTAGCGGAATTTGTTGACCAAGAGGCCCGCGCAAAAGCTCACATCGGCGCGGCTGCCCTCGAGCACGCCGGAAGGCGCGGGCGCGCACAACAGTTCACCCGTATCGCGTTGCTTGTACACCGGCCGCACGTATTTGATCACCACAAAGCTGGCCGGCTGCTGCGCCACCCGGAAGCTCTCTTTGTCGCCGATGTGCTCATACGCATCCGGCGCGAGCGCATCCATCCGCGGTGTGGTGACGACCACCGTATACATCGGTACACGTGATTCGTCGAAGAACGGTACGCTCTCGCTCTGCGCCGCATCGGTACGCGGTTTGCTCCGAACATGGGCAGGCACAACCTGTGACGACGCCGGCAATGACGCAATCTTTGCCGGATCGATCAGCATCGCATCAAGCGCCATCTGCGCCGGGTTGTCGATCAAACGGCGCTCACTTTTCTGGCCAAATATCTGGCGCTTGAGCCAGTCCAATTCGTTCGCCAGCGTGTCGATCCGATTCGTCAGTGTGCCAGCCAGATCGACCACCTGCTGCGGGCTCATTTGAGCCGCTTCAGACAGTGTCAATGTCGCTGCTGGCGAAGGACGTTTCATGGTCATAGCGTACGCGATTGTGTACACGATGTATCGGCATTCCCGCGCTGCAAAACGTAGCGTTTGCGCCTAGACGTATTCGCTACATCGATCCCTTCAAGCAACAGCTTCAACGCCGTCCAGTCCATCTCGCGCGATCGCACCTTGCGCCAATCACGGATGAAACAACCGCGCTCCAACCGCTTGCTCCACACGCACCAACCGCTGCGGTCGAAGTACAGCACTTTCGTCTGCGTACCACGCCGGTTCACGAAGACGAACAGCTGTCCGCTCAGCGGATCACAGCGCAGATCGGAACGCACCAAAGCGCTCAATCCGTCGAACGACTTGCGCATGTCCGCCGGATGGCCATACAGCTGCACGCGGATCTGGCCTTCCGGAAAGAACATCAGCCGCGCACCACGTGAATCACCAGGCCACCGCCCAGATCCAGCCGGATCTCCGTGCGAAGACTCGCTCCCGAAATCGGCGACGATGCGGCACTGGCACCTACCACACCCAAATCCACGAAAGGCGACTTACGCGATGAAGCCGCCGGCGCCAAACGCGAATCGACCAGCAAGCCACGCCACCGATACACACTGGCCGCACTGATCCCTTCGCGCTCGCAGAACGCCGCGACCGAAAGATCGCTGCGCTCCAATCGCGACAACACCTCTCGCCACTGCGATTCGCTGCGTCGAATCCGAATACCTGCCGCCTTGCTCGCCATACCTCATCTCCACTCGTCTCGACACCCGTCGTGTCGGCGCCCATTTTCGGGGCTTCGCGCGAGAGGGGAAGGACGCCGGGGAGTTAAGGAAGGTCTGAACAAGTCCGACCCGATTGTGTTGAGATAGTACCCTCCCACACAAAGGCACGCGCATGGACCAGATGAGCTTCGGCGACTCCGAGTATGCGAGCAAGCGCAAACGGACCCGCCGCGAGGTGTTTCTGGCAGAGATGGAGCAGGTTATTCCCTGGACGATCCTGCTGAACTTGATCGAGCCGGTGTATCCGAAGGCTGGCAATGGGCGGCGACCGTATCCGCTGAAGGTGATGCTGAAGATTCATCTGATGCAGAACTGGTTCGGGCTGAGCGACCCGGCGATGGAAGAAGCGCTGTACGAGATCGCGTCGATGCGCCAGTTCGCGAGCCTATCGTTGACGAAGCCGATCCCGGACGAGACGACGATTCTCAATTTCCGGAGGTTGCTGGAAACCTACGAGCTGGGTGCCGATATTCTGGCTCGAGTGAACGGCTATCTGTCGCGCAAAGGGCTGATGCTCAAGCGCGGAACGATGGTGGACGCCACGATCATCGCAGCACCGAGCTCGACGAAGAACGCCGGAGGTGAACCGGAGATGCATCAGACGAAGAAGGGGAATGAGTGGTTCTTCGGCATGAAGGCGCACATTGGCGTGGATGTCGACTCCGGACTGGTGCACACGGTGACGACAACCGCAGCGAACGAAGCGGATGTGAATGAAGCGGAGTATCTGCTGCACGGCAAGGAAAGCGTGGTCTATGCCGATGCCGGTTACACGGGCGCGGACAAGCATTCGTCGCGCCGAGGATTGGACTGGCAGATTGCTCGTCGACGCAGCAGCGTGAAGGCAATGCCGGAAGGACGCCAGAAGCGTGCGATCGAGAAAGCGGAGAAGCGCAAGGCGAGTATTCGCGCGCGCGTGGAGCACCCGTTCCGTGTCGTGAAGCGTCAGTTCGGCTACGTGAAGGTGCGCTTCAAGGGACTGGCGAAGAACACGGCGCAGATCCTGACGCTGTTCGCGCTATCGAATCTGTGGATGGCGCGAAAGCGATTGCTGGCGATGACGGGCGAGTTGCGTCCGAAGGTGGCATAGCGCGTTAAAAAGGCTGCTATTTGCAGCCTTTGCAAAGCAATCTCGTTCGCTCTGAACCGATTTTCATCACCACCGGCATGCGACCGAGTCTTCAGACAAGCAGTTTTCGAGGCTTGTTCAGACTTTCCTTAACGCTTACGTTCAATCAACGCAAAATCAAATTCCAGCACAATGAGCATATGTCGACCCCATACAGCCCGCTCTGCGCTGTATTGGTGCTTTATCCAGTCAGGCGTACAAACCAGAACATCAAATGACTCGGCAGCCTCCTCGCCCTCCGGGCCAACCAGGAGCCGAACAGAAAGCGCGAAGTTGCTCGGATCACCAGGCCAATAGTCCTGGAGCGGGACTTCGGTCTCAATTGAATAGATCTCTTTCAGAATTGCTCTCATGGCACGATATTCAGGTGACCGTCGCCAACAACTTTCGGCAGACCTCGGACCATCTCAAGCCTCTCAAAGTTTGCTTGCACGCCTGTAGTGGCAAAGGGGCTACGCTTCGGTGAAGGTGGACGCAATGTCCTCAATCCGTCGCTGCTAACCAGCGTCTTTCCATCGCTCGCCAGCCGGTAGTTCGGACCCCAGGCCCTTCCGAGCCGATCAGGATCCCTGGCTCTCGCGGTGCCAGCTCACCCCGAGGCTCATCAGCCAGCTGATGATACTCGTCATCAGCGTCGTCAATCGTCCACCCGCCTTGCAGCAGACCCTCCCTCTCGGCCAGCGACACCGCTGCAAGGCTGTACTTCACCAGCAAAGCGATGGCGTCGGATCTCAGGGCTTTCAGAGCCCATTCCTCGCGCTCGCGAAGCGGCCCTTAGCTTACCCGCCATCCGGGCTGCCGTGCGGCAGTGCCAAACACGCCTGAACAGCGTACCGTCCGGCCCCGCCACATTCCCCAGCCTGATCCACTGATCGATGCTTGCCGCTCAATTTTCAGGAGCGGCAAGCATGCGATTGACAAAAGCGGAGTTCTGGCAGCGTTACGCCGACGGCTGGCGATCGAGCGGTCTGACGCAGGAGCAGTACGGCTAGAAGCACGGGATTAACGCGCTGACGCTAGCGCAATGGAGTCACGCACTCAAACGCAAGTCCTCGCGCAAGGCGGCGAAGCGCCAGCCAGCTCGCTACACGCGTCAATCAAAAGCCTCTCGACTTCGCCACAGGACTCATCGATCCCTCTGCCACTTCGCAATGAGTCGAGGAGATCCGTCGTAGCACGCCCCAGTTCTCGCTCGGAATTTTCCAGCTTTGCCCGGGCCCGGGCCGAAATGGGCGTGGACCAAACGCCTGCGACTCCTGCCGCTACCTCTACAAACGCAGAAAAAAAAACGGCGCCATCGGCGCCGTGTTTTTTCTATTGCTGCCGTTACCGATCAGGCACGCAGCGCGTCGATCAGTGCATCGGCAAAACTGTCGGTCGTTCCGGTGCCACCCAGATCAGGCGTGACGCGGTCTTTCTTCGCGACAACCGTACGGATGGCCGTTCGGACGCGCTGGGCCTGTTCTTCCAGGCCGATGTGGCCGAGCATCTGGCAGGCGGCGAGAAGCAGTGCGCAGGGGTTGGCGATACCCTTGCCGGCGATGTCGGGAGCAGAGCCGTGGACAGCTTCGAAGATGGCAGCTTCGGTGCCGATATTCGCGCCGGGGGCGAGGCCCAGGCCGCCGACGAGACCGGCGCACAGGTCGGAGAGGATGTCACCGAAAAGATTGGTGGTGACGATGACGTCGAACTGGTGCGGATTCATCACCAGCTGCATGCAGCAGTTGTCGACGATCATTTCGTTGCACTGGATTTCCGGGAACTGCGCAGCCACTTCGCGCGCCACCTTCAGGAACAGGCCCGAGGTGGTCTTCATGATGTTGGCCTTGTGCACCACCGTCACTTTCTTGCGACCCTGGCGGCGGGCCAGCTCGAAGGCGTAGCGCACGATGCGCTCGGAACCGCGGCGGGTGACCTTGATCTGCGACAGGGCGGTGTCGCCGTCTTCGGAGAGCACCTGGCCATCGGACCCGTAGGCGCCTTCGGTGTTCTCGCGCACGGTGATCAGGTCGATGTCTTCGTAGCGCGCCTTGGTGCCGGGGATGGTGATGGCCGGGCGTACGTTCGCGTACAGGTCAAAACGCTTGCGCAGCTCGACGTTGAGCGACGAGAATCCCCCTCCGATCGGCGTGGTCAGCGGCCCCTTGAGGGCCACGCGATGGCGGGCGATGGCTTCCATCGTCGCCTTCGGCAACAGTTCACCCTGCTGCTCCTGGGCAATCAGGCCGGCTTCGACGAATTCGTAGCTGAGTCCAGCCTTGAGTTCGTCCAGCACGCGCAGCGTTGCGTTCATGATCTCCGGGCCGATTCCGTCGCCACGGATGACGGCAATTGTCTTGCTCATTGGGGAACTCCAGACTGCCGAAACTTGCCCATAAGGCAGGAAACTTAGCATTATCGGTCATATAGCCCAGCCCCCACAACCGCAGGCCGATGCGACTTTGGTACCCACAGCAGGCGTTTCCCCTTGGCTTCCGGCTGCTTCTGCTGCTGGCCGCCCCGCTGTGTGCGGCGACCGCGTCCGGCATTGAGCCGGTGTTGTCACCTAACAGCCGAAGCCCGGAGATCCTGATCGAAGCGGTGGATGGCGGCGCCAATGGCCCGCAGTTGCGTCTCAAGGGCATGTGGCCGACACCCTGCCTGCCCAGCCTCCGCGACGTGTCCCTCGAAGGACCGGAGCTGAGTATCCGGCTCCAGTCGCGCAAACGGCTGTGCACGCAGATGCCCATGCCGTTCGAGCTGACGGTTGATCCCGTCGCCGCCCTGGGGCAGAGCCTGGCACCGGGCGCCTATCACGTGAGCGTGCTGGCGGCGAACTACCCGCAGACGACGGACGAGTTGCGCGCATTCCGGATTGTCCAGCTCGGCACCTCGTCGGTCGTCGCCAATCCGGGCCCAGGTTTCTGGTGGCCGGAATCGGCTGGCACCGGCAGCGACGTCGCCGGCATGAGCTTCGCCGTAGAAGTGCAAGGCAACACCGTCGCCGTGTCGCTGCTGGGCTATGCGCCCAGCGGTGACCAGGCGTGGTATTTCGGCACCGGGACGCTCAATGGCACCAGCGCCGAGATCGACCTGGTGGCCACGCGCGGCGGCAGTCCGGTGCTGGCCTACGGCGAGGGCAAGCCGAGGCCAGCCGACTCGCTGGTCATGCACCTGGAGTTCGTGAGCAATGCCCGCGCCAGCGTGTGGCTGGGGCAGTACGTCGACGGCGAGCACCAGCCGCGCCTGGATCTGCGGCCGCTGTCGCTGGTCCATCTGCCCTTCACGACCGGCACCGAGGCGACCAGTTGGCAGGGTGAATGGATCCTTCTGGGCGCGCAACCGGGCAATCCACGGTCGGCCGAGCGGGTGACGTTGCAGGTGTCCGGCATGCGGGATGCGCTGCAGTTCCGCCTGATCGGCGACCACGGGCTGGTACTGCAATGCCGGCGCGACCAGCGCTCGCCACAGCTGCCGCCGGTGGCGTGCCGATTGATGGACGCGACGGGCGTCCTCGTCGCCGATTTCGATTCCGTCGGCGTCAACCGGCTGGATGGTCGCAACGCGACCGACACCGCCGTCCAGCTGATCCGCATCGATCGTCGCTGACCCTCGCACAACGCCGCGTCCAGGCGCGACGTTGCCAGTCCTGCGCGGGATCAGTCCTGAGTCGCCGCCGTCTCGCCGCCGCCTTCGAGCTGGTCCAGGAAATCCACCGCACGACGCAGGTGGGGAATCACGATCGAACCGCCTACCACCAGCCCGACGCTGAACACTTCGAAGAATTCATCGCGGTTTACGCCAGCTTCCCGGCACTGCGCCACGTGGTAGCTGATGCAATCGTCGCAGCGCAGCACCATCGATGCGACCAGACCCAGCATCTCCTTGGTCTTCAGGTCGAGAGCACCTTCCTTGTAGGTCTGTGTATCCAGTGCGAAGAAGCGGCGTACGACCTGGTTGTCCTGCGCCAGGATGCGCTCGTTCATCCGTTTGCGGAATTCGGTGAATTGCTTGACGCGGTCATCCGTCACGAGGTTTCTCCGACAATTTCGGCGAGCTTGCCGCTGCGATCGGCGGCAACGAGGTCGTCGTAGCCGCCGACGTGGGTTCCGTTGATGAAAATCTGCGGCACTGTCCGTCGCCCTGCCGCGCGCGTGAGCATTTCGTCGCGCCGCGCCGGATCGGTGTCGATGCGCATTTCTTCGTAACTGAGTCCCTTCATCTTCAGGACGTTCTTCGCTGCCACGCAATACGGGCAGATCGCTGTCGTATATATTTCAACTTTTACCATTACCTGGTGCTCCCATATGCCATCTCGCCATACCTAGGCCCCGCGCCGCGAACGCAGCAACCGACGCGGCACCGGCGTCGAGCGAAACCGTCGCTAAACAGGCCCACGCCGGGCGTGGCCCGGGAACCTGGGGTGAGTTAAGGTGTCGCACTGCCATCCGAACTGCCCGTGTTCCCATGTCTCCACGCTATTGGCTCGCCTTCCTTCTGGCCTTCGGCTCTACCGTGGCCTCGTCCCGGGAAAATGGGGTCCGATTGCCCGACATCGGAAGTTCGGCCGCGGAAATTCTCTCACCGCAGCAGGAACGCGCCTATGGCGCCAGCATGCTGCATGAGCTCCGGTCGATGGATCTTGTCCTCGATGATCCTCTTCTTTCAAGCTATATCAATGACTTGGGATTCCGTCTGGTGGCCCACAGCGACAAGCCCGACCACGGCTACACCTTTTTCGTGGTGCGCGATGGCGCGATCAATGCGTTTGCCGCTCCCGGCGGCTTCATCGGTGTGAATGCCGGCCTGATCACCACGGCCACGACGGAAAGCGAAGTGGCCGCCGTACTGGCGCACGAAATCGCCCACGTCACCCAGAACCACCTGCTGCGCGCGTTTGAAGATTCCCAGAAGACCTCCCTGCCGATCGCGCTGGCAATCCTGGGGGCTTTGATCGCCTCCCAGGGCAGCAGCGGCGACGCGGCCCAGGCCGCCATCGTCACGGGCACGTCGCTGATGCAGCAGCGCCAGATCAATTTCACGCGCAAGGATGAAATCGAGGCCGATCGCGTCGGCATCCAGACGCTGGCCCGCTCGCAGTTCGACCCGGACGCCATGGCCAGCTTCTTTGCCCGTATGGAACGCACCCTGCGCCCGGGCGGTGGCGGCCATATTCCCGATCTGCTGCGCACGCATCCGGTCAACACCGATCGCATCAGCGACGCCAAGGCGCGCGCGGCCTCGATGGCCAGCGAGGAGATTGCGGCAGTCGCAACACCGCGGCTGTCCGGCCTGCCCAGCCTGAACGGGCCGGCCGATGACGATACCCTGACGCCCCTGGCGCCCGGTCCGAAACGCCGCGCAGCGGACGCCGCCGAGCGGCATGCGTACTTCCTGATCCTGCGCGAACGCGCCCGCGTCCTGGCTTCGGACCAGCCGACGGCACTGGCGGCCTATTACGCCACCAACCGCAAAGACCAGGCCGATTTCGACACCGTCGCGAATCGCTACGGCCACGCATTGGCCCTGCTCCGTGCGGGCCAGCCAGGTGAGGCGCGCGCCATCCTGACCGGGCTCGTGGCGGGCCATTCCAGCGTCCTGCCGTTCCAGCTGGCCCTGGCACAGGCCGAGGCCCGGACCGGCGATCGCACCGATGCGCTCAACCGCTACGAGCGCCTGCTGGCCAATTCGCCGGACAACGCGACAATCAACCTGTCGTTCGCACAGACCCTGATTGAGGACGGCAAAGTCGCCAGCGCCCGGCGCGCCCAGGATCTGCTGCGCCCGATGATGGCGGAAGAAATCGACGATCCTGAGATCTATCGCGTCTTCGCCAGAGCGTCGGAACTTTCCGGCGACAAGATCCGCGCCGCCGAGGCCTACGCCGATGTCGCCCTGCTGAACGGGCGGCTGGAAGACGCGCTCAACCAGCTCAAGGCGCTGTCGACCCGGCGCGACCTCGACTATTACCAGCGCTCCCGGATCGAGGCACGTATCACGGAAGTGACACCCTACGTGCTCGAACTGCGCCGCCGGGGGATCAAACCGCAGGATCAAGGGCGCCTGGCGCCCGCTTTTTCCTGCGAAGACACCTCGACTTGCGCCGCCATGTCATCCCGGCGTAACAATCCTGCATTGCAATAATGCGGCTGTAACGAAAGCGTCGCGCCGCGGCGCAACCGGCCCGCAACCGTGCAGAAACGCATACTGATCGTCGAAGACGAAACCGCCATCCGCGACATGGTCGCCTTCGCCCTGCGCAAGGCGGGTATGGACCCGATCCATGCCGCCGACGCGCGAATTGCCCAGTCCGCCATCGCCGAACGCGTGCCGGACATGATTCTCCTGGACTGGATGCTTCCCGGCATGAGCGGCCTGGAGTATGCCCGGCGCCTGCGCAAGGAAGACCTCACGCGCGAAGTCCCCATCATCATGCTGACCGCACGCGGCGAGGAAACCGACCGCGTGAACGGCCTGGACGCCGGCGTCGACGATTATGTCGTCAAGCCGTTTTCGGCACGCGAGCTGATCGCCCGGATCAAGGCGGTCATGCGCCGCACCCACGGCGACGAGGGCGACGGCGTCGTCGAGCAGGGTGGCCTGCGGATCGACGGCGCGGCCCATCGCGTCTACGCCGGCGACCAGACCGTACAGATCGGTCCGACGGAATACCGGCTTCTGCATTTCTTCATGACACATCCGGAGCGCGTCTATTCGCGCAGCCAGCTGCTTGACCAGGTGTGGGGTGGCAGTGTCTATGTCGAAGAGCGGACGGTCGACGTCCATATCCGTCGCCTGCGCAAGACGCTCGAACCCTACAAGCTGGAAAACCTGGTGCAGACGGTGCGCGGCGCCGGCTATCGTTTCTCGGTGACGCCCTGAATCGCCTGCCGCCCGCATGAATGCCGCTAGCCGGACGCCACCGCTCCTCACGCGAGCCCCCACGAATGGATCACCGTCATGACGGGCGCATTCGACCGCGCGTGGCAGATCAGCCTGTGGCGCATCGCATGCCTGTTTGTCGTGGCTCTGGTCATCGGCATCCTGCTTGACGCCATTGGCCTGACGCTCTTCGCCGCCAGTGTCGCCGTGCTCGCCTACGGTCTGTGGCGCATGCGCCAGCTGTACCGCTGGCTCGCCGGCCGGTCGCGACGCGCCCCGGTCGATGACGATGGCATCTGGGGCGCGACCTATCGCCTGCTGGCACGACGGCAACGTTCCGAGATCGCGCGCAAACGCCGCCTGCTGCGCCTGCTGCGCGCCTTCCGTACCACGGCCGCTGCCCTGCCCGACGCCACGGTTGTTCTCGCCGACGATGGCGCCATCCTGTGGTTCAACACGGCGGCCACGCGCCTGCTCGGGCTGAGCTATCCACACGATGTGGGCGGTCATTTCTCGAATCTGGTCCGCTCCCCGCGCGTCACGGCGTGGCTGGACACCGACGGTAGCGAGAACCTGCTGGACATCCCCGCGCCCACGGACGATGCGATCCGCCTGGGGCTGCGCCTGATACCGTATGCCGAAGGCCAGCGGCTGCTGGTCGCCCGGGATATGTCGAAATTGATGCAACTGGAGCAGGTCCGTCGCGATTTCGTGGCCAACGTGTCGCACGAACTGCGCACGCCGTTGACCGTGGTGCACGGCTACCTGGATCTGATCGAACCCGACCAGTTGCCGGAACTCGAGCCGATCCTGGCCGAACTGCGCGGCCAATCGCGCCGGATGACGCAGATCGTGGAAGACCTGCTCACGCTGTCGCGGCTGGAGGCGCAGGACAGCCTGCCGCAGGAACGCGTGGCCATGGGCGCGATGCTGCGCACTCTCAAGCGCGAAGCCGATGCATTGAGCCAGGGGCGCCACACCGTGACGGTCGAGTCGTCGACAGATGTCGACGTGCTGGGCTCGACCAAGGAGCTGCACAGCGCCTTTTCAAATCTCGTCACCAATGCCGTGCGCTATACGCCGGCCGGTGGTCAGATCCGCATTCAGTGGCTGGCGCGCGGGCACGAGCCTGTATTTGCGGTCAGTGACACCGGCCAGGGAATCGCGCCGGCTCACCTGCCGCGTATCACGGAACGCTTCTACCGCGTATCCACGAGCCGATCGCGCGACAGCGGCGGAACGGGGCTCGGGCTTTCCATCGTCAAGCACGTTCTCCAGCTGCACCAGGCCCGGTTGACCATCGACAGCGAAGTGGGCGTGGGCAGTACGTTCTCTTGCGTATTTGGCGTCGAACGTGCGCTAGAGCCGGCCGCTATCGGCGACGAAGCATGAAACCGCGCGGCATCATCGGAATGTGGCGGCGCATCGCGCTCGGCGTTCTGATGACCGCTGCGGCAGCAGCCCCCGGTGCGGCGCCAGTCAACCTGGTAAGCGTCGGCTCGGACACCTTGGGCGACCTGATGCTGGCCTGGGTGGACGCCTTCCAGGCAGCGAATCCGCAGGTGCGGATCCAGATCCAGACGCCGGGTTCAGCCGGTGCACCAACGGCGCTTGCCGTCGGCTCAGCCGAGCTCGGCCCGATGAGCCGAGCGATGACGGAAGCCGAAGAAGCGAGCTATCGCCGCTATCGTGGACACGCCCCCGGCCGCATCCAGATCGGCCTGGACGCAATCGCCATATTCGTGCATCCGGATAACCCGATCGGTTCGCTGTCGTTGCAGGATGTGGACGCGGTGTGGTCGCAGACACGGCGATGTGGACGCGGCTCGCCCATTGCCGCGTGGAGCGATCTGGCAGTCGCCGCGCCAGCGCTGATCAATCGTCCGATTCTGCGGATCGGGCGCAATACGGCATCCGGCACCTTTGAGTTCTTCCGGGATGTAGCGCTCTGTGAAGGGGTTTATCGGGATGATGTGGTCCAGCTTGCCGGAGCCGGTGCGATCGTCGCGGCGGTGGCGCAGCAGCCGCACGCCATCGGACATGCTGGCGTCGGCCACGTCAACGCTTTGGTAAAGGTGTTGCCGCTGCGCGACGGCAAAAATGTTGTTGCGCCCACGCCCGAGAATATCGAAAACGGTCGCTACCCACTGGCGCGGCCGCTCTATATCTATTTCAATCGGGGAACGGACGGTCGCCCTTCCGAGGCCTCCCTGCGGTTTTTGCAATACGTCTTGAGCGGGCCGGCGCAGACTCTGCTGGAACACCAGGGGTTCGTCGCGCTTTCGGCCCAAGCTCTCGCCGAACAAAAGGAGCTTGTCCAATGACACTTCTCAACGCGGCGATGACGCGCGACCTGAAGGATCCGTCGCTTTACCTCAATCGCGAGCTGGCGCAGCTGGAGTTCAACTTCCGCGTGCTGGCGCAGGCCTATGACGAGCGCGTACCGCTGCTTGAACGCCTGCGTTTCCTGTGCATTTCCAACACCAACCTCGACGAGTTCTTCGAAGTTCGGGTGGCTGTGCTGCGGCAGCAGCTGGCATTGGGCACGCCGATGCCCGGTCCCGACGGCCTGGGCCCGACCGAGGTGCTCTCGCGCATCCGTTCGCGCGCGCTGGAGCTGGTCCGCGCCCAGTACGCCTTCTGGAACGACACCCTGCTGCCGGCGCTGGGCATCGAAGGCATCCGCTTCGTCACGCGCGATCGCTGGACAGTCAAGCAGAAACGCTGGCTGCAGGGCTATTTCCAGAACGAGATCCTGCCGGTGCTCTCGCCGCTGGGACTGGATCCGGCGCACCCGTTCCCGCGCATCCTCAACAAGAGCCTCAACCTTGCCGTCGTGCTCAAGGGCAAGGACGCCTTCGGGCGCGAAGGGCACATGGCGCTGGTGCGTGCGCCTCGCTCGCTGCCGCGCATCATCCGGCTCCCCGCGGAAGTCGCCGAGTCGCCCTACGATTTCGTGTTCCTGGCCGGCATCCTGCAACAGTTCATCGACGAGATGTTTCCGGGCATGCGCGTGGAGGGTTCGTACCAGTTCCGCGTGACGCGCAACAGCGAGCTGGTCGTCGACGAAGACGAAGTGGAGAACCTCGCCGCGGCCTTGTCGGACGAGCTGGCCGGCCGCGGTTATGCACATCCGGTACGCCTGGAAGTGGCCGAATCCTGCCCGAAGGCCATCACCGACATGCTGATGGCGAACTTCCAGCTGACCGACCAGGATATCTACCGCTGCGCCGGCCCGGTCAACATTAACCGCATCATTGCCATCTACGACCAGGTCGACCGGGCAGACCTGAAATTCCCGAAATTCACGCCGCGCGTGGCGCCGGCCTTCGTGGGCACGCCGGCGGTCCTGGATGCCGTGCGCGAGCAGGACGTGCTGCTGCACCATCCGTTCGAATCCTTCGGCGCGGTGATCGAACTGGTGCGCCAGGCCAGCCAGGATCCGGACGTACTGGCCATCAAGCAGACGCTGTACCGCGTCGGCGACCATTCGCCGCTGGTGAGCCATCTGGTCGATGCCGCGCGCAATGGCAAGGACGTCACCGTCGTGGTGGAACTGCGTGCGCGCTTTGACGAAGAGGCCAATATTCGCTTGGCGAACCGGTTGCAGGAGGCCGGCGTGCAGGTCGTGTATGGCGTCGTCGGCTACAAGACCCACGCCAAGATGCTGCTGATCGTACGCCGCGAGGAAGGTAAACTTCGCCGCTATGTACACCTTTCTACTGGCAACTATCACCAGATGACGTCCAAGGTCTACACCGATTTCGGCCTGATGACCGCCGACCCGGATATCGGCGAAGACGTCCACAAGATGTTCCAGCAGTTGTCAGGCCTGGGCACCGTGATCAAGCTCAAGCGTCTGATGCAGTCGCCCTTCACCCTGCACAAGGGTCTGCTCACCAAGATCGAGCGTGAGATCGCTCATGCTCGCGCGGGAAAACCGGCACGCATCATCGCGAAAATGAACGCACTCAACGAAGCAGGCGTGATCGAACAGCTCTACGCCGCCTCGTGTGCAGGCGTGCAGATCGACCTGATCGTGCGCGGCGCCTGCGCGTTGCGGCCACAATTGCCCGGTGTTTCGGAAAACATCCGCGTGCGCTCGGTGGTCGGCCGGTTCCTCGAACACAGTCGCGTGTACTGGTTTGCCAATGACGGCCAGCCGGAGATCTTCTGCGCCAGCGCCGACTGGATGGAACGCAATCTGCTGCGACGGATCGAAACCTGCTTTCCAATTCTCGACAGCGTGCTGGCCCAGCGGGTGTACGACGAGGCGCTGGCCAATTTCCTGGCCGACAACACCCAGGCCTGGGTGCTCCAGCCCGATGGCACCTATACGCAGTTGCATCCCCAGGACGAGATGCCGCACGCGGCCCAGCTGGCCTTGGTGGCCAAGCTCAGCATGTAGGACAGCCGCGGCGCAGACGGCGTCGCGTCGTGGCAAAATTCCGCCGCCCTATCCACCCGCGAGGTTTGCCGTGCCCCAAGGCCAGAAACCCATTCAGGACGGCGAATTGCTGGCCGCGGTCGACCTGGGCTCCAACAGCTATCACATGGTGGTCGCGCGCTATCAGCACGGCGAGCTGCGTGTCATCGACCGGTTGCGGGACAGCGTGCGTATGGCCGCAGGCCTCAGCCTGGACGGCAGCCTCGATGCCGAGCGCCGCGATCGGGCGCTGGCCTGCCTGGCCCGCTTCGGACAACGTTTGCGCACCCTGCCGTCCAGCCGGGTACGCGCCGTTGCAACCAATACGGTGCGCCGCCTGAGCGCCCCGCACGCGTTCCTGCTTCCCGCCGAAACGGCGCTGGGCCATCCGATCGAAGTGGTTTCCGGCCGCGAGGAAGCGCGCCTGATCTACCTGGGTGTAGCCCACGGCCTGCCGGAATCGCGCGAACGACGCCTATGCATCGATATCGGCGGCGGCAGTACGGAATTCATCATTGGTGCCGGACTCGATCCGATCGAGCGCGAAAGTCTGCAGATGGGCTGCGTGGCCAGCACCCTGCGTTTCTTCGGCGACGGCAAGCTCACGGCCAAGCGCTGGCGCCAGGCCCAGACCGAGATCGGCGTCGAGCTGCAGCAGTTCGCCGCCGACTACCGCAGCCGCGGCTGGGGAGAAACGATCGGGTCGTCCGGAACGATTCGCGCCATCGGCAACCTGATCCAGGCCAATGGTTGGAGCGATAGCTTCATCACGGCAGAAAGCCTGGCCCGTCTGCGCGACGCCATTTTGGCGGCGGGTTCGATCGAGAAGATCCGGTTACCGGGCTTGTCGGAGGAGCGCCAGGCCGTGCTGGCCGGCGGTGTCGCCATCCTTGAGGCAGCCTTTGCAGCCCTGCGCCTGGATCGCATGCAGGTGTGCGAAACCGCCATGCGCGAAGGCCTGCTCTACGACATGATCGGCCGCGCCGAGCAGCGCGACCCCCGCACCGCCAGCATCGAAAGCCTTGTGCGCCGCTACGACGTGGACCGCAGCCACGCGCTGCGCGTCGAGGCCACTGCGCACGCGCTGTTCGATCAGATCGCCGACGCCTGGGATCTGGACGCCGAAGCCCTCGACTGGCTGCTGTGGGCCGCCCGCATGCACGAGATTGGCCTTGCCATTGCCCACAGCCAGCACCACATGCACGGCGCCTACCTGGTGAAGCATGCCGACCTCGCCGGCTTTACACGGCAGGAGCAGGAGCTGCTCTCCACCGTGCTGCGCTGCCATCGGCGCAAGCCGGACCAGGATCTGCTCAACGCCCTGCCCGACCGGCAGCGGCGCGCCGCGACGCGTGTGACCGCGCTGTTGCGCCTGGCGGTCTTGCTCCAGCGCGCGCGCAGCGCCGACCCCATGCCGCCGCTGTCGCTACGCTGGGACGAGCGCACGCTGGAATTGAAGCTGCCCCGCGCCTGGCTGGAACAGCATCCCCTGACGGTGGCCGACCTGGACCAGGAGCGCGACTACATGAAGGAGCTGGGCTTCAAGCTGCAGTTGCGGGCAAGCGATCGCGCCGACAGCCCGAGTTTTGCGCACTGACGAAGGCCTGAACCAGGCTGCCGGATTGAATTCCGGCCGACGCCAACCGTCGCCCCCACCACCCCGCCAGGCGCTGGCTCATACAAGGCTCGCGGCCTTCCCGACCAACGCTGCGGCATCACTGCGCCGACGAATCCTTAATCCTTGCCGCGCCGCAGCCACGCGACCTGGCACACAGCACACCCGGAAGCGTCCGGCGCCGGTATCATTACCGTTCCAACCCCCTCTCAAGGAGATGTCCGTGCTGAAGCGTCATCTGCTCGCTTTTGCCCTGCTGGCACCGTTTGCCGTTGCCGCGCAAACCGATACCAAGCCCGCAGCCAAGCCGGCCGAGCAAAAACCGGCAGCGGTTGCGACCAAGCCCGCCGAAGGCGCCGCCCCGGCTGCCCCGGCGACGAAGCCTGCGAACCAGACGGTCGTCCTGCATACCTCGATGGGCGACATCACCATCGAGCTGTTCCCGGACAAGGCGCCCAAGTCGGTCGAGAACTTCCTGCAGTACACCAAGGAAGGCTTCTACAACGGCACCATCTTCCACCGCGTGATCAACGGCTTCATGGTCCAGGGCGGCGGCTTCACCAAGGATCTCACCCAGAAGCGCACGCGCCCGCCGATTCATAACGAAGCCAACAATGGCCTGAGCAATCTGCGCGGAACCGTCGCCATGGCGCGCACCGGCGACCCGCACTCGGCCACCGCCCAGTTCTTCATCAACGTCGTCGACAACAAGCG
This sequence comes from Tahibacter amnicola, assembly GCF_025398735.1. Lineage (NCBI taxonomy): Bacteria > Pseudomonadati > Pseudomonadota > Gammaproteobacteria > Lysobacterales > Rhodanobacteraceae > Tahibacter > Tahibacter amnicola. The sequence goes on from NZ_CP104694.1 coordinate 4,997,814, forward strand.
CCTGGATTATGTCAGCGACCAGAGCGGCATGACCTACGGCTACTGCGTATTCGGCAAGGTCGTGGCCGGCATGGACGTGGTCGACAAGATCAAGGCCGTGGAAACCGGTCCGCAGGGACCGCTCCCCGGTGACGTTCCGAAGACGGCCATCACCATCGACAAGGCCGAAGTGGTCAACTGACCCTTGTCTGACTGGCGCGGCTGCGGCCCACGGCCGCGCCGCGCCAGCGACGCAATACGCGGCAGTCGGGCCCCGCTGCCATCGCAGGAAACGTCGGGTGGCCGCCGTGCCCGGCACGAAGCGGAACGCCAGACTGTCACGCTTGGACCCCATCCACAGGCCCCTTGATGCCGACGCATTTCATTTCCGACCTGCACCTGCAGGATTCGCGACCGGATCTGACCGAAATCTTCTTTCGTTACCTGCGGGGACCTGCCCGTGACAGCGAAGGCCTCTACATCCTCGGCGATCTCTTCGAAACCTGGGTTGGCGACGACGACGATGCGCCGCTGGCGCAGGATGCGCGCGGTCATCTGCGCGAGCTGACGGCGACCGGTGTCCCGTGCTGGTTCATGCACGGAAATCGCGATTTCCTCGTTGGCAAAACCTTCTCGGAGGCCACCGGCGTCCAGGTGCTGGACGACCCTACGGTCGTCAACCTCTACAACCAACCGACCTTGCTGCTCCACGGCGATTCGCTGTGTACCGACGACCAGCCCTACCAGGCAATACGCTCCCAGTTACGTAGCGCCGTCTGGCAGGCGCAGTTTCTGGCGCAGCCGCTGCCGGCGCGTCGTGCCTTCGCCGAAGCCGCCCGGGCAAAGAGCCGCGAGCACACGGCCATGGCGGGCGAAGCCATCATGGACGTTACCGAATCTGCCGTTTGCGACGTCGCTCAGGCGCATGGCATCCGCCGCATCATTCACGGTCATACCCATCGGCCGGCGCAGCACTGGCATGACGCGACCAACGGGCGTGTCGAGCGATGGGTGATCGCGGACTGGCGCGATACGGGGGAAGTGTTGCTGGTATCCGCCGACGGCATAAGCCGCCAGGTACTGCGCTAGCCGGTCGGGAACGCCGGAGCTTTACGGTGAGAATCTGCCTGCCCGGCCGTGCGCCAGGCAGGCACGCGCGCGAGAAGCGTTACTTCGCCACGACCTTGGCCGGTTCGCCAAGCTTTTCCTTCTTGCCCGTGTGGTGAATGGCACCGATGTAGTACCAGTACGTCTGCCCACTCACCGCGGAGTTGTCGCGCCACGCGTAGGACGATCCGCTCCCGTCCACCGACACCTTACGAATGATGTCGGCGTTCACACGGCTGAAAGGTCCGCTTTCCTGTGATGCACGGTAGATTCCGTAGCCGTAGATGCTGGACTCGTTGGCCACTTCCCAGCGCAGCAGAGGTCCCGTTCCAGCCTGGTCCGGCGGCACATTGGCGGTAGCAACTGCCTTCTTGACCTGATCGGTGAATTTCCCACCCGCGGTGGCTGCGGACTGCCCGCCGGCAGGAAGTGCGCCGGAAGTTGCTGAAGCCTTGGAGGCTTTGGCCATCTCCTCTTCCATGCTGACCACCTTGGTTTCCTTGCGTATCGCAAGCCCCCAGGCATCGATGGGAAGGGTCCGCTTCTTCCCGGGAAGCTCCACCAGCACGCGTCCCCGGATGCTACCGAGCGGCTGGTCGTCGGAAATGTGCAGTTTCACGTTCTGGCAGCTCGGCTTGGCCGGTACACAGGGCACCGCGGCAGCTGAACCGACGAGGCCGTCCAGCGTCAGCTTGCCGATCTTCAGTTCAGCGCCGGTGCGGTCATCCAGCCGAATCAGGAATTCATTGCGGTTGCCGCGGCGCACGAGCTCCAGCGTATACGGATTGGCCGCCGGGACCACATCACCGCGGACGTCCGCCTTGAGCCGAAATGCCAGCGACTTCTGGTGCGGCGAATCAATGGCCAGCTTGACCCAGTCTTCGTGCAGTCCCCACTCGGTATCCGACTTGATCTGCACGCTCACGCGCTTGCCGTTCTCGTGAATGGATACGGACGCGTAGTTCGGCGCCTCGACGACCTTGAGCAGCCGGAAGTCCGGCACGTCGCTGCTGCTGAATTCGAGCGCGCGGGATTCGCGATTTTCCACGGCCAGGTCGACGACGCCCGCATCGAGCACAGGCTTGACCTGGTCGATGATGGAAACCACAAACCCTTTCGCCTGCGCGACGCGGATGTCACCGCCAGCGGACGTACGGAAATTCACGTAGTGCTGGATATTGCCCACATCAACGGACGTATCCAGATCGAGCTTGACCTGCGAGGTAGCGCCTGGAGCCAGCTCCATCGACTCCTCTGTCGCCCGATCCCCCTTGAAAACCGGTTGAATGTCGGAAATGCGGACCGGTTTGTCCGTCGTGTTGGCGAACTCCAGATAGCAGGAGGCGGGCTGCCCCTGGTACACCTCACCGAACTCACAGGGGGTCACCTGGATGCCGTCCGACGGCGTGCCCGCGGCGGCTGCCGGCAACAGGGCGGAAAGAATGAAAGCGTGCATGACACTCCAGCTGCTAGTTCCGGAAGACGGGCTCTTCCGACCGTGAAAATTCGGAGATGTTCCTACCCAGTGGAACATCGGAAACAGAGATCGGCGCAAGCCGAGTCTTCAGAGCCGGCGCAGCGCAGGCCGGGCCTGCGGATCTGCAGCCCGTGCACAGGGTCGGCCTCATCGATCGCGAAATAAGACCCCACACGGAGCGCCGCAACCTTCCGCGTGAACATCCTGCCGATGAACGCAGATCGTGCTGGTACGCGTGCAGATTTTGCAGAGCGCAAAAAGAACCCACCGCAAGCGGTGGGTTCCGGAACTACCGAAGATGGTCGACGAATTACTCGACCGAGAACTTCTGCAGCGCAACCGGCAGACGGCCGCCGGCATCCAGCGAGAAGGTGCCGCAGCTGCCCGTGCCCGGGCTGGACGTCACGACGAGGTAGTACAGACCGTTGCCGGTCGGAACAGCCATCGTTTCGTTCGCGCCGGCGCCATTGTTGGCAGCGACGTCCGTACAGGTCGCACCACCACCGCACGAGCCGCTCATCAGCAGCATGGCCGGATCCCACGCCGGCGTGCTGGTGCTCAGCGTGAACGTCGTGGCCGTACGCGTACCGTCAATGTTGAACGAGAACACGACGTCGTTTTCCGGCGAATTGAACGAGCCGCACAGCGTGCCGAGCTGGTTCGCGCCAGCGCAGCCATCGACGCCGTTGATCACGTGGTTGGTACCACCGACGAGCGGAATGATGCTCGGGGAGGCGCAGGACTGGGCGTGGGCGGCGCCCATACCCAGTGTCAGGAGACCGGCGGCGAGCAGAAACGCATTCTTCTTCATATAGTTACTCCGACTCTACGAAAAATTACGGACCGATGAAGGTCGAACGGCGCGAATCGAACTCGTCAAAAGCGATGTCGCGACCGGCCTGGGTGGTGCGGAACGGCGGGGTCGAGTCAGCCAAGCCCAGCAGAGCGGTGTCGATGCCAACCCAGCCGCTGTTGTTCACGTTGATCGTGCCCGTCGGCGTACCGGCGGTGGCGTTGTTCACCCACACGTTGACCTTGCCGGTACCGGCGCCACCGATGACGACTTCCGTTTCGATGGTGTTTTCGCCGGCCGCGAGCGGCGCGGTGAACGGCAGGCTGACATAGCCGTTGGCCGGGTCATTGGTGGCCGCGACGACCGAAACGGTGCCGTTGGCGCCGCCCGGAATCAGCGAGATGCGGAGAACCTGCAGGGAACCACCGGCGGCCGGGAAGGCCGTGTTGGAGTTCGCCGTGAAGAGCTGGGTCTTCTGCAGACCGCTCAGGCCGGTGATGGCGCTGGCGTTGATCTTGAAGCGCGAACGGTAACGTCCTTCAGCGGTCGGGGAGTCGTCACGCGCGATCGCGCTGGCCAGGGCGCCGGCGCCGGCGTTGTAGCGGAAGTTGACCTTGCAGCCCGTGCCGCCGAGGCCCGGCGCATTGATCGAGAAGGCGCCACCACCGATGACCTGCGAGCCGCTCCAGGCGCCCGTCGGCTGAACGAAGGAAGCAGCGCACTGCGCGAAAGCCGAACCGGCGTACATGCTCGCCAGACCCAACACAGCCGCGGACAGCGCTTTGATCTTAACGTTGGCAATCATTGAAAAATCTCCAGGTTGGATCGGGCGAGGGCCTTGCCCCCTTCCCACATGGTTTCATGCGACCCGACAGTTTTGCAGTTTAGATACCTCAACCAAACGCCGTCAATGGTTTAGCGGCAATTCTTGAAGTAGATCTCAAAACTCGTCGGTTCGCTTCCGTGCTCCGTGGGGGAACACTCGGAAGCTAGTAACGCAGCCTGAGGTCGGGAGCGGACACGCCGGCCGGAATTATTTTTGCCGACTCCGTCACGCTCGCCACTTCCTTCGCCGGGCACCCATCCCGTGCCGGGCGATTTCGATCTGCGCACGTACTAACGCATAAGCGTATCACCAATTCTGTAAAAGCATCGTGACGGTCACGACCGACAGGCCGACCGATCGCAACACAATGGTCCGGCTTGTGATTTTGCGCGTTGACGACGCTTCGCGCCGGTTGTGACAATCGGATTTTTCCAGCCTTGCGACTCCTTGTGCCAATTCCGACGGTCCGCAACAAACGCTGTCTCGCGGTAATGCCCGCGCGAAACGAACAGGCCACCGTGGCGGCCGTGGTGTGCGGCGTCCGGAATGCGCTGGGTTGCGACGTCGTGGTGGTCAACGATGCGAGTACCGACGCGACCGCCGCGCAAGCCGCCGAGGCAGGCGCCCTCGTGCTGACGCTCCCCTTCCAGCTTGGCGCCTGGGGGGCGGCCCAGGCCGGCATGCGCTTCGCGCTGCGCAATGGCTATCACAGTGTCATCACCCTGGATGCCGATGGGCAACATCACCCGGAGCAGCTCCCCATCCTTTTTGAAGCGCATGCATCAGGCAATGCGGACGTCACCATCGGCACCTGCCCGGGCCGCCTGAGCGGCGCCAAGCGCATCGCCTGGGCCTATTTCCGGCTGATCACCGGCCTGCACGTCACGGATTTCACTTCCGGCCTGCGCATCTACGGCCGGCGCGCCATCCGCGTGCTGGCTTCGCGCGAGGCCAGCCTGATCGACTACCAGGACATCGGCGTCCTGATCCTGCTGCGAAGGAAAGCGCTGGTGATCCAGGAAACCCCCACGGTCATGTCGCCGCGCCGGGACGGCGGCTCGCGGATCTTTTCCTCGTGGCTGACGGTGGCCCGCTACATGATTGCGACCACAGTGCTCAGCATCGCCCGGGTCGGTGCCCGCGGACCGATCCGTCAACGCGCCACGGAGGCGACGTCGTGAGCGCCCAGATCACCGCCGCCATCATCGGCCTGCTGCTGGCCGGCAGCATTCTTTATCTGGTCCGCCGCGACCACCTGCACGGCCCCTACGCGCTCTGGTGGCTGGTTGTTGCCGCGGCCACCCTGGTAATCAGCTTCGTGCCGAGGACCATCGACTGGCTGGCGCACCTGACCGGCATCGCCTACCCGCCCGTGCTCCCGATCATCATCGGGCTCTCTCTCATTCTGCTGCGCATGCTCCAGCTCGACATCGAGCGGTCACGACAGGAGCGCCAGCTTCGACGCCTCAACCAGAAGCTGGCCATCCTCGAGGAAGAACTGATCACCCTGCACCGCCGCCTGGAGGATCGCCAGCGCCCGGGCGGATCCGCCGCCGCGGAGTGACGCGCCGACTGATGCGCGTTCTGCATATCGGCAAGTTCTACCCGCCTGTCCCCGGCGGTATCGAATCGTTCACCGCCGAACTGGCCCGCGCCCAGCGGGACGCAGGCATGACGGTACAGGCCCTCGTCCACGCGCCACCGGGCACGTTCCGCACGCGCGCACGTGTGCACGAGGGAATCCCGGTAGAGGAGACAGCCTGCTGGGGACAACTCTTCTACGCACCGGTGAGTCCGACGTTTCCGGTCGTCATGGCCCGGGTGGTGCGGGAATTCCAGCCGGACCTGCTGCATATTCATGTACCGAACACGTCCGGATTTTTCGTGCCCCTGGTGCCGGGCGTGCGCCGGCTTCCCCGGGTGATCCACTGGCACGCGGATATCCCCCTGGACGGCGGAAGCCGCGCCCTGCGCCTGGCCTACCCGCTCTACCAGCCCTGGGAACGCCAGCTGCTGGCTGGCGCCGATGCGGTGATTGCCACTTCCTCCGCCTACGCCGACGCGAGTGCAGCGCTGACTCCCTGGCGCAAGAAGGTAACCATCATTCCACTGTGCCTGGCCGAGCGGGCGGTAACGCCGCCCGCCGCCCCCTCCGCGCTGGCCGGCAGGAAAATTCCGGCTGCTGAGCGTGGGACGCCTTTCACATTACAAAGGACACGAGGTACTGCTCGACGCGTTGCGCGAAGTGCCCGACGCTGCGCTGGTCCTGGTGGGCACGGGAGAACGCGAGAACAACCTGCGCACGCGCGTGGCGGAGCTGGGCCTGCAGGACCGGGTGACGCTGACCGGCTATCTCGACGACGACGCGCTCGCGCGGGCTTATGCCGACGCCGACCTCTTCTGCCTGCCGTCCCTGGACCGTGCCGAGGCCTTCGGCATGGTGCTGCTGGAAGCCATGCGCGCCGGCCTTCCGACCGTGGCCAGCGCGATACCGGGTTCGGGCGTCGGGTTTGTCGTCGAACAGGAATCCACGGGACTGCTGGTTCCTCCGAGCGACCCACCAGCGCTCGCTGCCGCGATACGCCGGGTCGCCGCTGATCCCGCGCTGGCCCGGCAATGGGGCAGCAACGCCCGGGAGCGCTGGCGTACGCAATTTACGCCGCAGGCGGTGGCGCAGCAGACGCAGGCCGTGTATCGCCGGGTGCTGGCGCGGTGAAAACGTCGCGCAGCAACAGGACGCCCAGCGACACCGCCACTGGCACCAACTGCAGGAACAGCCGGTTCACCGCCGTATTGCTCTGCGCCCACTTGCCGGCCGGCGTGAGCAGGAAAAGCCCAAGGACGGCCACAACCGCCCCCGCGAGATAGAGCGCTGTCCATGCGACGGCCGGCCGCTCAGACAGGGCGCGCCATCGCACGACAACGACACCCAGCAGCGCCGCCCACAGCAGGTGCCAGTTTTCCTGCAAGAACAAGCCCGACAGCACGGCACGCAATGCCGCCAGGCGTTCGACATCCGGATGACTACCAGCCTCGCCGCTGAGGATGCTGCGCAAGGTTGCCAGCCAGGGGACTTCGACCAGCAAAGACACGGCGACCGCCGCCGCCACCATCAGGACGACACTGGCCATCCCGAACCAGCGCATTCGCGGAGGGACCGCCGCCAGCGCCATCGTGGCCGCAAAGCCCAGCGCCCATACGGCACCTTCAAATTTCAGCATCGGCAGCAACACCAGTAGCCCGATAGCCAGAATCAACTGGCCGCGGTCCCGGTGTTCCATCCATCGCTGCCAGGCCAGCACCGAGCACCCCAGCAAGGCCGCCAGCGGAAGGTCGGCGTAGCCGGCCAGCGCAGCGTGTGTATCCAGCAGGGGCAATGACCCCAGCACATACGTCGCAACACCAATTGCCACCGGCGGGACACCCAGCGCGCGCCACTGCCCCGCAAAGGCCAGCAGCAGGCCAAGCCACCATACTGGCCACAAGGTTCCGACCGCGGCCTCATTCCAGGCGCCCGCGAGCCCGGCCAGACTGAACTCGATGCGGCTGAGCAGTTCGGGGTAGCGCCAGGATTGCGAGCTGCGCAGCGAGCCCTCGGCGTCGTTCCACCAGGCCTCGGGGCCGACATATGCCGCACTCTGGCCCGTGACAAACCAGGTCTTGGCCTTGGGCGCCCACGCCTGCCATGCGTCCCAGGGAAACTGCGGGCGCAGCCAGGCTTCATCGATGATGAGGATGAAGCGCAGCGCCAGCAGCCCCACCAGACACCAGGCCCACCACGGCATTCGCCAGTCTGTCTGCGGAATGGCCGGTGCTCCCTGGCGCCATCGCCAGGCAGCGACGCCCCCGGCAGCAAGCAGGGCAATGCCCAGGCCCCAACCCAACAAACCGGGCAGTTGCGCACCCGTCGCGTCCGGCACCAGGGCAATTGCGATGCCGCAGGCGAGAACACCCAGCAGGGGGGCATGCCCCGCCACCGACAGCCAGTCGCCGTGTCGAGGACGCCCCGTGATGCCGATGTACACCGCGGCGCCCAACGCGATCAGCGCCACCCAGCCCAGCAGCAAACCGGTCGTCATGACGATTCACCCAGGAAATAGAGGCGCAGCGGCGCCTGGTCCAGAATCGTCTGTGCGGGAAGTTCCCGGCCGTCCTTGAAGCGGAGCATGCCGGTCTTCGCGTCGAATGCGGGGTCGTCCAATGAATAGAGCAACAGGTACAGGTTGCGGCGCTGCGCGGCCTGGCCGTAGCCATGCAGGTTCACCGGCACCGCATTGGCGGGCATAAGGTGATAGATCAGGCGGATTCGCGAATAGTCGGCATTGGTGTCGACCAGGAGCCGCGCCTGGGGCAGCCGGTCACCAAAGTAGTCACGCACAGCGTCGGCAGCCGCGACCAGGGCCGTGTCAGGCGGAAGTCGCTGCCGATCTTTCCAGGCCTGGCCCGCATAGATCTGGCGTGTGCCGCGATGGCGATCCGCGAGGCTCCACAGCCAGCGAAGATCCAGCAGCACCCACGCCAGCGCCACCGCCAGCAACACACTGGCCTGCCAGCGGGCGCGCGACCAGCCACTTCCTACGCCGAGCACCAGCACCGAACCCAGTGCACCCAGCGCCATCATCGCCGCGAAAGAACCAGCCCGGGGTGGTCCACCATCAGGCCCCAGTGCGCTGATTGACATCAGCGCCCAGGCCCGTGGGGCAAACCATTCGGTCAATGCCGCCGAGAGCCCGCCACTGACGGAGGGCGTGGAGACGCGAAGCGCGCGAATTCGGAAGGGACGGAATGCATTGCCGGGCGGGGATGACTGGGCGGGGTACGCCGCCAGGCCAACTTCGGTAATCAAGCCGCGCCATTGCGGCGCCACCGAAAGGCGAACGGTGCCCCTGCCCCAGCGCGGGCTCGCCAACGGCAGCGTCCGCACATCGCCGGGCGAATCGGCCCGGCGGAACAGGAAAACCAGTTCCATCGCCGGCGGGAAGTCGTCGATGCGATAGGAAAGCTCCGTCATCTCCTGCGCTTCGATGGCGTCGACGCGGCGCACGACGACAACACTGCCGTCATCCGCCGGCTCCGTGATCGACAGGGCGCCGTCGTCATCCCGGGTCCGCCCGGCGACCGGATCGAAACCGGATCCGGCAAATACCTCTGACTCGCGCGGGACTGGGCGCTGCAGTGGTGATACCCCCGCGAAGCTCAACACCAGCACCAGCCAAAGGACGACGAGGAGGACAACCCGGAGAGCGCGGCGCATCAGGCGACCAGCGTGTCGAGGCGGGCCATTTCCTCGACGCTGAACCCCGCCGCTAGGCGCGCCGTCCGGTTGAAGGGGCCGCGTACGACGCCGCGGCAATGCGTTCGCAACAGGGTATCGAAGGTTTCAGCGGGATCAATGCCCGCGCGTTGGCAACACCATTCAAACCAGCGCGAACCAGCGGCCACGTGGGCCACTTCTTCGGCCAGGATTATGTCGAGGATGGCGACCGTCCGTGTATCGCCGGTGGATTGCAGACGGGCCATCATTCCCGGCGTGACATCCAACCCACGCGCTTCGAGCACGCGCGGCACGAGCGCCATGCGATTGAGACAGGAGTCCGCTGTCTTCTTGGCCATTTCCCAAAGTCCATTGTGGGCAGGAAAGTCACCGTAGCGGTGGCCCAGTTCCGCCAGCCGCTCCTCCAGCATCGCAAAATGCCGCGCCTCGTCGGCCGCGACGCTCACCCAGTCGGCGTAGAAACCGGCAGGCATGTCGCGGAAGCGATAGACGGCATCCCAGGCCAGGTTTACCGCATTGAACTCAATATGGGCAACCGCGTGCACCAGGGCAGCGCGTCCCTCATCCGTGCCCAGGCCCCGCTGCGCCAGGTTGCGCGGGGCTACCAGGATCGGTTGCTCCGGCCGGCCGGGTTCGTCGATGGGCGTTACGGGGTCATTGCCGGTCGGCTGCAACCGGCCTTCCGCAAACGCCGTCGCCGCTTCACGGGTCAGGCGCATTTTTTCGGCGGGCTCGCGCGCGGCGAGGCAGCCTGCCGCTGCGCGAAAGAGATCAGTTTCGAACGAATCGGGCATGCGGCAGGCGGTCTGGGCAATAGTGCAGTCCGATTATGCCCGCAGCGCACGCAGCGCGCGTTAGCGACGTGTCGACAGAATGCTTTGCCGCAGCGGAGGGAAGCGCCCTCCCCGCGCCGGAACGCGGAGAGGGTCACGCGCTCACATCAGGAAGCGCGACGCAGGTTCTTGGCTTCGTCCGAGCGGGCGAACTCCAGCTCGCGCAGGTAGTCCGCCTGCACGCCGGTGACATACTCGCCGGAGAAGCACGACGTATCGAACTTCTGCAGGGCTTCGTTACCTTCGCTGACAGAGGCGATCAGGTCGTCCAGGTCCTGGTAGACGAGCCAGTCGGCGCCGAGCAGCGCCGAGATTTCCTCCTCGCTGCGATTGTGCGCGATCAGTTCCGCCGCGGCGGGCATGTCGATGCCGTAGACGTTCGGGTAGCGGACAGGCGGCGCAGCGGAGGCGAAATACACTTTGCGCGCACCGGCTTCGCGGGCCATCTGGATGATCTGCTTGGAGGTCGTGCCGCGCACGATGGAGTCATCCACCAGCAGCACCGTCTTGTTGCGGAACTCCAGATCGATCGCGTTCAACTTGCGGCGCACCGATTTCACGCGCTCGCTCTGCCCCGGCATGATGAAGGTCCGGCCGATATAGCGGTTCTTGACGAAGCCTTCGCGCATGGGAATACCGAGCTCGCTGGCGAGCGAGCTGGCCGCCGTGCGGGCCGTGTCGGGAATCGGAATGATCGCGTCGATACCATGGTCAGGCTTCAGGCGCTGGATCTTTGCGGCGAGGCGTTCGCCCATGCGCAGCCGCGCCTTGTACACCGAGACGTCTTCGATCATCGAATCCGGTCGCGCCAGGTAGACGTATTCGAAGATGCACGGTGTGTGGGTATAGCCTTCGGCACAACGACGGCTGTGCAGGGAACCGTCGAACCCGAGCAGGACAGCCTCGCCCGGCTCCACATCGCGCAGGCGACGGAAGCCTAGGATATCGAGCGCTACGGATTCCGATGCAACGGCGTACTCCTTGCCGTCCGCAGTTTCACGCTCACCGAGCACCAGCGGGCGGATACCGTGCGGATCGCGAAACGCGAGGATGCCGTATCCCAGCACCAGGGCAACCACGGCGTAGCCGCCGCGTGAACGCTCGTGCACGCCGGCGACGGCCTTGAACAGATGATCCGGCGAAAGCGCCATGCGTTCCTGGATCTGCAGCTCGTGTGCCAGCACGTTGAGCAGCACTTCGGAATCCGAATCCGTGTTGATATGGCGGCGGTCGCCCTCGAAGAGCTCGTTGCTGATCGCCTCGGCGTTGACCAGGTTGCCGTTGTGGGCGAGCGCGATACCGTAGGGCGAGTTCACGTAGAAGGGCTGCGACTCACCCACGTCGTCCGAACCCGCCGTCGGATAACGACAGTGTCCGATGCCGGCGCGACCGCGAAGCTTGAGCATGTCATCGCGCTGGAACACATCACGCACCAGCCCGCGAGCCTTGTGCAGGCGCAGCCGCGCGCCGTCGACCGTTGCGATGCCGGCGGCATCCTGGCCGCGATGCTGCAGGACGGTCAGTCCGTCATACAGCGCCGAGGCAACCTCGGACTTTCCGACAATTCCAATAATTCCGCACATGGCACATTACCGCTAAGTGGAAGATTTAGTTGTTGCAGGTGGCGCCGGCGGCGCCACCGGCGGCGGGTCGGATGCCGGTGGCGCAGCCGGTTTCGGCAAGCCTGCCGGCAGGTTCAGCATGCCCTTGAAATCGACGTACTTGCTGACAGCCTCCGGCAGCCGTGCTGACAGCCATTCGGCACCGCCCTGGAAACTGGGCATCAGCCGGGACTCGCGCCACCACGCATCGCGCGGGAACGGCGTGAACCCCAGCATCAGGACCGCCAGCGTCACCACCAGCACGCCCCGGGCCAATCCAAACATCATGCCGAGCAGGCGGTCTGTTCCGCTCAATCCGCTGCCGGATACAAGCTTGCGAACGATGAAGGAGAGGATGGCGCCGACGACCAGCACGCCGAAGAAGCACAGACCATACGCCAGCAGGAGGCGCGCGGACGGGACGTCGATAGCCGTGAACTGCCGCGACAGCGGCTCGCCGAACATCCAGGCCACCCAGAAGGAGGCTGCCCAGCACACCAGCGCCATCACTTCGGAGACCAGCCCACGCCAAAGACCGACGACGACCGAAAGGCCGAGGACGCCGAGGATGGTGTAGTCCGCCCAGTTCATGGCTCGTCGGCGCCTAGGGAACCGTCACGATCATGCCGGCGATGGTCAGTTTTTGTTTGACGGCGTCGCGCAATTTCTCCGTATTGCCGCGGTCAGCCTCGGGCCCCACCCGCACGCGCCAGAGTTTCTCGGCGCCCTGCCCGGTGGTATCGACATAGCTGGAAAAGCCGGCGCCCTTGACCCGCGCCAGCAGCTTGTTGGCCTCTTCCGGGGACTTGAAAGCCCCCAGCTGCACCGCCCAGCCACCGGCACGATTGGCGGGCAATGCGGCAGCCGGGGCGTCCGCCTTCGGCGTGGCTGCGATCTCGACGACACTGCCTTTGAACTTGGCGTCGGCCTGCTGCAGTTTCAGACGTGCCGACTCTGCGGTGGCACGGTCTTCAAAGGGGCCCAGCCGCACGCGTGTCGCCGGCTTGCCGTCGACATCCGCGGTTTCCGTGTAGGCGCTGATACCCTGCTTGCGCGCAGCTCCCACCAGGGCGTCGGCGTTCGCATTGCTGGTGAACACGCCCAGGTGTACCGCAAACCGGCCGTGGGCCGTGGCGGTCGGCAGAACGCGTTCCACCGGCGGCTTGACCGGTGCCACCGGCGGTGGCGTACGAGGGTCTGTCTTGGCCTGCGTCGGCGGAGGCTGGTCGTACGGCACCTCGACGCGTGGGTTCTTGTCGGCTTCGACGGTGGTGACCTTGTCGGTATTCGACGACGGGGCGACGGGTGGGACCGCGGCCGGCGCCGGTGTGGGAATCGTGGCCTTGCCGCCGTCGGCCGGCACCACGCGCGTCTGGAACTCGCGCTCGGGCGCCGGAGGAATAGCCAGATTCTCGGTGACTGTATCCTGCTTGGGCGGCGAGCCGGACAAGAACATCGGGACAAAAATGATCGCGAGCACGATCAATACAGCGGCGCCGATCAGGCGCTGTTTGAGCTGGGAATCCATCGGCGAGGGGCCTCCAGGGACTTCGGGATTATACGCGGCCTAACCTTGCACCTTCACCCGTGAATCCGACCCGGCTGCCGGCGAATGACGCGCCGCCCAGCGCAACGCATCGGCCGCGACAAAGAATGAACCGAAGGCCACGACCCGTGCACCATCGCGCAACACCGGCGCCACAGCATCCAGGGCTGCCTCCACGGTGGCGTGCACCGCGATTCCGGCGTACGGCAGCCGGGCAGCGACCGCGTTGGCCAAGGTCAACGCCGTACGGCCACGATCGCTGACCGAATCCAGGCCGGACAGGTGCCAATGGACAAACCGATCAGCCAGTGGCCGGACGATACCCGCGATGTCCTTGTCCGCCAGCGCACTGAAAACTGCCATCGTCGGCCGGGACGGCTCCTGCGCCAGCCATTCGGCCAGGACGCCGGCGGCCTGGGGGTTGTGGGCGACGTCGATCACCAGCTCGCCGTCACCTACCCGCACGCGTTGCAACCGCCCCGCCACCTGTGCGGCCGCCACGCCCTTGATGATGGCATCGGGCAGGACTGGCATCCGCGACTGCAGCGCATCAACCAGGGCCACCGCTCCGGCAATGTTCTGCGGCTGGCACGGCGCGGCCAGCGCGGGCGGCGGAATCCGGTAGCGGGACGATCCACCGGTCCAATGCCAGCCATCGGCGGCCGGGGTCATCTGGAAGTCAACGCCGGCACGGTGGACCCGTGCTCCTGCCTCGGCCAGCGCCCGGAGCAGGCCGTCTGGTGGATGCGCCTCACTGACGACCGCAATCCGGTCCCGGCGCGCCACACCGGCTTTCTCGCGACCGATCGTGTCGCGGTCATTGCCCAGCCAATCCTGGTGATCCAGCGCAATCGTCGTGACCGCGACCGCATCTGCATCCACGATGTTGACGGCATCCAGACGTCCGCCGAGGCCCACCTCAAGTACGGCGACATCCAGCCCCGCCTGCGCGAAGAGCCACAGTGCGGCCAGCGTGCCGAATTCGAAATAGGTCAGCGGAATCGTTTCGCGCGCCTGCTCGATCTGGTCGAAGGCGGCAATGAGTGATGCGTCGGCGGCGTCCGCGCCATCGACGCGGACGCGCTCGTTGTAGCGCAACAGGTGCGGTGAGGTGTATGCACCTACCCGGTAGCCGGCGGCTGTCCAGATCGCTTCAAGCAGGGCGACGGTCGAACCTTTGCCGTTGGTTCCGGCCACCGTGACGACGGTTGCGGCCGGACGCGGCGCGCCCATGCGGCGCCAGACCTCGCTGGCACGGGCCAGGCCGAGATCGACGCCGAGCGCATGCACCTTCTGCTGGTAATCCAGCCATTCCTGCAGCGAATACGGCACGGCGTCCCCGGTGGATCAGGCGGCAACCCGCGGCTGGCGCATCAGCAGCGCGAGGATGTCGGCCAGTTTGTCGCGGATCTCGCGGCGGTCGACGATGGCGTCGACGGCACCGTGCTCGAGCAGGAATTCCGACCGCTGGAAGCCTTCGGGCAGAGTTTCGCGGACTGTCTGCTCAATCACGCGCGGGCCGGCAAAGCCGATCAGCGCCTTGGGTTCGGCAATGTTGAGGTCACCGAGCATGCCCAGGCTGGCGGAGACGCCGCCGGTCGTCGGGTGCGTCAGCACCGACACATACGGGATGCCCGCCGAACGGAGCCGGGCCAGGGCGGCCGACGTCTTGGCCATCTGCATCAGGGACAGCAGGCCTTCCTGCATCCGGGCGCCACCGGTGGCGGACCAGCACACCAGCGGTACGCGGTCGGCCAGTGCGCGCTCGGCGGCGCGGGTGAACTTCTCGCCAACCACCGACCCCATCGAGCCGCCCATATAGGTGAACTCGAAAGCCACGCCCACCAGCGGGCGGCCCTTGAGCTGGCCGCGCATGGCGATCAGGGCATCTTTCTCGCCGGTCTGCTTCTGTGCGGCGACGATGCGGTCCTTGTAGCGCTTGGAATCCTTGAACTTCAGCGTATCGACGGGCTCGAGGTCGGCAAACAGCTCCTCGGTGGTGCCATCGTCGAAGAAGGCGTTGAGCCGCTTGCGCGCCAGGATCGCGTGGTGATGACCGCACTGCGGGCACACTTCCAGATTGCGTTCCAGCTCGGGACGGTAGAGGACAGCCGCACAACCATCGCACTTTTCCCACAACCCTTCGGGCACCTTGCCTTTGCTCGTGCCCTGGGTACGGATGCGCGACGGCATCAATTTCGAAAGCCAGCTCATAGCATCGATTCTCCGTGTCGGCGCGGTCCACGCGACCATCGCCCGTTGCGACCCGAAGGGATCGCGCCAGCAGGCAGCGACCCCAATCCGACACCCATTCTACCTGGGTCCGGTCCGCTCAGGCGGCGTCGGCGCCCTCGACCGCATCGAGGGCGGTCCGGATCGGCGCCAGGAACTCGGTCGCGCGCCGGCAGGCCTCGACCGCCGATTCGCTGCCGGCAATCGTTTCCACCAGGGCGCTGCCGATCACCACGGCGTCTGCAAACTGCGCGATCGCCGCCGCCGAGGCCGCATCCTTCACGCCAAAGCCGACAGCGACCGGGGTACGGGCACGGGTGCGGATCGCGGCCACCTTCTCGCGCACCGCCTCGGTGCTCAGTCGTGCCGCCCCGGTAATGCCCGCAAAGGAGACGTAGTACAGGAAGCCCTGCGCCGTGTTGCAGATTGACTCCAGGCGCGCCGCATCGGTCGTGGGCGCCGCCAGGAAAATCTGGTTCAGCCCGGCATCGCGCAGAGGGGCGGCGGTGTCGAGCTCTTCCACCGGGCAATCCACCAGCAGCACGCCATCGACTCCGGCCTGGCGGGCGTCGCGGGCAAAACGCTCGAAGCCGTATATCTCGATCGGATTGAGGTATCCCATCAGGACAATCGGCGTGGCCGCGTCAGAGCGACGGAATTCAGCCACCCATTCGAGGATGCGGCGCAGGCCCACACCCTTCGCAAGAGCGCGCTCATTAGCGTGCTGGATCACCGGGCCATCGGCCATCGGGTCGGAGAACGGCACGCCCAGTTCGATGAGGTCGGCGCCCGCGGCGACCAGCGCATGCATCAGCGCCACGGTCGCATCAGGCAGTGGGTCGCCGCCGGTCACGAACGGAATGAGTCCGCGACGGCGCGCGGCGGCCAGTTCGGCAAAACGTTGATCAATTCGGTTCATCGGCGCGCGTACATCCGCTGAAGAGACAAGTGTGTCAGCGCCGGCCCCGGGCTTCCACCGGCGCCGACCTGGGGGTCAAAGCGTGAGGCCTTCGCGGCGGGCAATAGTATGAACGTCCTTGTCACCACGCCCGGACAGGTTCACCAGCACCAACTGGTCACGCGGCAGTTCGCGCGCCAGCTTGATGCCCTGGGCAATGGCGTGGCTCGATTCGAGCGCAGCCAGGATGCCCTCGGTGCGGGCCAGCTCGTGGAACGCAGCCAGTGCCTCGTCGTCGGTGATACCCAGGTACTTCGCCCGGCCCGTATCCTTGAGATAGGCATGCTCCGGACCGACGCCGGGATAATCCAGCCCGGCCGACACGGAGTGCGTCTCGATGATCTGGCCGTCGTCGTCGCTGATGACATAGGTGCGATTGCCATGCAGCACTCCAGGCCGCCCCGCGGCCAGCGATGCGGCGTGCCGGCCGGTTTCGATGCCCTCGCCCGCCGCTTCCGCGCCGTACATCGCAACGTCAGCATCGTTGAGGAAGGCGTGGAACAACCCGATCGCGTTCGAGCCGCCACCGACGCACGCCACCAGGGCATGGGGCAACCGGCCGTATTGCTCCAGCATCTGGGCGCGCGCCTCGCGGCCAACCACGGCGTTGAAGTCGCGCACCATCATCGGATACGGATGCGGGCCAGCCACCGTTCCGATCATGTAGAAGGTGTCGTCGACATTGGTGACCCAGTCGCGCAGCGCCTCGTTCAGGGCGTCCTTCAACGTCTTCGAACCCGATTGCACCGGCACCACTTCCGCGCCCAGGAGCTTCATGCGGAAAACGTTGATCGCCTGGCGCTCCACATCGACCGCGCCCATGTACACGACGCACTGGATGCCCAGCCGCGCACACACCGTGGCGCTGGCCACGCCGTGCTGGCCGGCGCCGGTCTCGGCGATGATGCGACGCTTGCCCATGCGCTTGGCGACGAGGGCCTGGCCGATCGTGTTGTTGATCTTGTGTGCGCCGGTGTGGTTGAGGTCTTCGCGCTTGAGCAGGATCTGGGCACCACCGACCTTCTGCGACAGCCGTTCCGCGTGATAGATCGGGCTCGGCCGGCCGACGTAGTGTTTGAGGTCGTGGTCAAACTCGGCGATGAATTGCGGATCCTGGCGCAACCGCAGGTAGGCCTCGGTCAGCTCCGCCAGCGGCGCCATCAGGGTTTCGGCGACGAACAATCCGCCGTATCTGCCGAATCGGCCGTGAGCATCGGGCAGTTGGTGGAAATCAATGGGCGGGTTGGTCATTCGATGCTCCGGCCTGGTACAGCGCTTGCGCAAATTGTTTCATTCGAGAGACGTCCTTGATGCCCGGCGACGCTTCAATGCCGCTGGAGACATCGACGGCATAGGGTCGCGCGACACGCACGGCCTGCTCGACATTTCCCGCGTGCAGGCCACCGGCAAGGATCAGCGGCCTGGCCACATCGCGCGGCATGCGTTTCCAATCGAAAGCTTCACCGGTTCCGCCCTGCCCGCCGACGGCATGGCTATCGAGCAGGAAACCGGCTGCCTGCGGGTGTTCGCGCACGTAGGCCGCGACATCCACGACGCTGGCCATGGGCACCGCCTTGAGATAGCGCCGGCCGAATTGCGTGCAAAAGTCAGCCGTCTCGCCGCCATGGAATTGCAACAGATCCGGCGCCAGGCGCGAAATGACTTCTTCAATCCATGCGGGTTCGTCGTCCATCACCAGGGCAACGACATCGACGAACGGCGCAACACCCGCACGCAGCGAGGCTGCCAGATCCAGTTCGACAAATCGCTTGCTCCGGCGCGTGAGGACGAAGCCAATCGCGTCCACGCCCAGCGTCATCGCGGCATCGACATCCTCTCGCCGCGTGAGACCGCAGAACTTCATCCGGACGCGGTTCACAGGCATACCTCCGCCGGCAACCCGAACTCGTCCGGATAAAGCGGACGCAGGAAGGTCAGGCCACAGGCTGGCGCCGTCGGGCCCGCCAGGGCGCGATCACGCCCCCTGAGGACCTCCCCGACCCATTCCGGCGGCCTCTCGCCCAAACCTACCGGCAGCAGACTGCCGATGATGTTGCGCACCATGTGATGCAGAAACGCGTTGGCCTGGATCTCGAAATGAATACGGTCATCGTCGCGCTCAATCTGCAGGGCGTGAATCGTGCGCACCGGATTGGGCGCCTGGCAGGCAACCGTGCGGAAGGCGTTGAAATCGTGCTCGCCAATCAGGTGCTGCGCGCCCGCCTGCATTCGCTCCACATCCAGCGGCAGCCGCTCCCAGGCGACGAAGCGTGCGTCGAGCGCGGGGCGGATCGGACGATTGAGCAGCGTGTAGCGATAACGTCGGGCGCGGGCGGAAAAACGCGCGTGGAATGCATCGGGCACGTGCCGCAGCCATCGGACGGCGACTTCGGTCGGCAGTCGGGAGTTCGTACCCAGGATCCAGCCGCGATCCTGGCGCTGCACGTCGGTGTCGAAATGAACCACCTGGCAGCGCCCGTGGACGCCTGCGTCGGTGCGGCCAGCGCACGTTACTTCGATCGGCGTATTCGCCACGAAAGACAGGGCCTCTTCCAACACGCCCTGGACAGTTCGCCCCGTTCCCAGCCGTTGCCAGCCAAGGAAATCCGTTCCGTCGTACTCAACACCAAGGGCGATACGCAAGGGAGCTCCGAAAAGTGGACACCGGGACGGGCGTTTCCGGCCAGGCCGTTCGCGCCAGCCGGTCATTGTAGCCCCAGTCCGACACACGGGACGAAACGGGGTTGGACCGGCCGTGAGCCCGACGCAAGCGCCAGGGGAAAGGCAAGCAGCCGGCAAGCCGGCTACATCTTCGGAAAAGCAAAGGGCCGGCAAGCCGGCTACATCTCCGGAAAAGCAAAGGGCCGGCAAGCCGGCCCTTTTGTTGGGGTACCACTCTCCCGGACGGGAATCAGCGGATTTCGGCGAGCAGTTTGCGCGCTTCGCTCTTCTGTGACTCCGAGCCCTCGGCCATGACCTCCTCCAGCATCGACTTGGCGCCGTCCGGATCGCCCATGTCGAGATAGGCCTTGGCGAGGTCCAGCTTGGTGCCGATCGCGTCGTCCGCGGCGATCAGATCGTCGTCGATGCGCGACGGCGGTGCCGTCTCGACCGGCGCGGCGCGGGTGGGTTCCGAGATCCGCGTGTCGAAATCCATCGGCGGCAGGTCGAGGGCAAAATCGTCCTCCCGCGATACGACCGGCGAAGCAACCGGCGCGGCCGACATCGGCGCCACGGGCGACGGCGGTGCGATAGTGCGGTCAGTCAGGTCAAAGTCGAAGTTGTCGTCTTCGATCGGACGCGGCGCCGGCGGAGGCGCACCCTTGCCGAAGTCGCTGACGTCGTCGAAACCGTCAAAGCGCATCGGCTCGGGCTCGTGCATCGCGCCGAAGGCCGGCGGTGGCGCACTCGGCGCCATCGCCTGCTGGTCCGGTGCGAACAACGGGTTATGCGGCGCAAGCTCGCGGCCCATGCTCTTGACCTGCTGCCACTCCGGCATATCCGTGTCGTAGATATGCGCGTACATGGCCTGCGCAGCCGCTTCGAACTTATCCGCATCGCCCTGCGCGTAGTACAGGCTGGTGAGCTCCAGATGCGCGCCAGTGTCGTCCGGGTACTGCGCCAGACGGTCGAGCAATGCATGCTCTTCGTCGTGCTGCGCGGCCAACGCCTCGTTCATGCCGCCGGTGGTGACCGGAACCGGCTTCGGACGACGCAGGATCTTCATCGCGGCAAAGCCAACGACACCCAGCAGCAGCGCACCACCAATTCCGAGCAGCCAGGTCTGGCGGTACCAGGGCTCAGCCACGGGCAGCGGCTGCACCTTGGCCGGTGTGGACGGCTTGGCAGGCGTGGTCGTGCTGGTGGCCGGCTTGGGCGGCGTGGTCGCCGCAGTCGTCGACGGCGTGGTCGTCGCCGGGGTTGTCGCAGACGGCGTCGTGGTTGCCGGCGTTGTTGCGGACGGCGTGGTCGCCGACGGAGTCGTCGTGGCGGTGGAAGGCGTCGTCGTCGACGGGGTCGTCGCGGAAGGCAGCGTCGAAGTCGTCGACGGCGCCGTGGTGGAAGGCGTGGTCGTCGACGGCGTCGTGGCAGTCGTCGTCGACGGGGTCTTCGACGGTTCGCCCGAGGCGCTGCCCCAGATATCTTCCTTGGTGAATTCAGGCTGCTTGGGCGCGGTCACGGTCGTCGTCGTCGACGCCGTTGAAGGCGTCGTCGTGGACGGCGTGGTCGTCGACGGTGCAGTTGTCGTTGTGGCGGTCGACGGTGTCGTAGTGGACGGTGTCGTCGCCGCTGGCGTCGTGGTGGTGGTCGCAGACGGCGTTGCGCTGGACTTGGACTGCAGCTCCTTCAGCTTCTTCTGCAGGTCCGCCAGTTCGCTGTCCTTGATAGCCAGCAGCTTGTCGTTCTTGGTCTTGAGGTCTTCCAGCTCACGGACCCGCGACTTGAGCTCGGAAGCTTCCTGCTCACGGCTGGCCAGTGCTTCCTTCGTGCGCGCCAGTTCGGCGCGCGTGGTGGAGTCGCCGGTTCCGCCGGCACCCGGCTTGTCGGCAGCGACCGCGGTGTCCTTGGCCGCCTTGGGCGGAACCAGTTCCAGGCGATCCGAAGCCGGCTTGGATGGTTTGCTGGCCGTCGACGTCGAAGCCGCACTGGTCGCCGCTGCCGGCGTGGACCCGCTGTCGGCGACGAGGGTGGGCGAACTGGCCGCACCACCGCGCGCCGCTTCGTTCTGGCTGCGGACTTCGGCCGCGGCGGCCGCGGCATTACCGACGGCCTTCATTTCTTCCGCGCTCGGCACGCGCAGGATGGCGCCGCGCTTGAGCGAGTTGATGTTGTCTTTGTAGAAGGCGTTGGGGTTGTTGCGCAGCAGCGACAGCATGACCTGGTTGAGGGTCACGCTCTCGTCCGGCCGCGTCGCCGCCGCCACTTCCCACAGCGTTTCACCCGCGGCCACCGGGCCATATTCACCCGGAGCAGCCGTCGTCGCAGCTGGCTTGGATGGCGCGGACGGGGGCGGCGCCGCCACCGTGGCGGGTGCTTCAACGGACTTCGGCGGCTTGGACGGCTTTGCCGACTTGGACGGCAACGCCTGCGTGGCGGCCGAAGAAGCGGAGTCCTTGAGCGGGGCGGTGGTCGCCTTGGAGCCCTTGACGGCGGGAGCCATCGTGGGCGGATCCAGCAGCACGGTGTACTCGCGCAGCAGCTTGCCCTTGGCCCAGTTCACTTCGATCAGGAAGTCGAGGAAAGGATCGCGGACCGCCTCGGAGGTCGTCACGCGGATCACGGCGTTGCCCTTGGCGCCCGTCGCGACGGTGAATTCCAGCGGTACGACGATGCGGGAGCGGGAAAGTCCGACGCGTTCGAAATCGGCGGCGGCAGCCAGCGCGACACTGAGACTGGCGGTTTCATCCGGACCACCAGTAACCGGAATCTCGGCAACCAGGGGCTCGTTCAAACCCGACTTGACCTGGATCATTCCCAGGCCCAGCGCAAGCGCGTTGGTACTTCCCAGCGCAAGCGCGACGGCCAGCGTTAATTTCTTTGATCCATTCATGAGGTCAGCCCCCCGGTGGCAGCGGCCTGTGGCCTGATATTCGATCCGTTAAAACTCCGCTATCCATCGACCACCACTCGTGTGAAGGCCGATCCCCTTTCGGCGCCCAAGCTTCCGAAAGATCATTTGACCAATCAGCCACTTGCGTGACTGATGGCCACGCCCGGCATCCTGCCGGACGGCGACTGGACGGCGGATTTAGCCGCCGTTCAATCTCGAAAATGCCTTATAACACAATCGTAACTATAGATCACAGATACGATTTCACCAATAGCTCAGCAACCTGCACCGCGTTCAACGCGGCCCCTTTTCGGATGTTGTCGGAAACAATCCAGAGATTGAGGCCACGGGGATGGGAAATATCCTCGCGGATCCGGCCGACGAAGACGGGATCCTGGCCGGCAGCGTGAGTGACCGGTGTTGGATAGCCGCCGGGCTTGCGCTCGTCGACCACCACGATGCCGGGCGCGCTTTCTAACAGTTTGCGAGCCTCATCCGCTGTGATCTTGTCGCGGGTTTCGATATGTACCGCCTCGGAGTGGCCGTAAAACACCGGCACGCGCACGGCGGTGGGATTCACCTCGATAGACGCGTCACCCAGGATTTTGCGCGTCTCCCACACCATTTTCATCTCTTCTTTGGTGTAGCCGTTCTCCTGGAACGCATCGATCTGGGGAATCAGGTTAAACGCTATCTGGTTCGGGAACTTCGTGGGGGTAAATTCTTGAAAATTCAGGATGGCGGCGGTTTGCTTGCCCAGCTCCTCCATGCCCGAGCGCCCCGCCCCGGACACCGACTGGTAGGTCGCGACATTGATCCGGGTGATGCCGGCCGCGCGATGCAGCGGCGCCAGCGCGACCAGCATCTGCATCGTCGAACAGTTGGGGTTGGCAATGATGCCGCGGCGGGTATAGCCGGCGATGTCGTCCGGATTGACCTCGCTGACGACCAGCGGGATGTCGTCCTGGTAGCGGAACTCGGACGTGTTGTCGATCACCACCGCGCCCGCCGCGGCGGCGCGGGGGGCATGCTCGCGGCTGACACTGCCGCCGGCGGAGAAAAAGGCGATATCCACGCCGTCGAAATCGTACTGGGCCAGATCGCGCACCAGCACTTTCTGGTTACCGAACTCGACGTGGCTGCCGGCCGAACGTTCACTCGCCAGGGGCACGAATTCACTGATCGGGAACTGGCGCTCCTTGAGGATGCTGATCAACGTCTCACCCACGGCGCCGGTCGCGCCCACCATGGCCACCTTGAACTTGCGATCCGCGGAATTTGCAGACATTTATAATTCTCCAGTTTGATACACGAAGGGTGCGCCAGCGCGCCGCGTCGACGCGCGGAGCTGCTTATTTGACGGTTTTACCCGGAATTTTCGGCAGAATTTCGCCGACATCGCCGCACTGGGCGCGATGACGCAGCGCCTGGTCCATCAGGACCAGCGCCATCATGGCCTCGGCGATCGGCGTGGCACGGATGCCCACGCAGGGATCGTGGCGACCCTTGGTCACCACCTCGACCGGCTCGCCGCGGACATTCACGCTGCGGCCGGGAATCAGGATGCTGGAGGTCGGCTTGAGCACGATCGAGGCGATCACTGCCTGGCCCGTGGAAATTCCGCCCAGGATGCCGCCCGCATGATTGGACAGGAAGCCCTCGGGAGTCATCTCGTCGCGGTGTTCGCTGCCGCGCTGCTCCACCGCAGCGAAGCCGTCGCCGATCTCCACGCCCTTGACCGCATTGATGCTCATCAGTGCCGCAGCCAGTTCGCCGTCGAGCTTGCCGTAGATCGGCTCGCCCCAGCCGGGTGGCACGTTATCGGCCACGACCGTGACGCGGGCGCCGATGGAATCGCCGGACTTGCGCAGCTTGTCCATGAACGATTCGAGCTCGGCCACCATGGCGGCGTCCGGCCAGAAAAAGGGATTCTCTTCAACCGCCGCCCAGTCAAACGTACGCGGCTGGTGCGGACCCAGTGCCGCGAGGTAGCCGCGCACCGTGATACCAGACTTTTCCGCCAGCCAGCGCTTGGCGATCACACCGGCCGCCACGCGCATCGTCGTCTCGCGCGCCGAAGAGCGTCCGCCGCCGCGGGGGTCGCGCAGGCCGTATTTCTGCCAGTAGGTGTAGTCGGCGTGCCCGGGACGGAACCGCTCGGCGATCTCGGCGTAGTCCTTGGATCGCTGGTCGGTGTTGCGGATCAGCAGGGCGATCGGCGTGCCCGTCGTACGCCCTTCGAACACGCCGGAAAGGATTTCCACCTCATCCGCTTCGCGCCGCTGCGAGGTATGGCGGCTCTTGCCGGTCGCACGACGGTCAAGGTCTGCGCGGAAGTCCTCCGGTGCAATGGCCAGACCCGGCGGGCATCCATCCACGACGCACCCGATCGCCGGACCATGGCTTTCGCCGAAGGTCGTGACGGTGAGTAGCTTGCCGAAGGAATTGCTGGACACGTCGGAAGACCTTTGCTGGCTGATGATCGCGATCGGACAGGGGGCACCCATTCTTTCGGTGCGACCCCGTTCCGCCAAATAACGATTTCGCGAGGCGTGACAGGCCCCGATGATCGTTGCCGCCGATCAGCCTCGCGCGGCTGCCGCCGCACGGATCGCCGCAGCATGCTCGACCAGATCCCGCCGCTCGATGGAAAACACCCCCATCGCGCCGACGTTGAACTCGATCCAGGTAAACGGCACGGCCGGCAGAAGCGTGGCAAGCGCCTTCTCGCTCTCACCCACTTCCACGATCAACAGCCCTTCTTCGCTCAGATGGTCGGGGGCATCGCGCAGGATTTTGAGCGCGAAGTCCAGACCGTCGTGACCGGCCTTCAAGCCTAGCGCCGGCTCGTGGCTATATTCGGGCGGAAGGTCGGCATATTCCTGCTCGGTCACATACGGCGGATTGGAGACGATCAGGTCGTAGACTTCGCCATCAAGGCCATCGAAGAGATTGGACTTGATCGCCCGCACGCGGTCTTCGACATTCTGGAATCGAATATTGGCGTTGGCCAGTTCGAGCGCGGCATCGCTGATATCGACCAGGTCCACCTGCCAGTTCGGCTGATGCGAGGCCATCGCAATGCCGATGCAGCCAGACCCCGTGCACAGGTCGAGCGCCCGCTCGACCACGCGCTCATCCAGCCACGGGCTGAAACCCGACTGGATCAGCTCGGCAATCGGCGAACGCGGCACCAGCACGCGCTCGTCGACCTTGAAGAGCAAGCCCGCGAACCACGCTTCGCCGGTGAGGTAGGCCACCGGCTTGCGCTCGGCGACACGGCGCTCGATCAGTTCCAGCACCCGGCGTTTCTCATCGGCGACCAGTTTTGCGTGGCCGTAGTTGGGCGACAGGTCATGCGGCAGGTGCAGGACATGCAGCACCAGGTGCGTCGCCTCGTCCAGGGCGTTGTCGTAACTGTGTCCGAACGTCAGGCCCGCGCCGGCAAAGCGGCTCGCCCCGTAACGGATGAAGTCGACGATGGTGGAAAGTTCGTTGGTCATGGCGCCAGGTTGCGACGAAGGGTCGCAGAGTATAAGGGCCACGGCGTGCGATGGTCGCCAGGCGGCGCCGCGACGGGCCTTCCGGGCGACCGGAGCCAGCGCATGCCACAAGGACCCAGGCACCGGCCCAACCCGACATTGCCTATAATCCGGCGGATGCCCATCCGAAAAAATGCAGGCCGCGCCCTCCCGACGGCCGCCATCCTCATCGCCGCCTTTGCGGGCGGACTTGGCCTTTGGCTCGGTGCCCGGGTGTTCAATCCCCCGGCCCCGGTGATGACAGCCCTGACAGCCTATCCGGCACCGCGCGACATTGCGGAATTTTCGCTGACGCGCGCGTCGGGCCAACTGCTGACCCGGAACGATTTCAAGGGTCACTGGAGCCTGGTTTTCTTCGGCTTCACGCACTGCCCGGATATCTGCCCCGGCACACTGGGCACCCTGAAGCAGGTCCATGCGGGCCTGAAGGCCGCCCAGGTCGGCGACCGGGTCTCCGTCTATTTCATATCGGTCGATCCTCAGCGTGACACGCCCGAGGTGCTGGGCAAGTACACCGGTTTCTTCAGCCCGGACTTCATCGCCGCAACCGGCAACGACGAAGAACTGACCCGCCTGATCCGCTCACTGGGCCTGCTCTATGCCCGTCCGGACAACGGCAAGGGCGGGTATGACGTCGAGCATTCCGGCCGCATCGCCACACTCAACCCCCAGGGCCAGCTGGTCGGCGTATTTACCCCGCCGTTCGATGTCGCGGCCATCACGGCCGACCTCCAGGCCCTCGCGAAGACTCCGTGACATGACCTTCTCCCTCCTCCTGCAGTACATCCTTCCGCATCAGCTGCTGACCCGCATCGTCTACTGGGCGACGCGGCGGCAATGGCGCCCCTGGAAGAATTTCCTGATCGGACAGATCGTGCGGCGGTTCCAGGTGGACCTGGCCGAGGCCCAGGTCACCGATATCCAGCAGTTCGAACACTTCAATGCGTTCTTCACCCGCCTGCTGAAGCCGGGCGCCCGCACGGCGCCGGCGGATCCCGCCGCGATCGCCTGCCCGGCCGACGGTCGCATCAGCCAGATGGGGCCTATCGAAGACGGGCGCATCTTCCAGGCGAAAGGACAGCACTACACCGCCGCCGAGCTTCTGGCCTCGGAAGCGGACGCTGCGCCCTATCGGGACGGCAGTTTCATCACGGTCTACCTGTCGCCGCGCGACTACCACCGCGTGCACATGCCCCTGGCCGGACGCCTGGTCGAGACGGTCCACGTCCCCGGCCGGCTTTTCAGCGTGGCGCCGGCACCTGTCCGTGCCATTCCACGCCTGTTCGCCCGCAACGAACGCCTGGTATGCCATTTCGAGGGAGAGCACGGCCCGTTTGTCGTGGTGATGGTCGGTGCGATGCTCGTCAGCAGCGTCAGCACCGTCTGGTCCGGCCTGGAGATCCCGCCGTATGCGCGCCAGGTCACGCGCAAGTCGTGGCGCGACAAGAACATCCGCCTGGGCCGTTTCGACGAGATGGCCCGCTTCAACATGGGCTCGACGGCAATTGTCCTGCTGCCGAAGAGTGGCGGGCGCCTGGAAGGGTCGCTCCTGGCCGAACAGGCTGTCCGCGTCGGCCAGTCCATCGGTACGACCGCGCCCTAGGAGGCCCGGCGCCGCGGGACACCTGCCCCCCAAACCGCGCCGCCGCCCCCTCCGGCGGCGCGTAGCCACGCCCCACTGCAGGACTTCCAACACAGATACGCGCCCGTCTGGACCCCGTGAGACATCGGCTGCGTAACCGGTCGTAACCCCACGCAGTGACCGGGATTGTCATAATGTGACGTAATAGGCTAACCTCTCACCTCTCGCCGGATACGCTTCCGGACAAGAGGTTCCGTATACTTTTGGGAGAACGCGTGATGCAGCAATTGATCTGGCGACTGGTCGCGGCGAAGCGCGCCTACCAGCTG
This sequence comes from Tahibacter amnicola, assembly GCF_025398735.1. Lineage (NCBI taxonomy): Bacteria > Pseudomonadati > Pseudomonadota > Gammaproteobacteria > Lysobacterales > Rhodanobacteraceae > Tahibacter > Tahibacter amnicola. The sequence continues at coordinate 5,025,445 of NZ_CP104694.1, forward strand.
CAACGCGAGTACAAGGAAATCGAGAAGATGATGGGCGGCCTGAATACGACGGCCCGTCAGCAGCTCGCCACCTTGACCATGAAAGAGTTCGCGGCAGCTGCGAAATCTGAATTTCCCCATCTGTACGGAACGCCGCCGGACCAGCGGTATTCGCCCTGGGGCAGTGGTACCGAGATCGGTCTGTCCCGGGCTCGCTCGGACAACCTCCAGGTGCGGGTCCGCGGTATCGCGCTGTGGCTGACGGTTGCCTACCACGAAACCCGCGGCACCAGCCTGCCAGCCCTCGACGCGGTGCATCGTTCGCTCCTGCGTTCGCTGCGTTTCCTGCGGGAATCGGTGCCGGCGGCAACCGCCGAGGCCTGGTTTTCCGGCGAGCAGGCCGCCTGAGGATTCCGCCCTACGCTGAGACCCCGGCTTCAGCGGGGCCTTGACGAAACAGCGCGCCAACCGGCGCGCTGTTTTTGTTTGGGCAGCTTCACGGATCAGAATCCGGCGTCCCCGCCCGGGCTCGCACTCGTCGCGAACCGCGGCCGGATGACGATGTGGCTCAGCCGGAGCACGCCGCCGGCAGGCGCAGCGTCTGCCCGGGCTTGATCGGATACGTCGGTGCGCGCAACCGGTTCAGTTGCGCGATGTCGCGCACTTCCGCGCAGGGATGTTTGCGCGCGATCGCCGCCAGCGTGTCGCCCTTGCGCACCGTATAGCTGCGCGGTCCGCCGACGCTGCGCCGTGAGGCACCCGATGTGCGACTGACGGCAACCTGCGGCGCCGACGCCGCGTGCAGTTCCGCCGCCAGCGTCTGCCACGGACCTGCGGCGCAGGTTCTGGGGTAGGCCGCTTCGAGCACCGCGGGAACCTCAAGGCGCGTACCCACCGGCAGGGCTTCCTGCGGTTCGAAGGAAGGATTGAGATTGCGCAACGGTCGAAACCACCCATCCCGGTTGCCCGCCTCGTTGCCAAAACAGATCGACAGCTCCGACAGCGACATCGCCCGGTCGAGCGTGATCGAGCCGGGACGCCCGTCCACACGTGGAAATGTCATGTTGTACCGTTCCGGATGCATGAACAACCACGCGGCTGCCAGCACCATGGGAACGTAGTCGCGTGTCTCCGGCGGCAATGCGGCATACACCTGCGGATCCCAGAACCGCGCCCTGCCACCGCCAGCCAGCCTCGCCATGCGCCCCTCGCCGCCGTTGTAGGCGGCCAGCACCAGCTCCAGATCGTTGTTGAAGATCCGCAGTTGTTCGTTGAGGTAGGCGGCGTTGGCCCGTGCCGAGAGCATCGGATCGAACCGCTGGTCGAAACCGTCCACCGTGGCCAGGCCAAAGCGCAGGCCGGTGGCGTACATGAACTGCAGCGGGCCGCTGGCGCCGGAGCGCGATACCGCATGCACCTTGCCGCCGGACTCCTTGGCGAGGAATCCGAACAGCAAGGCCTCCGGCAGGCCGGCTTTCTGGTATTCGGGCCACATGCGATAACGCATGTACTGGTAGCTCACATAGGCCTGCACGAGATTGGGCCGGTACTGGGTCAGCCATTCCTCGAGCGCCGCCTTGACCGGGCCATTCAGCGCGATGATGTCAGCCAGCGGCTTGCCCTTGAGCAGCGTGATCGAGCGCCCCGCCTCGGGCAGGTCGGTCAGGACGGGCGAGCCCTCACCGGCCACGAGCTCGCCGTCGCCATCCGCGGGATTGGTCGCCGGTTCCGCCGCGTTGGCGGGTGCCACCGGCGCATCCCGTCGCAGCAGGCCGTCGAAGGCCGACAGAAAGCGCTCCTCTTCGCACCCGGGTGTCGAATGACATTGCAGCGCGGCGGCACGCAGGTCATCCAGGGCGGCGTTGCCCTCCTTCGCCGCGCGCTCGGCCTCGCCGGATGCGGCCAGTTCCACGCCCTGCTCGTACCGCTTCACCGACGACTCCAGGCGGCCATACAGCGCATTGACCGCCGATTCGTCCACGATCGCCGCCGCCTTGCCCTTGGCCACCCCCTTGCTCGTCGCCCCCGTGCAGCCGCCGACCAGGACCAATACCGCCACCGCAGCCGCACAGCGCAACGAAATCATGACTTTCCCCGCAGGAGCTCGAACGGGGCGAAAGTTACAGGGGCCGCCCGGCCAGCACAACTCGCGACACCCCCGGGCGCCTTACAATGCAACACCGTTCCTCGACGAGAGCGCCGCCGTGTCGGACATCCTGGTTGCCAAGAGCGATACCGAGGTTCTGCTCAAGAGTCGCTATGCCAATCGCCATGGACTGATTGCCGGAGCCACAGGCACCGGCAAGTCCGTCACCCTGATGCGCCTGGCGGAAGAATTCTCACGTCGCGGCGTGCCCGTATTCCTCGCCGACGTCAAAGGCGACCTGGCCGGCCTGTCGCAACCGGGCGGAGGAAACGAGAAAGTCGCGGCGCGTGTGACGCAGCTGGGTGTTCCCTGGCAGGCCGCCGCCAACCCCGTCGTGTTCTGGGACATCTATGGCCAGCTGGGCCACCCGGTGCGCACGACGGTCTCGGAGATGGGCCCGCACCTCCTGGGCCGGCTGATGGAAGTAAGCGACACGCAGGCTGGCGTGCTCGACATCGTCTTCAAGCTGGCTGACGACGAAGGCCTCCTTCTGCTTGACCTGAAAGATCTCCGGGCGCTGCTGAATTTCGTCGCCGAGAACACGAAAGCCATTTCGCAGAAATATGGACTTGTATCATCGCAATCGGTCGCCGCGATCCAGCGCGCGCTGCTGTCGCTGGAACAGGCCGGCGGCGAGCAATTCTTCGGCGAACCGGCGCTCGACCTGGCCGACCTGCTGCGCCAGGACCTCTCCGGCCACGGCATCATCAACGTCCTGGCAGCCGACAAGCTGATCCTCAAACCCAAGCTCTATTCCACCTTCCTGCTGTGGATCCTTTCGGAACTGTTCGAGCGCCTGCCGGAAGTGGGCGACCTGGACCGCCCGAAACTCGTCTTCTTCTTCGACGAGGCCCACCTGTTGTTCGACGATGCGCCGCCGGCACTGCGCCAGCGCGTCGAGCAGGTCGTGCGCCTGATCCGCTCCAAGGGCGTGGGCATCTATTTCTGCTCGCAGAATCCGGACGACGTGCCCGAAGACATCCTCGGCCAGCTCGGCAATCGCGTGCAGCACGCCCTGCGTGCATTCACCCCGCGCGACCAGAAGTCGGTCAAGGCGGCGGCCGAGACATTTCCACCCAACCCGGCGATCAACGTCACCCAGGCCATCACGCAGCTGGCAGTCGGCGAGGCGCTGGTGTCGACGCTGCAGGACGGCGGCGTTCCCCTTCCGGTGCAAAGGGCATTCATCGTCCCGCCGGGTTCGCGCATCGGGCCAGTCAGCGATGAAGAACGCCACCAGGCGAAGCTGCGCTCGCCGGTGGGCCTGAAATACGACACGGCCGTCGATCGGGATTCGGCATTCGAAATACTGCAGGCCCGGGCGGACCAGGCGGCTGCGTCGGAGCAGGCCGATCCTCCGGAGCCACCGCGCAAGCGCAACGGCGGCGCGACGCGTACCGAACCGACGGAAGAGGCCGCGGCACCGGGATGGGGCGACGCCATCCGCGACGCGATTTTCGGCACCCGGCGCCGGCAGGGAATGATCGAGGCCACGGCCAAATCCGCCATGCGCACCGTCGGCAACCAGCTGGGACGGCAGATTCTGCGGGGAATCCTCGGATCCATCACCGGTGGACGCCGCTAGGCGCACCCGCACACCGTCCGGGCAGGCCAGAACGCCATCCATGCGCCTGCGTCGCCGCATTTGGCCTGTTTCGTGCTACTACGCTGTCACTTTTCGGTGACCTGTTCCGGGGGAGCAGACCGTTCGCGTCGCTGACATTCACCATCTGAATCGATTCACCATCCGTGCGCAGGCGCCGCAAGGCGGCTGATCATCACTCACGACTCTAGAACCAGGGCCATGCAAAACCAACCCATCCAGCCGTTCTGGGACCGCATCCCGGAAACGTTCAAATACCCCATGCACCCGACGGTGCTCTACCCGCTGATCGTGCTCTCGGTGGCGAATCTCCTGACCCTGCTGCCCGGAAAGATCGGCCGCATGTTCTGGTTCCTGATCATCGCGGGCATCTACAAAATCGCCTTCGAAATCCTGCGGGCAACGGCCGATGGCCACATGGAACCAACGGAGGGTGGTCTGGACGTACCCGATTCTTCGGGCCGTTACGCGATCGGCATGCAGGTGGTGCTCATCGGCATCTGCGTCGCTGCGTTTGTCTTCGGCGGACCGTGGATTGGCCTGTTCACGACCTTGGTCGTCGTGTTCGCCATGCCCGGCATCGCGATGTCCTACGCGATGGACGAGAACTTCGTCCACGCCATCAATCCGGCAACGTGGCTGCAGATCATGGCGCGCGCGCCGGGCGGCTACTTCGCCGCGTTCGGCGTCATGCTCGGCATCTTTTTCGCCAGCAACGTGCTGCAGGGCTATCTGATGGCGTTCCTGCCCATCCTGCTGCTGGTGCCGGTGCTCTTCTTCGTGAGCAATTACGCCCTCTTCGCAGTGTTCCACCTGATGGGCTATCTCATCTACCAATACCACGAGGATTTCGGTTACGAGCCCAAGCGCCCCGAGCCGCTGCTGCGTCGCGCAAACACCGATCCGGACCAGGCGATCCTCGACGAGGCCGGCCAGCAGGAAAGCGAAGGGCGGCCGGAAGCCGCTGTCGAGATCCTGCGCGACCACATCCGCGCACGCGGCGGCACCGATGCGGTACACCAGAACTATCGCCGTCTCATTCGTGCCAAGGGCGACCAGGCTGAACTGCTGCGCCACGGCAAGGAGTGGCTTGCCATCCAGCTGGCGCAGGACCGTGAAAAGGGCGCCGTCGAGCTGGTGCGCGAGCTGATGGAACTCAGCCCCGACTTCACTCCTGCAGACGCCGAGTCCACCACCCGCCTGGCGCGTCGCGCCGCCGCGCTGGGCCATAGCCAGCTGGCGCTGCGCCTGCTCAACGGCTATGGCAAGCGTTTCCCCAAGAGCGCCGACATTCCCGAGAACTATCTGCTGGCGGCGAAAATCCTGAGCGAACGTCTCGGCAAAGATGCCGAAGCCCGTGCATTGCTGACCCAGCTCAAGCGCGCCTATCCGGAGCACCCGCTCGCACCGGAAATCGACAAGATGCTGGGACTGCTCGACAGTATCGCCGCGCGCGCGCCTGCCAAGGCGTGAGACACCGGCTGCGCGTCGGTGATCGGCGCGCAACCGCTACGTTGCTGGCTCCGGCAGGCGAGCCAGCAGCGGATGGTCCGCGCCGTAGCGCGCAACCAGAGCCTGGCGCGCGGCAACGAGTGCGGGGCTGGATTGCGCACCGGATGGAAGCCCGCACAGCGCGACAAAATAGGCACCCAGCAGCAGGTCCGGATGCGTCGGCGTGACCTGTCCCGCCCAGTCAGCCTGTGCGCGCCCGACCTGGGCACATCCCTCCGCCTGCTTTCCGAGGCGTAGCAACGCCAGTCCTGTTGCCATGCGCGTCTCCGCCACTTCAACATGGCGATCGCCCAGTTTCTTCGCCTGCAACGGAAGGATTCCCTGCAGTTCCGCCAGCGCTGAGGGCGCGTCGTCGCCACCGAGAGCATTCCACTGCGCCAGCCGCGTGCGGCTCGTCCAGACGAAGGGGTGATCCGCTGACAGTGCCTTCGTTCCATCGGCAATCGTCTGGCGATAAAGCGCCAGGGCCTCGTCGATAGCGCCACGCGCCAGCCGCACGGCGGCCAGGTTTCGCAACGTCGCCAGCGTACTGGCGTGACCTTCGCCCTGGACCTTGCGCTGCACCGCCAAAGCCTGGCGCATGGCTGTTTCCGCAGCCTCAAAGCGACCGCGGGAATAGTCGTTGTAGCCGCGATTGGCCAGGGTCAGGGCCGTGCCGGGATGCTCATCCCCGTGCAATTTGCGGCGCAACGCAAGCGCTTCGGCAAACAGGCTGTCCGCGCCGTCGAAGTCACCGCGCCGGTTGAGAAGACCGGCCAGATTTCCCACCGCGGCTGCAACCAGCGGGTGCTCGTCGCCGACCGCAGCGCGCAGCGGTGGCAAGGCGTCGCGCATCAGGCGCTCCGCCCCTTCGATATCCGATTGGTCCAGGCGCAACAAAGCGAGGTTGTTGAGGCTGCGCGCCTCCGCCCAGCGATCCGCACCACCAGCACGGTAAATCGCCAGCGCGTGACCGAACGCTTCTTCCGCGCGACGCGGATCGCCCGCGTCGCGGTGCCAGTTGGCCAGCGCATTGTAAGACTCGGCCATTTCCGACGAACCCGCCAAATTGGCGCGGGAGTAGTCCGCGAGCGATTGTTCGAGCGGGCCACGCGCGCCGGCCAGGTCACCCTGCCGCAGGCGGACCAACCCGAGGCGGTAGTGGATACGCCCCTGCAGCGCCGCGTCGGCATCCGGAGCCGCCTGCACCAGTTGCGCCGCCTGCTCGGCCAATTCACGGGCCGGAACCAGCTGGCCTTGGTCCAGCCGTAACGCCGCCAGGTGTCCCAGTGTGTCGATATGCTGCACTGAGCCAGGCGCCTGCGCGGACTGCGCCTCTGCCGACTGCGAGAGCAACGATTCGGCAGGCGCATAAAGACCCAGCTGATGAAACGCCGAACCCACCGTTGCCTGCATGGCGGCGCGCGTCGCGGCAGGCAGCTGCGTATCGGTGTCGAGGCGCCGGGCGCCGCGATCAAGCACCTCGCGCACGGTGATCGTCTCGCCACGCGAACGCGTGGGATCCGCCTGGCGAAACAGCTCCAGCAGGAATTGCGTGACGCGTTCGGCTTTGTCCCGTTCGATGCGCGTACGTTCCAGCTGCACCGACAAGGCAACCAGGCCGCCGACGAGCAACGCCACGAACGCCCCGGCCGTTGCCACTGCCAGACGATTGCGTCGTATAAATGTACGCGTCCTATACCAGGCACTGCCCGAATGCGCCTGGACAGGCCTTCCCTGCAGATACCGCTCCAGGTCGTCCGCGAGCGCCGCGGCAGAGGGGTAACGGTCCTGCGGTTGCTTGCGCAGGCACTTGAGCAGGATCGCGTCGATGTCACCGCGCAGATCACGGGAGAGCACACGAAAACCGGCACCGGACTCCGTCGCGTCGGCCAACGCGGTCCCAGCGACGGCACTTGGCCGCATCGGCGCCGTCTCGCATACCGCCCTTGCCAGTCCCTGCGCGCTGCGCACCGCCACGCCATAGGGCGACACGCCCGTCACCAGCTCGTAAAGCACGACACCCAGCGAGTAGATGTCCGCCGCCGTCGTCACCGGTTGCGCGGCCAGTTGTTCCGGGCTGGCGTAGCGCGGCGTCATCAATTGCGCGCCGTCGCGCGTCTGGGCCTGCGTGATGTCGTTGACGCCGGCCTCGTCCAGCAGCTTGGCGATGCCGAAGTCGAGCAGGCGCGGTTCGCCCTGCGGATCGACCAGGATATTGGCCGGCTTGAGGTCGCGGTGCACGATGAGATTCTGGTGCGCCACCTGCACCGCGCGACATACCTTGACAAAGACACCGACCCGCTCGCGTGTGCCGAGCCGCTGCCGCGTGCACCACTGGTCGATCGGCGCACCTTCGACGTATTCCATGACCAGGAACGGCACCCCGTCGCCGCGGGTTCCGCCGTCGAGCAAACGCGCGATATTCGGATGGACCAGTCGCGCCAGGAACTGCCGTTCCGCCCGGAAACGCGCCATGTGTTCGCGATTGAGCGCCGCATGCGTGGCGAACTTGATCGCCACGCGCTGGCAAAACCCGGCTTCGATGCGCTCGGCCAGATACACCATCCCCATCCCGCCACTGCCCAGCTCGGCCAGCATCCGGTAGCGGCTCTCTCCGGCGACCTCGTCCCCGGCTGCCGTCGTGCGCAACGTGACCGGCGGTGCCAGGAATTCATCGGCTGCGCCGTCGGTGAAATCCTGCGCCAGCAGACTCATCACTTCCCCGACCAACGCCGCATCACCCTGCGCAGCTTCGCTGACCCAGGCCGCGCGTTGCGGTGTCGGCAATTCCCGCGCCTGCTGAAACAGCGTTTTGGCCCGGGCGTACTGCTGCGCCGGATTCATGCGGCCAGTTCGCGCTTGAGCCACGCCCGCGCCATCGCCCATTCGCGATTGACAGCGGACGGATGCAGGCCGGACACCTTTGCCGTGTCCTCGATGGAAAGACCGACGAAATAGCGCAGTTCCACCAGTTGCACGAGCTGGGCATCCAGGAGGGCCAGCTTTTCCAGCGCGGCGTCGAGCGCGAGCAGGTCCACGGAATCGCCGACGGGCACCTGCAAGGCTTCATCCAGGTCAAGCAGCAGCTCGCCGCTGCCGCGCTTGTCCGCACCGCGCCGGCGCGCATAGTCCACCAGGATCTGACGCATCGCCCGCGCCGCTACGCCAAAGAAGTGGGCACGGTTGTCCCAGCTGGCGTCATGCCCGAGGAGTTTGAGCAAGGCCTCGTTGACCAGGGCAGTCGCCTGCAACGTCAAGGCCCGGCCACTTTCGGCCAGCAGCCCCGAGGCCATGTGACGCAACTCCGAGTACACCAGGGCCAGGGCGCGATCCCGCGACCGCGGGTCGTTCTGACCCCAGTCGGCCAGCAATTGCGTCAGTTCGCTCCGATCGGCACTGCTCGCGGTCATCGTCGCGGGTCACCGTTTGCCAGTAGCGGGCGACCGGCCCGTGACCAGAGCCTACCCCGGGGGCCGAAAGCGCCACAACCCACAGGCCGCAAGTGCCGGCTGCAAGCAACTGTGTCACTGCGGGCGGTGACAAAACGGGGGCCGGAAGAACCTTGGAGAATATCCGCCGATTGTGCGTATGACCGGTAAATCCCTTTGATTTCCCGTGCCGCGGGCGATCAAGCCGATCCAGCCGGAGCCCCTGATGCGCGCCACAACCACCCTTTTGTCCGCCACTCTCCCCGTACCCCGCACCATGCTGCGCGGATGGCGTCGCTGCCTGGCCATTGCCAGTGTCCTGCTCACGCTCGGAAGTGCCGCCTCGAACGCCGGAGCCACCGTCACCCTGCCGCAGGCCCTGGGCCCCGCTGCCGGCACGCTGGCGTTCGAACCCAATCACGGGCAGAGCGCCGAGCCGGTGGATTACCTCGTACGCGGGCTGGGCTACAGTCTGTTCCTCGCCGATGGCGACGCCACCTTCGTCTTCGCCAAAAACACGGATCGGGTAGACAGCTGCCAGCTGCGATTGCGCTTTGACGGCAGTCGCCGCAATGCCGTCGCGCAGGGCGAATCGCTCCAGGCCGGCCGCAGCAACTACCTCAGCCTGGATGACTCACGCCCGGCGATCCGCGACGTGCAGCGTTTCGGACGCGTGCGCTATTCCGGTCTCTATCCCGGCATCGACCTGGTCTACTACGGCAACCAGGGTGAACTCGAGTACGACCTCGAACTGGCCCCCGGCACCGATCACATACCCACGCTGGCGCTGGAAGGTGCAACCGATGTGCGCCTGGCCGAAAACGGCGACCTCGATATCGAAGTCTGTGGCCGGCATGTGGCGTTCCGTGCTCCCGTGGCCTTCCAGGACATCGACGGCCAACGCCAACGCGTTGCCGCGCGCTACACGGTGCTGCCGGACCACCGCGCCACCTTTGCGCTCGGTGCCTACGACCGCAGCCGGCCGCTGGTGATCGACCCGGTGTTCGCCTATTCCAGCTGCCTTTCGGGTTCCGGCGACGAGTACGCCTTTGACCTGGCGCTGGGCGCTGGCGGCGAAACGTATGTCGTGGGGTACACGATGTCAGCCAATTTCCCCACCCGCGGACCGATCCACGGGCACGGCGGCGGGGCCGAGGCCTTCGTCACCAAGCTCAATGCCGCCGGCACGGACATCCTCTATTCCACCTTCATCGGTGGAAACGCCGAATCACAGATCGCCTACGGCGTCGCGGTGAATGGTGCGGGGGAGGTCTTCATCTCCGGTGCGACCGACGTTCCGCCATCGTTCTCCCAGGCGTTCCTGATCAAGCTCAATGCAGCCGGCAACGGTGTCGCATTTTCCAGTGTGTTCGGCGGAAGCTCCTACGATGGCGCCTCCGAAGTCGCGCTGGACAGCGCGGGCAATCCCGTTGTCGTCGGGTATACCTGGTCATCGGATTTTCCGGTGCTCAACGCACTGCAAGGCAGCGCCGGCGGTGGTGGCGATGCGTTTGTGCGCCGTTACTCATCGACAGGAACGCTGCTCAGCTCCACCTACCTGGGCGGCGCCAACGAGCAGCGCGCCAACAGTGTGGCGGTCGGACCGGGCGATGCGATCTACATCGCGGGCCGTACCGACGTCAGCGACGCGTCCGGCGATGCCTTCGCCGCCCGCCTGAACGCTGCCGCCAGCAGCATCACCTACAGCAAGCGCTTCGGCGGCACGGGAACCGATATCGCCGAAGACATCGTCGTCGACGGAGGCAGCCGCGCGCACATCGTCGGCCGCACCAATGCGGCGAACTTTCCGACCGTCAATGCCGTCCAGCCCAGCCATGGTGGCGGCTATGACGGCTTCCTGGCGGTCCTGGACAGCGCCGGCAACACGCTTTCGTCGAGCTATCTTGGAAGTAGCAATGACGAGCTCGTCGAAGGCGTCGCGCTGGGTCCGGGTGGCGAAGTCTACGTCACCGGCAGCAGGCCCGGAACCGGCGGCGAAGGCGACGTGTTCCTGCTCAAGCTCGGCGCCAACTTCATCTCGGTGGTGTTCTCCACTTTCATTCCCACCGGTTGGGGCGACGCCGGTACCGCTGTTCGCGTGGATGGCAGCGGTGCCGCCTACATTGTCGGCTACACGCGCGCCGGCCAGTATTTCGCCACCACGCCGGGCGCTTTCCAGTCCTGTCCAAACGGATCGACCGACGTCATCGCCCTGAAAATCATCGACGGCCAGGCGCAGCTTTCCATCAGCGACACCAGCGTGGTGGAGGGCAACAGCGGCTCTACGAGCGCATCGTTCACCGTCTCACTCAGCGCGCCGGCGCTGACGACGACGACATTCTCGTACGCCACCGCCAATGGCAGCGCCACCGCGCCAGGGGACTACACGGCCGCCAGCCAGTCCGGCGTGGCCATTCCGGCTGGCAGCACCAGCGTGACGATCACGGTGCCGGTGGCCGGCGATACGCTCGACGAGCCCGACGAGACCTTCTCGGTCTCGATTTCCAATGTCGTCGGTGCTGCGGTTGCCGACGGCACTGCCGTAGCAGCGATCACAGATGACGATGCGGCACCCGGTGTGTCCATCAGCGACTGCAGCCTCACCGAAGGCACCGGCGGTACGGCATCCTGCATCTTCACGGTGGCGCTCACTGCGCCATCGGCGCACACGGTCAGCGTCAACTACACCAGCGCAGACAGCAGCGCTATCGCGTCGGCCGACTACACCCCCGTCAGCGGCACTCTGACGTTTTCGCCGAGCCAAACCAGCCAAACGATCGCGGTATCCGTTGTGGGCGATGGCATGGACGAGAACGACGAGTCGTTCACCGTCACGCTTTCCGGCGCCCTCAATGCCTCGCCGGGCGACAGCCAGGGCGTCGGCACCATCGCCGACGACGACGCGCCCCCCACGGTCAGCATCGGCTCCTGCACGACAGCCGAAGGTACCGGAGGCAATGCGCTGTGTGTGATGACAGTGTCGCTGACAGCGCCATCGGGCCTGCCGATCAACGTGAACTACGCTGCCACTGATGGCTCCGCCACCGCGTCGACGGACTACGTGGCCGGTTCGGGAACGCTGAGCTTCTCGCCGGGTGAATTCAACAAGACCCTGTCCTACGTCATCATCACCGACGGACTGGACGAGCCGGATGAAACCTTCATCGTCACGCTGTCGGGCCCGTCCAACGTCGTTCTCGGCACCGCGCAGGCGACCGGCACCATCAGTGACGACGACCCCACGCCCACACTCACGGTCAGCGGTTGCAGCGTGGCCGAGGGTCATAGCGGCAGCGCGGCCTGCACCTTCACCATCGGCCTCAACGTCCCATCGGGGCTTACGGTGACCACAAACTACACGACAGCCGACGGCACGGCGACGGCGGCGGTCGACTACGTGGCGGCGTCCGGAACCATCACGTTCTCACCGACCGAAACCAGCAAGACGGTGACGATCTCCGTGGTCGGCGACACGCTCAATGAAGCCAGCGAGTCCTTCACGCTGAACCTCTCCGGCACGACCAACACGACGAACACGAGCGCATCCGCCACTGGCACCATCGTCAACGACGACACGGCCAACGGGCAATTGCGCATGACCGAATGTACCGCCGACATCTCGGAGCTTGTGCCGCAGATCCAGCTGACGGTCGAACGTGTGAACGGATCCGGCGGACCGGTCAGCGTGAACTACAGCACCTCGAACGGCACCGCCACGGCCGGAGCGGATTACACCGCCGCCAGCGGCACGCTGAACTGGCCAGCTGGCGACGTCGGCGCGCGCACCATCACCATTTCACTGATCAACAATGTCGCAGTGGAGAATCGCGAATTCTTCAACGTCGCACTCAGCACCCCCGGTGGCGGTGCGAGCCTGCTCACGCCCACCACGACGCGCGTATGGATCATGGATCATCCGGACCAGTTGTTCGACGACGGATTCGGCGGCGTTTCGCCCTGCCCGTAGCAGGTGATCGACGCGGCTGCCGGTCGTGTCAGTGCCCTGTCCCGCGCGTTCGCCGAAGACGAGGCAGGGCAGGCCGTCCGCCCCGCCAGTCGCGTGGTCGACGCCAGGTTGACACATTGCCAAGGACGGCGCGCCAGGCCCGCGGCATGCTGGTGCCTGCATTCTCCAACAGGTGTCCATCATGCTCAAACAGGTTGTCAGCGCGATCGGCCTGCTGCTTTTGACAGCAACCGTCCACGCCGCCGTATTCAAATGCACCGACGCCAACGGACACGTCGAGTTTCGCGACAAGCCCTGCACGCCGGGCAATGGGGGCGAGATCACTGTCGAAGGCGTTCCACCGGCGCGCCAGCCTGGTGCTGACCTGTCCGGCCGGTCCGATGACGAGGCATCAACCGGATCAGGCGCCGGTACCTCCCCCAGCAGCAGCCAGCTGACGGGCAAGTGGTGCGAATACGCCGTGTCGATGACCCGGGACGGCGAAAAGGACACCTCGGCCCCTGCGACCTGGACCTTTGGCAACGACTCCGCGGAATACGCCTACAAAGGTGCGGCGGGTGGCATGAAGGGCAAGCTGATTCGCAACGGCGCGCAGTTTGCTGTCGACAATCCCCTGATCGGTGGTCCGGACAAGTGGTGGACCCTGGTCTCATTCGCCTCAGGATCGGCGATATTGCGCGGCCCCTTCGGTGGCTTCTACCACCTGCGCCCCAACAGCTGCCCCTGATCGACCAACAGCGCCGCCCGCGCGAATGCAACAAGCCGTACGCAATGGTTCTCAAGCGAATCGAGGCCGGCATATAGTCGCCTGACGTGCCGGCACGGCGCGATTCAGGGGGCAACATGACGGTAGCAGCGATGGAACCGACGAGCTCGGCATCGGCGACGACGTCGGACGAATGGCTGGCGCAACTCAAGATCTTGCTGGCGCCGGCAGCCGGCCCGGACGGCCGCATCGCGAATGTCTCTCTCGACGAGATCGCGCAGTACGTCGCCATCGGCGAGCCGTCCAACCTTCCGGCACGGCTGGCCGGGGACGCGGCGCTGACCGAATGCCTGCTGGCCAGGCCCCACTACACGGGTAGCCAGCGCAGTCTGTTCGAACCGTTGTACGAGAATGCCGCCGCCATCGCACCGGCCGCGTTTGCCCGCTGGGGCAAACTGGTCGAAGCGGCAATCACCGACAAACGGACGTGGGCGAGTGCCTTGCCGGTTCCTGCAGGCGCGCGATGGGCGGAAGCGATCCTGTTTCACCTCATGCGCGACTGGGCGCGGAACTGGGCACAGTGCGTGCCGGTGTCCAGACGTTTCACCGCGCAGATCCTGGAAAAGGCCCTTGCCGCCGACGGCCACGACCCGGCCACGCTGCTCGTGGCCGCAATGGCAACGCCCCTGGGTCACCACCACTACACGGCGCACCGTTCGTCATCGGTGGGGGCACTGATTGACTTCGGTGATGCGCTGCAACGTTACGCCGAACAGGTACGCCCGCATCTGCTGCCATCGGATGTGGCGCAGCGCGTTCACCTGCTCGAGCTGCTGTCTCCGCTCAAGGCCGAGTATCTGAAACCGTTCGCCGCCGCCATTGCCGAGCTGGCGAGCGCATCCAGCAAGCAAGTGAACAGCCTCGCGCAACCGCTGGCCTGGCGCGTCCTCGACGAAGCGCTGCCCACGCTAAAGGACATCGCACGCACCGGCAAGCCCGAGCAACGGCTGCAGGCGCTCCAGTTCCTCGACGACATCGGCCGCCGGCGCAACGACGACGCGCTGCGCGCCTTCGCGCGCGACACCGCCCGGGCGGACAAAGCCGGCTCGGTGCAGGAGCTCTACCAGCAATGGGAAGCACGCGATGCGGCCCACCAGCACGGCAATGCCAACGAATACACCTTGCCTGTCCTGGATTGGCGCGTGGCGATCACGCCCGCGGTCGAGGACCTGCTTGCACAGTTCTGGCGCGAAACCGACGAGGCGATCGTCCAGTACAAGGAACGCTTTCCCGGCTCGGCCGGCAACGCGGCCCCGGTTGCCGACCAACTGCGCGAACCGCTGCGCGAGTACCTCGCTTCCGCCGAGATACTGCCGCCGCATTTTTATCCGATTCATCAAACCGCCGCCGGAAAAGCCGGCGACGCAATGCTGCGCGCTGCGGTCCATGAGGGCGCATCACCGATCCTGTTGCTGAAGATCGGCCGCTTCTTCGGCGTCCTCATCAATCCGATGGGATGGCTGTGCTATCAGACCACCAGCGCGATCGAGCAACACCGGAAGAGGACGGGCCGACCCGGCATGCTCGAATACGGTGTCGCGCTGACGGCCATGGGCGTTGAAACCGGAAAGCTGCTCCATGCATTCGGTCACGTACGCGAACGCCTGCGCCCGGGCGATCGCAGCGCGGAAGATCTCTGGCCGTTCTACGCACACTACCTCAACCATGTCGTCCACCGGCTCAAGTGGCAGGTGCAGAATTCGCCGACAGCCGACCACAGCAGCCAGTTCCGCGCACTCGGACTGTTGCCCCAGGTTCCGCCTGATCTCGTGGCCTGGCTGCTGGAGCTGGCCCTGACCGGACCGAAAGCGCAGCGCGGACCAGCGCGCGAGGTACTGAACCGGCATCCGCAACGCGACCAGCACATCATTGCCGCCCTCGGCGACGGCAAGGCGGACGCCCGCGCCGCCGCCGCGCAATGGGTGCGCGAACTCGCACTGGATGCGGCCGTACCGGCATTGGAAAAGGCAGCGAAGGCCGAGAAACAGGAAGCGGTCAAGGGCGCCATGCTGGAGACCCTGCTTGCACTCGGCCGAAGCATCGAGCCGTTCGTCGATCGGAAAGCACTGGCCAAGGAAGCGGAAAAAGCCTGGAGCAAGGGCGCCGGCAAGGATCTGGAATGGTTCCAGTGGGATGCCCTGCCCGCCGTGAACTGGGCAGATACGGCACAGCCCGTTGATCCGGCCCTGATCCGCGGGATGGTGGTCCAAGCCGTCAAGCAGAAGACACCAGAGCCGCATGCGCTGCTTCGCCAGTACTGTGCCCTTTTCGACGCACGCGGCCGCGAAGCGCTGGGCCAGCACCTCCTGGAAGCCTGGATCGAGGAGGACACACGCCCGATCAGCGTGGAGTCCGCCCGGAGAGGCGCGCGCGACAGCGCGCTGCACACCTTCCGCTTCATGAAGCAATATCCGCAGTACTACACGGACAGCCCCCTGAAGGAGTACACAGAGGAACAGTTATACGAACTCGCTCTGCCGAAATACCTCAAGCAGCCCGTCGGAACCGCCATCGCCAGCAAGGGCATTCTCGCCCTCGCCGCCGCCTGCGCCGGAGAGCGCGCGGTAGCGACGGTCGCCCGGTACCTGAAGGACTACTACGGAACGCGCGCGGCGCACTGCAAGGCGCTGGTCGCCATGCTCGCCTGGATTCCACATCCCGCCGCCGTCCAGCAGCTCCTGGCCGTCGGCAACCGCTTCCGCACCAAGGGCATCCAGGAGGAAGCCGCACGCCAGGTTGAGCTCATGGCCGAGCGCAAGGGCTGGACCGTGGCCGAACTGGCCGACCGTACCATTCCCGCGGCGGGCTTCGATGAAACGGGAACACTGACGCTGAGCTACGGCGACCGCGAATTCATCGCCCGCCTGCAACCAGACTTCACGATCACGCTGCAGGACGCCACTGGCAAGAAGCTCAGCGCCCTCCCCGACCCGCGCAAGGACGACGACGAAGCCATCGCCAAGGAATCGAAGAAAGCCTTCACGGACGCCAAGAAGGCGATCAAGACGATTCTCGCCCAGCAGACCGATCGTCTCTACGAGGCGCTCTGCACGCAACGCGAATGGCGCTACGAGGACTGGGACCAGTATCTGCTGCAACACCCGATCGCGCGCTATCTCGTGCGGCGCCTGGTGTGGGCGGTCGTCGAGAAGGGTGAGTCTAAAGCCACGTTCCGGCCGCTCGAAGATGGAACCCTGACGGATGCCGATGACAACGCCGTCACCATCGCCCGCGACGCCCTGATTCGCATCGCCCACGAATTCACCTTGCCGGCGGACGTGGCGCAGCAGTGGCAGCAGCACCTGGGCGACTACAAGATCGTTCCTCTGTTCACGTTGTTCGGGCGAGGTGTCTACCGTCTGCCGCCCGAGCAGGCCGGGCAACAGGAACTCAAGGAATTCGAGGGCTACACCATGCCCAACTTCACGCTGCGCAGCCGCATGCAGAAGCTGGGCTATTCGCGCACCAACCAGGGTGAAAGCTGGTTCTCGTCCTACCAGAAGGTATTCCGGCCGCTGCGCATCACCGCGCTCATCGAGTTCTCCGGCAGCCAGATGCCGGAGGAAAACAAGACCGTCGCACTGATCCACCTGACCTTCACCCGGGACGAAGGCGACTATCACGAACACCTGACACTGGGGGAAGTTCCCGGCGTGCTGCTCTCCGAGTGCTACCAGGATCTGCGCCAGCTGGCCGCCGACAGCAAGGGCTTCGACGCGCAGTGGGCGGAAAAATGCCGGATGTGAGCGGGCCAATCCAATGACAATCCATCCCACCGTACTGCGCGCACCGGCGGAAGTCGTCTACGCCGGCGAATTGGCGCAGCTGGCCGAGAAGGACGAAGGACCACGCCCCGCCGGCTGGCGCCTGTCGCCGCGCAGCGTGCGTCGCTTCGTGGTCGGCGACGACTCGCTGGGTATCCGGCGCAAGTACTACGGCGACGATGCCCTGGTCGATCGCTGCATCGTCACGCTGATGAGCAACCGCGGTCTGCTGCTCGTCGGCGAACCGGGCACGGCCAAGTCGATGCTGTCGGAACTGTTCGCCGCGGCCATCAGCGGCGACTCGACCTGCACTCTCCAGGGCACGGCCGGCACGACGGAAGACCAGGTGAAATATGCCTGGAACTACGCCCTGCTCCTGGCCGAAGGCCCTTCGCCCAGGGCCCTGGTGCGCGGACCGGTGTTCGAGGCCATGAAAAACGGCCAATTGTGCCGTTTTGAAGAAATCACCCGGGTGCAGCCGGAGATCCAGGACAGCCTGATCAGCCTGCTGTCCGACAAGGTGCTCCACATCCCGGAACTCGCGGGCGATGCGGCCGTTCTTTACGCCCGGCCGGGCTTCAACATCCTGGCGACGGCGAATATCCGCGACCGCGGCGTGCACGAGATGTCCAGCGCGCTCAAACGCCGTTTCAATTTCGAGACCGTGCGGCCGGTCAGTGACCGCCACCTGGAGGCACGGCTCGTGCGCGAGCAGACCGAAGCCCTGCTGCGCCACGCCGAGGTCGATGTCGCGCTGGACGAGGATGTCGTCGACATTCTCATCACGGCCTTCCACGACCTGCGCGATGGCGCCACCGCCGATGGCATCCGGATCGAGCGTCCGACGGCGGTGATGTCTTCCGCCGAAGCCGTTGCCGTCGGCTACGCGGCCTGCCTCGACGCCCATTTCCTGGGTGACGGGCACGTATCCGGCGCCCATGTCGCACGACAGCTCATCGGTACGGTGCTCAAGGACAATCCCGACGACGGCAAGAAGCTGCGCCACTACTTCGATGTAGTGGTCAAGCCGCGCGCGCAGCAGCATGCCGCATGGCGCCCGATGTGGGACGCGCGCCGGGAGCTGGACCGCTGAGCGGGAGCCACCTGACCGACGCCGGGCTGCTGCGCCGGCACGCGGCATCGCTGGTGAGCGATGCGCTGGTCATCTTTCCCGTTCGACACCACAGCCCCGCCTGTGCCTGGCAGTTGCGCCAGCTCCTTGCGCGCATCCGCCCCGCGTCGATTCTGATCGAGGGCCCCGCGTCGTTCACATCACTGATTCCGCTCCTGGCTCATCCCGCCGCGAGGATGCCGCTGGCGGTCTACACCTACGCTGTTTTCGCCGCGACCACCACGCGACCAGAGCAGCGCCATGCAGCCTATTACCCGTTCTGTGACTACTCGCCCGAGCTGGTCGCGCTGCGGCACGGGCACGCCCACGCCATACCGACCCGCTTCATCGACCTGGATCTGGCCGACACGGCCGCGGAAACCTCCCCGCCCGATCGGACCGACAACGTATCGCTACTCGATGAGCAGCATTTCAGTCATAGCCGGCGCCTGCAGATCCTGGCCAGCCGCCTGGGCTGCCGCGACCAGGAAGCGCTCTGGGAACACTGGTTTGAAGTACCGGCCAGCCGGTTGCCGCTGGATGAACACATCGCGCGCCTGGTCACTTACTGCGAACTGGCACGCGCGGACCACACCGCAGCGGACCTGGCAGCCGATGGAACGCTGCCGCGCGAGGCCGCCATGGCATGGCAAATCCGCCAGGCGCTCGACAACAGAACCCCTGGCGACGGGCCGGTGGTCGCCATCGTCGGCGGCTTCCACGCCCTCGCCCTCCAGCGCGCGGCGGCGCACGCCGTCGCGCCGCCTCAGCCGCGCGCCAACGCCAGCGAGCACGCCAGCAGCTTGATCCGCTACAGCGATGAGCGGCTCGACCGGCTCAATGGCTACGCCTCCGGCATGACCTCACCGGCCTGGCACCAGGCGAACTGGGAACGCTTGTTGCGTCTGGAGCGTACGAGTCTGGCCACAGCAACGCGTGCACGCCGCGATGCGACACTGGCCATGCTCTCGGACATTGCCCAGCAACTGCGCGACCGCCATGCCATCGCCATTGCACTGCCGACACTGGCCACTGCGTACCAGCACTGTCTGGGTCTGGCGCGGTTGCGCGGTCGCACGGCCCCCATCCGCGACGATCTGGTCGACGCCGTCACGAGCTGTTTCGTGAAGGGCGAGATGTCGGTCGAAGGCGCGACGGTCACCGCCGTGACACGGCGGATACTCGGCGGATCGACGATCGGCGTCGTTCCTCCCGGTGCGCCCGTGCCGCCGCTGGTGACCGATGTCCTTCAGCGCCTGCGGCGCCAGCGGATGAAGATCGACGATGCGGCACGCCACCGCGCCTGCCTCGACATCTACCGTCGTGCCGACCATCGGGAAACCAGCCGCCTGCTCCATTGCCTGGATTTTCTGGAAATCCCCTTCGCCATCCGCACAGGCGGACCGGATTTCGTTCTCGGACACTCGCTCGAGCGCCTGCAGGAACACTGGCAGTACACGTTCACGCCAGCCACCGAAAGCAGCCTCGTGGAGGTTTCCTCGCTCGGCGCTACGCTTTCGGTTGCAGCGGAGAGTCAGTTCACGCGGCGCCTTTCCGCAGGGGACGGACAGGGTCAAATGTCCAGCGCGGCCACTGCGGCGCGCCTGCTGACGCAGTCCTGCGTCCTCGGCCTGCACGACCACGTCCCCGCCGTGGCGCAACGCCTTCAGGCCGCCATCAGCGCTGACCTGGACTTCCGTTCCGTTACCGACGCGGCCAACGCCATGCAGGTCCTGGCCCTGGCGCGGGAGCCGCTGCAGGCGCGGCGGCTGGATTTCCTGCCCGGACTGCTCAGAAGCGCCTACGAGCGCGCCCTGTTCCTGGGCCAGGAATTACCCGGCGCTGCGGCCGAACTGCACCGCCAGGTCGAAGCGCTGGCACGCTGGCGCGAAATCCTGGCCGGACACCTGGGCAGGCAACTCGACGCGGCGCTGTACTGGGCATTGCTGGCGCGGCTGGAATCCGGCCATCCTGCCGCGATGATCCGCGGCGGCGCCACCGGGCTGCGCTACAGTGGTGGACATCTCGATGCAACGGACATGGCCCGACAGATCGAAGGTCATCTGCATGGCGGCATACCATCCGCCGATGCGGTGGCGTTCGTGCGCGGTCTGTTGTCGACCGCCCGCGAGGCGGCCTGGCAGAAGGAGGAGTTCGTCCGTGCGCTCGATGCAGCGATGGCCCACTGGGACGAATCGACCTTCATCGACGCGCTGCCCGAGCTGCGCCTGGCCTTCGCCACCATGACGCCGCGCGAGACGGACCGGGTTGCCGGGGCCGTGGTGCAGTGGACCGGCAACGCACCGCTCGGGATCTTGTACGAACGGCAGGTCACCGAATCGCAACGGGACGCGCACATGCGCGTCAGTCGCGCACTCCGCGACATCCTGGCCGCTGACGGCCTGTCCGAATGGGGTGGCGCATGACGACGCACGCGCGCTGGCGCCTGGTGCTGGGTAAATTCGCCGAACGCCAGTTGGGCGGACTCGATGCGAATGCGCGCCGACAGGACGAGGCGCTGGAATTTCTCTACGGCCGCGAGTACGAAGGCCGTGGGCTGCGCAAGCAAGCCGCACCCGGCACGCTCGATCCGAGCGCATTGGTGGCGGTGACCTGGCTCCAGCGCCTGCGCGAACTGTTTCCCGGATCCACCGCGGAGACCATCGAGAAGCACGCACTGGACCGCTACGGGTTGACCGAACTGGTCACCGATGCGAAAACACTGCAGCGACTCGAACCCAACCAGGCATTGCTCCGCACCTTGCTGGGCCTGCGCCGGCACCTGGATGGCGAAGTGCTGGCGGTCGCGCGCCAGATCATCCGCCAGGTGACCGAGGAAATCCGCCGGCGCCTGGAGCCGGAGGTGCGCCGGGTGCTGTCCGGGCGGCTCAACCGGCAACGGCATTCGCCGCTGGCCGCGACGCAGAACTTCGACGTACGCGGCACGATCCGCCATAACCTCAAGCATTTCGATCGCGAACGCGGGCAACTGGTCGTCGATCGGCTCAGATTCTTCGAACGTCACCAGCGCCACCTTCCGTGGGACATCATCCTCTGCGTCGACCAGAGCGGCAGCATGGCCGATTCGGTGATCCACAGCGCCGTCATGGCCGGCATCCTCTGCAAACTGCCCGCCTTGCGCGTCCGGATCGTGCTGTTCGACACCAGCATCGTGGACCTCACCGACCAGGTCGACGACCCGGTCGAAGTACTGCTCGGCGTACAACTGGGCGGCGGCACCGACATTGCCCAGGCCGTGCGCTATTGTGCACAACGCATTGACAACCCTCATCGGAGCATTTTCGTTCTGATCAGTGACTTCTGCGAAGGCGGGCCACCCGGCAATCTGGTGCAGGCTATTACCGCGCTGGCGGAATCGCGCGTGCGCATGCTTGGGCTGGCCTCCCTCGACGACACCAGTGAACCGGTATACGACCGCCAGATGGCCGAACGCCTGGCCGCCTGCGGAATGACGATCGCCGCGCTGACTCCGCAACGATTTGCCCAGTGGCTGGTATCGGTGATCTCGTGACCGCGCGCACCGTGCTCCGGGGTCTGTTGCCGCGCTTTGACGACGCCGCCTTCGAGGCGCTGGCCAATCGCGGCCTGCTCCGACGGGCGCGCAAAGATCTGGAGAGCTTGCCGATCGCGCTGGCAGATGAGTCAGACGCACGGGTTGTCGTACGCGTCGGCGACCAGCACATCCAGTTCGACGAACGCGGACCCGCGCAGGCCTGCTGCGACTGCCCTGCTCCCGGCGTCTGTCAGCACATCCTCACCGCGACGCTATGGCTGCAGGCGCAGGACCTGGCTGACGCAGGTGCCTCGGAACTCCCGCCCGGCGGCGGCGATCCGACCGCAGCATTGCGTTCGCAGCTGCTGGAAATGACCTCGGATGACTTCATCCGCTACGTCGGAAAGAGCAACTACCGCTGGGCCTGGCAGTACGTGCAAGACCTGGACCTGGGTACCGACGTCACCCTCGGCGGCAGTTTGCACCTGCAGATCCGGCTTGCCCGTCCACGCGTCACGTTCCGCTACATGGGCGGCGGAATCGATGCGCTGATGGCCGACCTCGCCTTGCCGGGCATCGAGAAGTACCGCGTCGCCGCGGTCATCGCCTTTCAGCACCTGCAGGGCCGGTTCGTGGCGCCTCTGCCGGCACCGCGCAGCGCGACCGTCGCGGACGCCGCGAACGCGTCCCGCGGATCCGTGCTGGAATCGGTCATTGCGCTGCTCGGCGAATCTGTGGAACTTGGCCTGTCGCACCTGTCAGTGGCCGTGCAATCGCGCTTCTTCGGCGCAGCGGTCAATGCCCAGGGCGCAGGCTTGTATCGCCTCGCCCGCCAGTTGCGACGCATCGCCGACCATGTCGAACAGTTGATCGGCCACACCGCCAGCGCAGACGAACAGGTACTGTTCGACGAAATGACCCTGGCAGCGGGCCTGGCTACGTCGACATGCGGGGCGCTACGCCACGGCACTGCGACGCCCGCCCTGCTGGGCGTGGCGCGGAGCCGCTACGAGGCCGCTGGCGAGTGGGAAGTCTGGGGACTTGGCGCCCTGCCCTGGCGCAGCGGATCGGGTTTCCTGGGATTGACCGTGTTGTTCTGGTCGCCCGGCGACAGCGCATTTGTCAGTTGCACCCTGGCCCGCCCGGACACCCTGGGCGGCTTCCATCCGCTGCTGGCATACCGCGCGCCAGGCCCCTGGAACGGCCTGGCATCGCCGGCGCAAGCGACCGGACGACGCCTGCGCCTTTCCGGTGCGCATCTCAACGCCGCCGGACGCCTGTCCTCCTCGGAACGCACGTCCGCCGAAGTTCGCACGCATGCAGACGCAACGTGGGTGCAGGCGCTGGCGCCGGTGACCGACTGGTCCGCGCTGACAGCGCGCTACGTCGCCGAAGGTGCCAGCCTGCTGGACGAAACCGACCCCTTGCGTGACTGGGTCGCGCTGGCGCCCCATTCGGCCGGGCCGCCGCATTTCGACGCCCATCGCCAGGTGGTGTGCTGGCCCCTGGTGGATGCCCGGTCAAACGTCCTGGTCGCGGAGATTCCCTTCAGTCCGCTTGCCGGAGCGGCGATGGATGCCCTTGAGCGCATCGGTGGAGCCGGCCTGCCACCGGAGGGCGTAGTGATCGCGCGACTTCGCCGCACCGGATCGGACGTCATCGCCGAACCGGTCAGCCTGATCGACCCGGCTAATCTGGCAAACCCGGTGAACGCGCTGTATTTCAGCGAATCGGCCACCACGCCCGCACCGGAGCAGCCGCTCCCGCCCCCCGCCAACCGCTCGTGCACCGGAGCTGCCGCACGCCCTGCGGGAATTTCGCCACTGGCTGCTTGCCCAGGCCGAACGGGGATTGGGTGAGCGCCGGACGATCACCGCCGGCGCGGAACTGGATCAGCACCTGACGGCCTTGGCAGGCATCGGCCTTGACGCATGGCCGACAAGACCCACGGACGTGCCCTGCGAAGGAGCCCTTCTGCTTCGCTGCAACTACGTCTGGCTGCAGTGCCAGCGTCTGCTGGAGTCCAGCGCGGCGACCGGGCAGGAGGCGCTGCGTTGCGGACCGCTCAATTCGTGGTGAAGCTCTCACCACAACCGCATTCGCCGGTCACATTCGGGTTGTCGAACACGAACTGGGCGTTGAGGCCGCTTTTCTGGAAATCGATCGCGGTGCCGTCGACGAACGGCAAACTCTTGGGATCGATAACGATCTTGATGCCATCTTCGTCGTACACGCGGTCATCCGGCGCGATCTGGTCGGCAAGGTCGACCGTATAGCTGTAGCCGGAGCAACCGGTTTTCTTCACGCCGAAACGCACGCCGACGGCCTGAGCGTTCCGGGCGAGGAACTCTTGCATGCGCGCCCGCGCAGCGGGGGTGAGGGAGATAGCCATGGTCTGATTCTAGCAGTGGCGCCGGCTGGTGCCAGCCTGACCCTGCCAAATGCGGCCGCCCCCCGCCGATTCAACCGCTGGACGCGCTGCCGCGACCGCCGATGAACCCGGGTCGTGGCAGTTCCGCTATCATCCCGCGCTTTACAGGTGCTCGTTCAGCGCCCCAGTTTGCGGAGTGGAACCATGTCGGCAGTCAGCATCAAGGAGGCCCTGTCGGGCCGCCGTCCCGAAGGCAGCGAAGTCACCGTCAAAGGATGGGTTCGCACCCGCCGCGACTCAAAAGCCGGCCTTTCCTTTGTCAATCTCAGCGATGGCTCCTGCTTCGACGCGATCCAGATCGTCGTGCCCAACACCCTGGCCAACTACGATTCGGACGTGCTCAGGCTTACCGCCGGCTGCGCCGTGATCGCCACGGGCACCCTCGTCCCTTCGCAGGGCAAGGGCCAGAACTTCGAAATGCAGGCCAGCGCCATCGAGGTCACCGGCTTCGTCGACGATCCGGAAACCTATCCGATCCAACCCAAGCCCCATTCGATGGAGTTCCTGCGCGAAGTGGCCCACCTGCGCCCGCGTACCAATGTCTTCGGTGCCATCACGCGGGTACGTCATTCCCTCGCCCAGGCGGTCCACCGCTTCTTCCACGAAAACGGCTTCTACTGGGTCAACACGCCCATCATCACCACGAGCGACGCCGAGGGCGCGGGCCAGATGTTCCGCGTCTCCACGCTGGATATGGCCAATCTGCCGCGCACCGAAAAGGGCGCCGTGGATTTTGACAAGGACTTCTTCGCCAAGGACGCCTTCCTCACCGTCTCCGGCCAGCTCAACGTCGAGGCGTACTGCCTGGCGCTGTCAAAGGTCTACACCTTCGGTCCGACGTTCCGCGCCGAGAACTCCAACACCTCGCGCCATCTGGCGGAGTTCTGGATGATCGAGCCGGAAATTGCGTTCGCTGACCTGGCCGCCGATGCCGATCTCGCCGAAGCCCTGCTCAAGTACGTGTTCAAGGCAGTGCTCGAGGAGCGCGCCGACGACATGGCCTTCTTCGTCGATCGCGTGGAAAAGACCGCCATTTCCCGTCTGGAACATTTCATCAACTCGCCGTTCGAACGCATCGACTACACCGATGCGGTGAAGATCCTCCAGAACTCCGGCAAATCCTTCGATTTCCCCGTGGAATGGGGGGTTGACCTGCAAACCGAACACGAACGCTTCCTGGTCGAGCAGCACGTCGGGCGCCCGGCCGTCGTGATGAACTATCCGGAACAGATCAAGGCGTTCTACATGCGTATGAACGACGACGGCAGGACCGTCGCCGCGATGGACATCCTGGCGCCCGGCATCGGCGAAATCGTCGGCGGCTCGCAGCGCGAAGAACGCCTGGAACTGCTCGATGCACGCATGGCCAAGATGGGCATCGATGCGGCCCACTACCAGTGGTACCGCGACCTGCGCCGCTACGGCACCGTGCCGCATGCCGGCTTTGGACTGGGTTTTGAGCGGCTGGTGGTCTACACCTGCGGCCTGGCCAATATCCGCGACGCGATTCCCTACCCGCGCGTCCCCGGTCACGCGGAATTCTGAGGCGACCATGCTATTCCTGATGCTGGTCGCGCTGGCAGTGGCGGTGGCGGGCGCCACTGCCTACCTGATGTCCTGGCCGCTGGTTGCCACGCAGTTGCGCGACCGGCACCCGGCGCAGCGCCCCCTGGTGGGCGTCACGCCGTTCTCGCCGGGCGGCTTTGTCTGGTTCCTGCGTTTTGCCTGGCGCCGGCTGGGCGACAAGGATCTGAGCTTCCTCGCCTTTCCCGCCAGCGTGGCCGCCTGGGGCATTGCCGTCGGCAGCGCGCTGACCATCCTGACCTACCTGCTGCGCAAAAGTGGAATTGTCGTATGACCAACGAATTGCCTGAGACGGAGAGCCCCGCCCCCGCGCATTCCTACTGGTGGTGCGCCGGTTTCGGCGACACGCTGATCTGGGCGCGCCTGGACGTCCACGAAAGCGGAGTGGCCGAAGTCTTCGGCGCGACGGGCGAATACCTGCGGTACGACGACGAGACTGCCGCGCGCATGGCCCTGCTCGACGCCGAATTCCGCGAATTCGACGGGCTCGACGAAGAAGATGCCGCCGTGATGGGCTTCGACCTGGACACGATGGAACCACCGCGCGCCGACAGCGACGATGAACTGCTGCCGCGCATGGTGCACAAGATCGCCCGCGGCCTCGGCTGACACTTTCCTCTTCACGCAAGGAGCCCCATGAATCTCGATCTCACCGGCAAGCACGCCCTGGTGTGCGGAGGTTCCCAGGGAATCGGCCGCGCCGCAGCGACGGAACTGGCCCAGCTGGGCGCCAATGTCACCTTGCTGGCGCGCAGCGCCGACACACTCCAGGCGCTGGTCGGCCAGCTCCCGCGCACGCATGCCGCCCAGAGCCACGCGTACATCGCGGTCGACATGGCAGACCTTGCCGCACTGCGTGCGAAAGTCGAGGCCACCGCGACTGCTGCGCCGATCCAGATCCTGGTCAACAACACCGGCGGTCCGCCGGGCGGCCTGGCCCACGGCGCCGACGCCGCCGCCTTTCTTGATGCCTTCCACCAGCACCTGCTCGCCAACCAGACCCTGGTGCAGGCCGTTCTGCCGGGAATGCGCGCCGCCGCCTACGGCCGCATCATCAACGTGATTTCCACGTCGGTGAAAGAGCCCATCAAGAACCTGGGCGTTTCCAATACCATTCGCGGCGCCGTCGCCAGCTGGTCAAAGACGCTCGCATCGGAACTGGGCCCGCACGGCATCACGGTGAACAACGTGCTGCCCGGCTATACGCGGACGCAACGCCTGGAACAGATCATCGGCGAACGCGTGAAGGTTTCCGGCAAGAGCGCCACCGAAATCGAACAGGCGATGCTCGCAAGCGTGCCGGCCGGCCGCTTCGCGCAACCGGAGGAAGTCGCCGCGGCCATCGCATTCCTGGCCTCGCCCGCCGCCGGCTACATCAATGGCATCAATGTCCCCGTCGACGGCGGTCGCACCTTGTCACTGTAGCCGCACTGCGCCGGTTTGCACCACGGGCCGGCGTGTGCAGAAAACCCCGACTGACCGCTCGGCAATGCCGGTCTGACTCTGCAACGGGCTAAGCTTTCGGTATGAGCGAACTGCAGCTGCTGAACCTGATAGACGGTCAATTGCGCGAACCGCTTGGCGGTGAATACCTGGAGGTCTTTGAACCCGCGACAGGGACGGCCTATGCCCGTTGCCCGCGTTCGGGCGCCGCTGACGTCGAGCAGGCGGCCGCCGCTGCCCGCGCGGCCGCGCCGCAATGGGCGGCCATGCCCGCCGGCAAGCGCGCCGAGTGCATGGAGCGCCTGGCCGCGCTGATTGAAGCGCGTGCCGAAGCGTTTGCGCAGGCCGAATCGCGCGACACGGGCAAGCCGCTCGCCCTGGCAGCCAGCGTGGATATCCCGCGCGCAGTCAGCAATCTCCGCTTCTTTGCAGCCGCCATCACCCAGTGGTCGAGCGAAGCGCACGCGATGGAGGACAGGGCGCTCAACTACACCTTGCGGCAGCCGCTCGGCGTGGTCGGATGCATCAGTCCCTGGAACCTGCCGCTGTATTTGTTCACCTGGAAGATCGCGCCGGCCCTGGCCGCGGGCAACACCGTCATCGCCAAGCCGTCCGAAGTGACGCCCGTCACCGCTGCCCTGCTCGCACAGGCAAGCATTGAAGCCGGTTTTCCGCCTGGCGTCCTCAACATCGTGCACGGCGACGGCAGCAGTGCCGGCCAGGCGATCGTCGATGCCAGCGCGGTAAAGGCGATTTCGTTCACCGGCTCCACCCGCGTTGGCGCCGCCATTGCTGCCAGCGCAGCGCCGCGCTTCAAGAAAACATCGCTGGAACTGGGCGGCAAGAACGCCACCCTGGTCTTTGCCGACTGGGACGACAGCGACGCCAACCTGTCGACGCTGATCCGCTCCGCCTTCTCGAACCAGGGGCAGATCTGCCTGTGCGGATCGCGCATCCTGGTGGAACGGTCCATCTACGCTGCATTCCGCGAACGCTTCGTTGCCCGCGCAGCCGCACTGCGGGTCGGCGACCCGACGCAGCCCGATACCGACCTCGGTGCCGTCGTTTCGCAGGTGCACCACGAGAAGATCCTCGGCAGCATCGCCCTGGCCCGCGAAGAAGGCGGGACTGTCCTGACGGGCGGCCACGCCGTCACCGTTCCCGGTCGCTGCGAGAAGGGCTGGTTCGTGGCTCCGACGGTGATCGAAGGGCTGGGCCCGGCCTGCCGCACCAACCAGGAAGAAATCTTCGGCCCCGTCGTCACGCTCCAGCCCTTCGACACCGACGAAGAAGCCGTTTCCCTGGCCAATGCGACCAGCTATGGCCTCGCCGCCTCGGTATGGACGCGCGACCTGGCGCGGGCCCATCGCGTCGCAGCGCAGCTGGAAAGCGGCATCGTCTGGATCAACTGCTGGATGCTGCGCGACCTGCGTACCCCCTTCGGCGGTGTGAAGAACTCCGGCGTCGGCCGCGAAGGCGGCACCGAGGCGCTGCGCTTCTTCACCGAAGCCAAGAACGTTTGTATACAACTGTAGGCATCGTCGCATTTCGCGGGCGATATCACTCCTTCTGCAGAACCGGAACCGATGACTGATCTCAACGAACTGCTGGAACGAAATCGCAACTGGGCTGAGCGCGTGCGCACGCAAGACCCGGGCTTCTTCAAACGTCTGTCGCGGCAGCAGGCTCCCAAGTACCTGTGGATCGGCTGCTCCGACAGCCGCGTTCCGGCCAACCAGATCATGGACATGCAGCCGGGCGAAGTATTCGTACACCGCAATGTTGCCAACGTCGTGGTGCACACGGATCTGAACTGCCTGAGCACGATCCAGTTCGCCGTGGACATGCTCAAGGTCGAGCACATCATGGTGGTCGGCCATTACGGATGCAGCGGCGTGCACGCCAGCCTGTCCGGCCTGCGCGTGGGCCTGGCTGACAACTGGCTGCGCCATGTCGGCGACGTGGCCCAGAAACATTCGGGGCTGCTGACCGGCATCGAACTGGACTCGCTGCGCCACGCCCGCCTGTGCGAGCTCAACGTGATCGAGCAGGTACTTAACGTCTGCCAGACGACCATCGTGGAAGACGCCTGGGCGCGCGGCCAGCAGCTGTCCGTGCACGGCTGGATCTATGGCCTCCTGGATGGACGAATTACGGACCTGGGGATTACCGTAGCAGCACGCGACGAAGTGCCCGACGTCTATGCCCGCAGTGTGCAGCGACTGCACCAGGGTCTCAAACACGGGCTCTGACCAAACAAAGGCGGCGCGCATCAGCCACGGCGGAGGTTTCCATGACGCATACGCTACCGGGAATCCTGTTTGCGCTCGCGCTCGGCACGGGCGCCGCCACGGCAGCGCCCCAGCCGGGCACATCGTCCAGCAAATCGGAAGAATGGCGGGCGCAACAACGCGCCGCCGTGGAGAAATCGGAAAATCTCCTCGGCCAGGCGGAAAAACAGAAAGGCCTGCTGGCCCAGTACACCTTGCTGCGCGGCGCCTACAACGCGGACGAGAGCGCCCATTTCCGGTTGATTTTCAGCCAGTACGTGAGCTGGTACGAAAGCTTCATCGGCGCCTATGACGAGGCCCGTACGACGTTTTCCATCCGCCAGCCCGCCGCCGACGACGATGCAGCCTCGCCCTTCGAGGACGCGTCGCTGCACGCCGAGGATGCCGTCGAAGCAATCACGCGCCTGTCGGAGGGCCGCAAGGCCGTCTTCTTCAACGAGGCGCACAACGCGCCGGTCACGCGCGTTCTCACCGTGCAGATGCTCGAAAAGCTGCGCAAACAAGGCTTCAATACATTCGCCGCCGAAACCCTCTATCCGGGCGATACCACGCTCGGCGAGCGCGGCTACCCCATCGCGGACAGCGGCTTCTACACGCGCGAACCGATCTATGCCGAGATGGTCCGCACCGCACTGAAGCTGGGGTATCGCGTCGTCTCCTACGAATCCGAATCCCAGAAGGGTGGCAACGAACGGGAACGCGAACAGGCGCAAAATCTGTACAACGCCAGCTTCAAGCAGGATCCGAAAACGCGCCTGGTCGTCAATGCCGGTTATGCGCACATCCAGGAGTCGGGGAAGTACCTGGGGGGTGAATCGATGGCGCAACATTTCGCGCGCATCGCCCGGATCGATCCCCTGACCATCGAACAGACCATGCTGATCGAGCACGATACCGCCAGCAAGGATCACCCCTATTTCCGCACCTATGCGGCAAGCAGCCGGCGATCGGTGGCAACGGTCTTCATGACCTCGAAGAACAAGGCCTGGACACTCAAGCCCGATCTCTACGATGTCAGCGTCTTCCTGCCGGTGACTGATCACGAGCGCGACCGTCCGACATGGCTGGCACTGGGCGGGCTGCGCACGTCGTACCAGGTCGGCGCGGAACTGTGCCGCGGACAGCTTCCCTGCCTGCTGGAAGCCCGCTACATCGAAGAGGACAGCGATGCCGTTCCTGCCGACCGGCTCGTCGTATCGCGCCTGCAGCAGGTCAGCCATCTCTACCTGCGCCCCGGACGCTATCGCCTGAGTAGCAGCAATCTCGACAACGAAACCATTGCCAGCGTCAACATCACCGTTACGGCCGACGGAAAGAATCCATGACCAGCATCATCCAGACCGAGCTCGCTCCGCAGCCCGTGGGCGCCTATCCGCATGCACGCCGTGTCGGCGAGCTGCTGTTCCTGTCCGGCGTCGGACCGCGCAAACCAACGACGAACGAAATTCCCGGCAATGTATACGATGACGACGGCCGCCTGGTCGCCTACGACATCGAAGCCCAGTGCCGCCAGGTATTCGCCAATGTACGCACCATCCTGGAAGCCTCCGGCGCCGCCTGGGAAGACCTGGTCGACGTCACCGTCTTCCTGACCGACATGTCACGCGACTTCAAGACCTACAACCGCCTGTACGCCGAGCACTTCCCGGGCGCGAACCAGCCATGCCGCACCACGCTGGGCATCAGCGCGTTGCCGACGGCGATCGCCATCGAACTCAAGTGCATCGCCGCCCTGGGCGGCCGTTGATCCTGCCCCCAAGGCACTCGCCCATGACCCTACCCCTGCCCCTGAATTTCCAGCACTGGATCGACGAACACCGCCACCTGCTGAAGCCGCCGGTTGGCAACAAGTGCATTTATGACGGCGACTTCATCGTCATGGTGGTCGGTGGACCGAATGTACGCAGCGATTACCACTACGACGAAGGCCCGGAATTCTTCTACCAGCTGGAGGGCAGCATGGTGCTGCGTATCCAGGAAGGCGGGCAGCCGCGTGACATTCCGATCAACGCCGGCGAGATCTTCTACCTGCCGCCCCGCGTGCCGCATTCCCCCCAGCGCAGCGCGAATTCCGTCGGCCTGGTGATCGAACGCAAGCGTCTACCGGGCGAGCGCGACGGTCTGATGTGGTACTGCGATGCGTGCAACCACAAACTGCACGAAGAGTTCTTTGTCCTGGGCAACGTCGAGACCGATTTTCCGCCCGTGTTCGAGCGCTACTACCGCTCCCTGGAGGCGCGAACCTGCAAGGCCTGCGGGCACGTCAATCCGGCTCCGGCCAGATACGCCTGATCAACGCCCGACTCGCCTGCAAGCCCGCAACCCGGCCACATGCCAGCCTCGCGCTGGCCGCTATCGGCCAGTCGCGACCCGCCCCAATCCTGGCTACACTCGGCGCTTATGCTCAAGATCGATACGCACGCCCACATATTGCCGCGCGATTGGCCCAATCTGGCCGAGAAATACGGCGACGACCGCTTCCCGGTGATCATCCACACCGATGGACGCCATCGCATCTACAAAGATGGGAAGTTCTTCCGCGAAATCTGGCCCAATACCTGGGATCCTGCGCTGCGTATCGCCGACTACGCGAAATTCGGCGTGCAAGCGCAGGTGATCTCCACGGTGCCTGTGCTGTTTTCCTATTGGGCCAAGCCGCACCAGGCTCTGGAACTGCACCGGCACCTCAATGACCACACCGCCGAGATCTGCCGCCAGCATCCGCGTCACTACGCCGGCATCGGTACCGTCCCTCTCCAATCGCCGCACCTGGCCATCCAGGAAATGCAGCGCTGCGTGGAGCAGTTGGGCCTCAGCGGTGTGCAGATCGGCTCGCATATCGAGAACTGGAATCTCGACGCGCCGGAGCTCTTCCCGTTCTTCGAGGCGGCCTCGGACCTGGGTGCCGCCATCCTCGTGCATCCCTGGGACATGATGGGACGCGAGACAATGCCCAAGTACTGGCTGCCGTGGCTGGTAGGCATGCCCGCCGAACAGTCGCGCGCGGCCTGCAGCCTGATTTTTGGCGGCGTCCTCGAGCGACTGCCAGACCTGCGCGTCTGCCTGGCGCACGGCGGTGGTTCGTTTCCCTACACTATCGGACGCATCGAGCACGGCTTCCGTATGCGACCGGACCTGGTCGCGACCGACAATGCGCGCAACCCGCGCGAGTATTTCAGCCGGCTCTTCTTCGATTCCTGCGTGCACGACCCGCAGGCTCTGCGCTATCTCATCGACGTTGTCGGTGCAGACCGCGTGATGCTCGGCACCGACTACCCCTTCCCGCTCGGCGAGCAGGAACCCGGCAGCGGCATCGCCGCGCTGAACCTGGACGAATCGCGCAGCGGCCGTCTCTATCACGGCACCGCCCTGGAATGGTTGGGGCTGCCGACATCCCGATTCGCCTGACGGAGGCCACCATGAAGCGCTCTTTTCGCACACTCCTCGCCGCCACGACGTTTCTGGCGACCCTCGCCCAGGCCAACGCCGGGAACGGCAACTTCGCCCTCAACGGCGGCCTGATCAATTTCACCGCGCCGTCGGAATGGCCGGTCATCATGCAGATGAGCGAGGGTAATCCGCAGGTGATCGCGTTCCAGGTGAAAGACCCCGCCGATACCGGCACCGGCGAGGCCTCGCGCGTGAGTGTGACCACGCGCAAGATCGACGACGCGCAGGCCTTCCAGCAGTTCGTCAATACATCGCTGGAGAAAGCGCGCCAGACGCCCGGGTACGAACACCAGACCAAGAGCGACAGCAACACGCTGCGCTACACCGGCCTCAACGCCAAGACAAAATACGCTTATCGCGAAAACTACTTCTATAAAAACGGTGTCGCCGTGCAGCTGCGCTGCGTGCACCCGCTACTGAAGGAGACGACGTCGGCCTGGCTCAACGCGTTTGAGCAAGGCTGCGACCAGATCGCCACGTCGCTGCAGAAGTAAGCCATGAACTACCCGCAGGACTTCCGTGCCGATGAGTCCTGGGCCCTCGCCCAGGATGCCGCTGATCCGCTGTGCACCTTCCGCAGCGAGTTCCACATTCCCCGTCACGGTGACGAGGAACAGGTCTACCTGTGTGGCAACTCCCTCGGCCTGCAGCCGCGCGCCACGCGACAGGCTTTGCTCGACGAGCTGGACGACTGGCAGTCACTCGCCGTCGAGGCACACTTCCGCGGCCGCCATCCGTGGATGCCCTATCACAGTTTCGTCCGCGATCACCTGGCGGAACTCGTCGGCGCGCAGCCGGGCGAAGTCGTCGCCATGAATTCGCTCAGCGCAAACCTGCACCTGATGATGGTGAGCTTCTACCGCCCCACCGCGGAACGCCACGCCATCCTGGTCGAGAAACGCGCCTTTCCCTCTGACCGCTACGCGGTCGAGTCGCAAATCCGCTTCCATGGGTTCGACCCGGCAACCGCGCTGATCGAACTGGAGGCGGATGAACCCAACGGCACGATCTCCGACGCCGCACTCGCCCGGGCCATCGAGGAACACGGCAACCGCATCGCCCTCGTCCTCTGGCCCGGCGTCCAGTACCTCACCGGGCAGGTATTCGATCTCAAGGGCATCACTGCGCTTGCGCACCGCAAGGGATGCGTCGTCGGATTCGACCTGGCTCATGCGGTGGGCAACGTACCCGTCGACCTCCACGACAGCGGCTGCGACTTCGCCGTCTGGTGCCACTACAAGTACGTCAATTCCGGTCCAGGCGCCGTTGCCGGCTGCTTCGTGCACGAACGTCACGCGCGGACCGACCGGCCGCGGTTTGCCGGCTGGTGGGGGCATGACCAGAGCCTGCGTTTTCGCATGGAACCGGAATTCATCCCTACACCCGGCGCAGACGGCTGGCAGCTCTCCAATCCGCCGATCCTTGCGCTTGCACCGGTGCGCGTTTCGCTCGAGATCTTTCACCGCGCCGGTATGGGTCGCCTCCGCGACAAGTCAAAGGCGATGACAGCCGGGCTCGCCCACCTGATTGAGCGTGAGGTGGACAACGTCCTGGATATCCTCACGCCGTCCGAACCCGGGCGCCGAGGCAGCCAGCTCAGCCTGCGCGTCAAGGGAGACAGGAATGCCGGGCGTTCCCTGTTCGACCATCTCGCCGCCCAGGGAATCATCGGCGACTGGCGCGAGCCAAATGTCATCCGCGTGGCGCCGACGGCGCTTTACAACCGTTACATGGACGCCGTGCGGTTTGTGCGCGCCGTAAAAGACTGGTCGCAACGCTGACCCAGCCGCGTCGGTTCCCCTCCAAAGCCCAGGCCCCGTGCCTGGGCTTTGCCGTTCCTGCGGCCGGCCCTTTGTAACGAACTGGCACGAGTTGCCCACCCCATGTACGCCTAGTATTCGCCTGTCACCAGTACGCACGGCGGCCATGAGCATCCACAGCAACCTGCGCGAAACCGTGATTTCCCTGTCAGACGGCTCGCAGCTGTTGATCACCCTGGACCGGCGTGAAGACTACTATGCGGCCATTCGCGACACGTCGCTGAGTTACGCCTGGCTGCTACCGCCCGATGGTGGACCGCGCCGGGACCTGCTGGGGGTGCTTTCCAACAGTCTGGTGCCTGATCGGGCGAAGTCGCGCCATGCGCGCGAACTCGCCGCTGCGCAACGCCACGCCGCCCGGAATCGTAGCGGCCGCGAAAAACAGCGCTGCCTGGACAATGCCACCCGCCATGACTGGGAAGCCGGCCAGTACGCCATGTTCTCCCGCGGCATGCCCCATGCCGTCGCCGAGCTCGCGCCAGGCGTCCTGATCGCGGGATTTGACTGGGGTCGACCGAACGCCCGCTTTCGCTGCATCGACATCCTGCGGGAACAGGCGCTCTTCGACATTGACGGCCCTGAACTGGACCGCCTTTTCGGCAATATTCGCTACTTCCGGCGCAGCGCGGAGGAGCGGAGCTTGCTCGATTCCGTGCGTCAACAGCATCCGGAACTGAGAGCGCACCTACCGCCCAGTGGCGGGATGCTACCCAGCCGCACCTATCTCGTCACAGCCCACCGCGAATACGCGCTATTTCTTCTGGGCGGCCTGGGGCTGGTGCTGACCTGCTGGTCCGAGGGCCGTTTGAAACCGTTGCACGCGCTGCAGCTCGGGCACTACTACCGGCACCGCAGCGCGGTGTTCTGTCGCAATCAGCTGATCGCGCTCGGCTGCCGGCACACCGACCGGCACGCATCCCTGCACGTCATTGATCCAGTGAGCGGCGAAACCCGGCATTCGATCGCGTTCGAACCCTCGTGGATACCGGATTCCGTCGTCGGTTGCGATGCAACCGGCATGATCGCCCTGTCAGGCTCCGGCGGCCGGGTGCGGCTGCTTGAACTGGATACATTGGCCACCCGCGACCTCGCCGCCTGCCGCGGGCTCGGCAAGGAATACTCCGCAGACCTGGCGCTATCTCCCGATGGACGCTGGTTGCTGGCAACCGCCCACCTGGGTGTCATGACATTGACGGATCTGCGAGACCTGCGCTCCGTCGAGCTGCCGCTGCCCGAGGCAGAGCGGCGTGAACCGGCGGACTACTCGACATTTCCGACACCGCTGATTCGGATTGCTGGCTATTACCTCGATAGCACGCAGGTTGGTCATCTGCACAGTGGCCACATTCACGTCCAATCCATCGATTCGCTGGCATTCCGGCCCGGCGCGCCAGACGTACCGCTCCCCCCACTCAAAGCGCCTCACGATGCAGTCAACCACGCCCTGACACTCGGGTTTTCCGCGCTTGCCGACTGTTTACGCCGCTGGGTACGCCAGCCGTGCCAACTCAGTGTGAAAGCCGTTCACGACGAAATTCCCGAACTGGGCACTACCCGCGTCGGCGGCTACCCGGACCTGCCCATCGGTACGCGCTGGCCGCGCCACAACGGCAGGCCGATGCAGTGCCTGGCCCAGATCGATCTTTCCGACCTGCCGGGCACACTCGCGGCCAGCGGGTTCCCTGCTACCGGCTTGCTGACCTTCTTTATCGCATTGGAACCCGATCTCCCGACGGCGCGGTTCCACGACCCGGACCAGTCCCCTGGCAACGTGCGCGTGCTCTACACCCCCGAGGGCACGCCCCTCGAGCGCATCCGCTCCACCTGGGATCGAGGAACACCGGCGGCCGATATCGTGATGCCAAGCTGCGCCGCCCGCTTCGCCACACTGCCGATCGACCTTCCCGCCATCGACAGCGCCCGCGTACGGCAGGCCCGGCTCTCCCCCGGCGAGCGCGACCTGTATGCCGAACTGCTCGAACACCTCCACGCCGTCGCGCCCGGGCATCGCTATCACTTCATCGGCGGCAACGCACGTCTCATCCAGTGCGGCGATCCCGCCGACGAAGCCGAACGCATCGTTCGCGGTATCGACCGCTACCAGCTCCAGATCGACGATCCCGCGCTCGCCGCCGACGTTCTGCGCGCCAGCACGGACTGGGTGCAGCTGGCTCAATTTGACAGCTGCAGCGAAGCCGGCTGGGAATGGGGCGATGGCGGCGTCCTGCATTGGATGATCCGCGAAGACGATCTGCGCCACGGTTGCTTCGATCGCGTCATCATGACGTTTGAATGCCATTGACGCATCGCGTACCGTCTCCGCCTGCAGCGCAGAGCGACAGCAAGGCAGAAACCACCATGGAGAAGGTCGACCTCTTCACCGCAGGCATCCTGGCCCGCGAAAACGGCCACTTCGACGAAGCCCTGCACCTGTTCCGGACAGGCGCAGCCGAGGGCAACACCGATTGCATGAGCGCCCTGGCCCTGATGTACGACACAGGCTGCGGCGTCATCCGCGACGTACGCCAGTCGATTTACTGGGACATCATGGCCATACGCCGCGGATCCACGCTCTCGCTGTTCAACCTCGCCGTCAGCTTCCGCAGCCTCGGCAGGATTCGACAGACGCGTCGCTACTTTGAACGGAGCCTGGCCAAAGGCGAAAGCGAAGCAGCCCTTGAACTGGCGAAGCTCTATAGCGTGAGCGACAAAGAATCCGCAACAGTCGCCCGGTACTTGAAAATCGTCCTGGATGCCCCTGCGCACACGACCTCCCAACAATGCCGCGAAGAGGCAGAGCGGATGCTGCGCGCGTTGGAGGCCTGAGAAGCAACCCGGCATCCCGGTCGCCCCCAATCCAGGCCAACCACGATTCGGAAAATTCCGACACCCCGCTTCGACGCTGTCGACTGCTGCCGTGCTCATCCAGGAATGCCATTCGAGCAGCCATTCCAGGACAACCACAAATCGGAATATTCCGAGGCAG
The DNA here is from genome assembly GCF_025398735.1 of Tahibacter amnicola. NCBI lineage: Bacteria > Pseudomonadati > Pseudomonadota > Gammaproteobacteria > Lysobacterales > Rhodanobacteraceae > Tahibacter > Tahibacter amnicola. The sequence continues at coordinate 5,063,222 of NZ_CP104694.1, forward strand.
CAGCCGCTACACCTAACTCCCGATGAGCACAAACCCGTTTGCATGCCGCGTTCACTTGCCTGGCGCCGCATCTACCTGGCCACCAGCATTCGCCCACAGGAGAACAAAGCCCGGACACGACACGCCAAGGCCCGGCCTACGTGTGGCCGTTTGAACTGCACACCGATCAGTCACTCCGAACTGCAGATCCTCGCCGACTCGCAGAGTCTTCGGGGACGATGACCGCCTCCCTTCAACCAACGCTGCCCCAGTTCCCGCGCCTTTTCCTCAAGCGCCCGCAGGGATCCCACTGCGCGCCAGTAGCGGGATTGGATCGTGAATACTTCCGCGCACCACGCATCCGGTGTCACTTGGATCACGCGCAACACCTTGGGCGGCCCTCCCGTCCCTGCACCTGACCTGTCAGGGCTGCGGGAGTGACGGGTCCATTCGACCAGCCGAACATACTCCTGCGCGCTCAACGAGAATGTGCGATCAGCCACCCCCGCAACGGGCCGAAGCACGTCAGCGCTATCGATCTGCTGCAAACGACGGCGAATCGAGGTATGCCTGGAGGAAGCCAGGTTCTCCGCTATCCCTGCCCGGATTGGATTCAGGTCGACATACGCCATGCACGCCAGCACTGCTGCATCATCCAGCAAGGCCTGACAGTAGTAGCGCCCCTCCCAGAAACGCCCGCGGCAGGCGTCTTCCCGATTCGCGCGACGCGCAATAGGCTCGTTGAGGCATCGCATGAACCACGGCAGCGAGCACAGACGCTCGCGATAGCGCGCGACCAGATCGGCATTCGACGCGATCTGGGCAGCACGTAGGGCGCAGGCGACTTCGTCGACGCGGTTGTCGCGGCGAACCGGGCAAAGCGCCAACCACCGCCGGGCCACCTCCTCCGGCGACCACGAAATCGCCACAGCGGGAGCAACGTGTGCGACCACGTGGACGTGATTGCTCATCACCGCATAGGCATGCACGCCGATGGCGAAGATCTGCGCCAGCTCGTACAGGCGGTCTTCAATCCATTGCTTGCGGTGATCAAAAGACCGTTCGGAAAATCGATCTTTCCCGCAAAGAAATGCCTGACGGACGCACCGGGAGATGCAGTGATAGTCACCGGCCACGCCGGGCGGAACCATGTGATGTCTGGGGGCGCTCATATCCCCACATTGCCGCACGGACCAATTACGTGAATCAGCAAAATTCTGGCAACGGGCTCGGAATTCTCCGAATCGTGGTTGGCCCGGACGGGATCTGGAACACAGGGTGTCCTCGTCAGGCCCGGCCGCAGCGAGCCCCCGTGCGAAACGACACGTGCAACACAACGCCGGCCAACGCGACCGCCCGGTGTGAAACAACGCCGAGCAGTACACGTCCCAGCACGGTCCTCGCCAGCAGCCCTCTTACCAGTGGCGAAACGAGGGAAGATCGGGAGACACCAAGTGAAGCGGATCGCATTTTTCCTCCAGGACTGATCGGAGCCGCCTTGCTCGCGGCTGCAGAAGACACATCGCACTTCCACAGGACGGAATGCGGGGGCGACAACTGTCAGCGGAAGACTGGTGACAATTCACGGGTCCGGGGATGCGATGACGCTGCTGTCGGATTGCCCCGGTTTGTGCAGCTGGGGATCGGAATCGCCATCGTCAATGCGTCGTGTGCACTGCCCCGCGGATTGAAGGGCATACCTGTTCCGTCATTGCCGTCACTGCGCTACCACGCGTTCCACCTCAAGCGCGCGCCCCGCCAAGCTACGGCACGACAGCTTGTGCAGGATCTCCTCCATCACGCCAACGACTGGAAGCGTTCCTGAGTGACTCCACTCACTTCAAGCCGGCGTGGGCCCCGTCGCGTGCCGAGCCGCGGCCGCCAGCCACCACGATGAGCCCGGTAGATAATTTCCAATCTTCCAATTGCCTTACACTACAGTTTGCTCGCCATGCTCCATCGCATGGCGGCAAGTCGCCCGAGACATGAGCCCGCCATGTCGACCGCTTCCTGAAGCGGTCGCAAGACCGGGGCTTCCAGGGTTGAATCCGGCACCAGCCCTGTGACGGGCCCTGTTTGCACGTCCAGCCGGCCCGTTCGCCTGCAAGGAGCCGCATCATGAACCTGTTCACGTACGTGCCACGGCCGCTCGCTCTCGCACTGGGCATCGCCATCTCCGCAACCTGCCTGACAGCGACGGCCGCGCAGACCATCTACGATCCAGACGGCATCCGTTTTCTTCCCGCGATGGCAGCGCCCGCTTATCAGCTCCGGGTCACAGGTCCCGGCGGATTCCGCTACGAGCAGGTCTTTGCCGGTGGCGAGACGATACGGGCCCAACCGGTCGCGTCCGGTTGGGCCGACGGGCAGTACCTGTATGAACTTTTCCCCTTTCCGGGTGCGCCTGCGCGTGTCCGGGAGAATGGCAGCACTTCCGCGAACGAATCTATGTCGCCGGAAAGCGGGGGATTCATCGTGCACGGTGGCACGGTTCTGGCGGACGTTCCGATCGCCGGCACCAGCAATCGTGAGCACAGCGCGCGCGACCAGGTGATCGCCGACGATCTTATCGTGCAAGGTCGGGTCTGTGCCGGGCAAAACTGCACGAACGGCGAGCCTTTCGGCGCGTCGACGCTGCTGCTCAAGGCCGATGACACACGGATCACGTTCGACGACACGTCAACTGCACCGGGCGCCGCGGCCAATGACTGGCAACTGTCGGCCAACGAAAGCACCAACCCGGGCCTGAGCAAGTTTTACCTCGAGGACCTGACCGGCGCGACTATTCCATTCTCGGTCATGTCCGGCGCGCCGACGAACAGCCTGTTCATCAGCGCGGCTGGTGATATCGGCGTGCGTACCAGCACCCCCTTTCTGGATCTGCACTTGTTCAGCACCGAATCGCCGGGAGTCCGACTGGAACAGGTATCCGGGTTCGGCAACCAGACCTGGGACATGGCCGGCAATGAGGCCAACTTTTTCGTCCGTGACGTCACCGGCGGCAATCGGCTGCCGTTCCGCATTCGTCCGGGTGCGGGAACCAGCTCCCTGGACATCAGTGGATCCGGCTACGTCGGCTTGAATACCGCGGCGCCATCCGCGCGACTGCATGTCGACAGCAGCGACGGCACCTCCCAGGTGAAAGTCACTGACACCAGCGCCTCCACTGGCCCGCGCGACCTTTTGCGCCTGGAGAACAATGGGCCGACACGTTTGCGCATGCGCAATACGGCAACGGGCAGCGAATGGAGCTTCAACGCACACGATACCGATTTGCGCATCACGCCGGCAGGCGCGGCGGTCGTGGCTCTCACGCTGCAACCCGGAGGCAACCTGATTATCGCCGGCACGCTGACGCAGCTGTCGGACCGCAATGCCAAGGAGAACTTCCGCCCCCTCGACCACAAAGCGCTGCTGGCGAAGATCGCCGAACTTCCGATCAGCGAATGGAACTTCAAGCACGAGGGCAAGACGGTGCGCCACGTCGGACCTATGGCGCAGGATTTCCGCGCGGCGTTCGGCCTGGGGGATGATGACACCCACATCGCGCCCCTGGACACCTCGGGCATCGCGCTGGCGGCCGTGCAGGGCCTGCAGCAGGAACTCGCCGCACGCGACCGGGCCCTGGCGGAACGCGACCGCCGTATCGCCGATCTGGAGGCACAGGTGGCCCGAATCGAACGCATCACGCAGCAACTGGTCCGCCTGCAGGAACCGGCCGACACGCACGAGCAACATGCCGTCGTGGCACCATCTGTCACAGCTGGCCTGGCCGGCAGGACTCCGTAGACGTCCGTCTTGCGCGCCACGCCGGAAGCGTGGCGCGCTACCGGCTTACGAGATAGCGCCCAGCCACGGCGAAGGCAATAGCATGCCCTGGCCCGTCGGAATTGCCCCCGCCAATCCATCGGAATACCCCGAATCATGGCAGGCACGATTCGACAGGCACCCTGCCGGCGTCTGCCCTGAGGCGCGCGCCGCCCGATCAATGCCAGGCCGGGCATCAGAAACTTCCGAATCATGGCAGGCACAATGCGCGCCTCCGGTCACGAGGTGGAAAAGCGGACGCCTGCGGCCTGTCGGAATTTGCCCTGCCACTTCATCGGAAAACCCCGAATGATGGCAGGCGCGATCTCTGCGCTGGGAGCACCTGGTCCATTCCGAAGTCGTGATCCCTCCCCATGGCAACCTGCGTATGTGACGACAACCATCCACGGAGTCGTCCCATGCGCTCGTTTCTGCAAGCCGCCGCCCTGGCCTCCGCCGTCCTTTGCGGATCTGCGTACGCCGCCGATGGCGAGCTCGACCCCACTTTCGGAACGGATGCCGAGTTTCCCGGCTACGGGTTCTACCTCAATCCCAACGGCGCGCCGGACAACACCCTTGATACCGTCGGCGCCATCGTCAAGCGGCCGGACGGCAAGATCTGGGTGATCGGACGCATGAAAGCACCGGGCGCCTATCGGTTGAGCCTGTACCTGGTCCGTGAGAACGGCTATCCGGAAACCGGGTTTGGCGATCTGGGCCTGCGGACTGTCGTAGCTCCGTGCACCGATTTCACAGTTGGCGATGCCACACTCGACGCCCAGGGTCGGCTCGTGGTCGCTATCGACCGCTGTAGCGATTTCATGGTGTATCGCTTCCTGCCCAACGGCGACCTCGATACGGATCTTGCCGGCAGCGGTGTCCTGACGGTGCCGTTCAACCAGGGTGGTGATAACCAGGACGTCAGCCAACGAGTTGCCACCACGCCGGAAGGCAACATCATCGTGGCCGGGTCGGTCACCACCGCATCGGTCAACCAATTGGGCATCGCGCATTTCACGGCGACGGGGCAGCCTGTACCCGGTTTCGGCAACGGCGGAAAAGTGCAGATGCCATTTGAGTGGCAGGTATCGGAAATCTTCGGCGTCCATGGACTTGGACGAATGGCCGACGGACGCATCGTCGTCGCCGGCACGCTTTCAGAGACCTCCCAGGCCGTGTCCGACAAGAAGCAATTCGTCGTGCGACTACTGGCAAACGGCAACGTGGACCCGTCCTACGGGAACGTGTCGCCTGGCATCTCGAAGATCAATCTGAAATCGCCGCTGGGTGTTACGCAGTCACCGCGGACATTCGGCGCCATGGTCGAACCCAACGGATCGGTCATCCACGTCGGGTCCATTCTCTCCAGCCAGGTCAGCTCCAGCACCGACATGTTCGTTCTGCGCTGGCGACCGGACGGACAGCTGGACACCACGATCGGCGCGCACGGGGTTCGACAGTACGCACTGGACTTCGCCGGCCCCAATCCGTCGAACCCCGATCACAACGGCGAAGGTGCCGATCGGATCGTGCGCCAGGCCAACGGCCAGTACGTCATCGTCGGCGGCAGCGTCATCGGGGACTACTACGCAACAGCCGTCCTGCGCGTAAATCGCGATTTCAGCGTTGATACCCGGTTCGGCAATGGTGGAAAGATCCAGCACCTGGTGCAGGTCTCCACCAACGGTCAGCACGGGCAAGGTGCCAGCGCAGTGATGCTTCAGCCGGGCCGTATCACGGTCGGCGGGTCGGCATTCACCGGCTTCAACGGCCGCGTACAGATGATGTTCGGCATGCAGCACGACGAAGTGTTTGCAGACCCGTTTGACTGATGCGTTACGCTCGCACGGTGTATCGCCATCACATCAGTCTGGCAGAACGGTCTCTCCCGCTGTCCCTGAGGACCCGGAAGGGATGCGGCGTGCCGCAGTGAAAGCGATTCAGTATCTTGAACTTTTTTCTTTTGCCGCCTGGAAGTAGCAGCATTTTCGAGCGCCGCAGCGCCGAAATCCGTCCAATTCGATCGGCATGGCGAATGCTTGCGTTGCAAGGGCGACCGTTCCGTCGCGAGCAGCCTGCCGACCCCTCCCCTCCCCCATCGGCGCGCTGCTTCGGCCAGCGCTGCCTCCGGCAGCGCTGGCCCCCTTTCTGATACCGGAACGACTCTGGTGTCACACTACGGCTGGCAGAGCGAAATGATCTCGACGCTATCGACGAACGTATGCGCTGTAATCGCCGCTGGCGGTTGGCGCACGCTCCAGGAATCCACGGCAATGCCGCCGGAAATGTTCTGCAGCACCGCTGTCGGGTCGTCGAAGCTCGTTTGCCATCCCACCGGCTCAGTGCCTGCTGATGGCCAAAGTCTGGCTCTCAGCCGGGTGCTGGCGCTGTTCAATTGCAGCACCTGGAAACGAACACGGTACTCCACGCCCGAGGCCATTGCCGGGTTCGGAGCCGGTGCATGCGCCAGTTCAATTTCGGTGCCGTTCTCTTCCTTCCAGACACTCACACCAGGCGCATTGCGGAAGCTGCCTTCGGTAAAGACCGCGTAACCGCGTCCATTGGTCTGCGTCAGGTATCCGCCGTTCTGACGCACGTAGAAGCCGACACCTTGCGTGGCGATGTCTTCCATGCGCAGGGCAAACCGCAGCTCGACGTTTCGCGTATCGACCGGCGCGTACATTCGCGCCAGGGAGTAGTTGGTTGGGTGAGGTCGAAGGCGCGCAGCCGACTGCTGGACGTCAGCCGTCTCGACGTTGCCGATGGCCGTCCAGGGCGACGGCCAGGCACTGCCATTGGCACCGGAGAAGGGTTCGCTGTAAATGAGCCGGCCGCAATCGGCCTCAAAGCCATCGAGAAGCAGTATGTCTACCGGCTCGGCATTCGCAGCCGGCAGGGCGATGAGGACGGCAACCCACCGCAGGAACCGGACGCCCGAAACGACCCGCATCGCTTCCTCTCCAGGCCGGCACGCCGGCATAGGTCCGGCGCCATTGTACGGCGAAGCGGCATTGCGGGGGCGCGAACATCGACCCCGGCCTTCCGGACGAAACCTCGGAATTTTCCGAATCCTGGTTGGCCCGATCCGTTGAACACTGGTTAGAACGCACGGGCGTTGTGCGCGACTGGCAGCGAACGGTGATTGATTCGCGTCTTGCCGGACACGCACTTGGCGGCCGACCTTCGCCAATTCGGCGAATCGCGAACAGCAGCACTCATCCGGTGTCGAGTCACCCCAGCCAGGCATGGCATCATCGAAGCAACGCCCGAAACCAAGAGTGCGGCATCATGCCCTTTGACCTCAGCCTCTCCTATCCGCAATGGCAAGGTTCCGGCCGCAGCGAAAATCTCCCGCGCGGCGCGGAGGCGGCGGCAGCCGTCTGCGCCAGATACGCGCCGCTTGCGCGCGTGCCGCTGGCCGGTGCGGGCAGCGACGCCCATGGTATCCGTCGCTGGGATGCGTTGTTCACCCAGTTCCGCAGTGCCCAGGACATTCTTCGACGCTCGGGCGCCACGCGGATTCTTACTGCGGGTGGCGACTGCGCCGTCGATATCGCTGTCATCGACTACTTGAAGAGCGTGCATGCAGACTTGCAGGTGATCTGGATCGACGCTCACCTGGATGCCAATACCCCCGCCACATCCCCCAGCGGTAACCTCCACGGCATGCCCGTCAGTGTCATCCTGGGGCACGCTCCCGAACCCCTGCGCCCCCTCCTGGGGGAACCGGTCGACCCCACCCGTTTTCACTACTTCGGAATCCGCGTGGGCGATGAAGGTGATTGGGCACTGCAGCGGGAACGCGATTTGAAAGTGCTGGACCCGGATGCAGCGATCAGCGGACCGGTTCACATCCATTTCGATCTGGACGTGCTCGATCCCCACGAATTTCCGTATCTGGCCTACACCGACGGAACGCTTGCCGTCGACGCTGCGATCGCCCTGGTCTCACGCATCGCGCGTCAGGCTGACATCGTTGGTCTGACGATAACGGAATTCGCTCCCGCCGACGCGGATGCTGCGCGCGAGGGCAGCCGTGTCATCGCACAGATCTGCGACGCCGCAACAGCATATGACGATGGATCAAGGAGGCCGTGACTTGCGGCATCCGACAAAGACCGCCACGCCGCAGATGATAGACGCCGTCCCAGGCCCGCACGATCGACCATCATGGATGAGAACGCCGCAGGAACGCCGGAGCCCGGATCCATCGCCCCCCCGATGGCGACGTGGCCTGATCCGTACAGCAGTCGCGATTTGCACATTGTTGATCCTTGGAGTGTCTCCCCGCTCAGGTGCAACGGCAACCGACCTGCCCGCGCTCATCGGCCAGGCATTGCGCGAAGAGGGCATTACCGGCGCCGTCTGGGCTGTCGTTCATCCAGAGGGCTATACATCGGGTGCCGCTGGACTGAGCAATGCCGTAACGAACACGCCAATGACCGAAGACCAGCGTGTACAGGTCGGATCCGTCGGCAAGGTCGTACTCGCCATTGGCATACTTCGGCTCGTAACAGAAGAACACCTGTCGCTGGAGACGCCTGTCGCCGAGATACTGCCCCAGGTCGCTCTCGACAATCCCTGGAACGCTTCCGATCCCGTCCGCGTCAAGCATCTGCTGGCGCATACCGCCGGCCTTGAGCACAGCCGCTTCTGGCAGGTATTCAGCTTGTCGCCAAAGCCCGACACACCGCTCGTCGCGGCGGTGACCGGCGATCCGACGCTGCGCCACGTCCAGACCCGACCGGGCAGCCGCTACGCCTATTCGAACATCGGCTACGCGCTGCTGGGCATGGTCATCGAGTCCGTCACCCAGCAGCGCTATGAAGCATTTCTCGACGAGCAGGTGCTCAAGCCACTTGGCATGGACAGCAGCACGTTCCACTTTGTTACCCAATCCGGACCACATGCCGATACCCGCCTGGCCATGGGCCATTTCGAGAACGGCGCCGCACAACCGGCCATCCCGACCTACCTGCGTGCCGCCGGGCAATTCACCACGACGGCCGCCGATATGGCCCGGTTTTCGCAATTTCTCCTGGGACATGGTGCGATCGACGGCAGGCCCTTTGTCGCTCCCGATCTCATGGCTGCACTGGGCGAACCGCGGGACACCGATGCTGCATTGGCGGGACTGCCGATCGGCCACGGACTCGCCCTCGTCGGCCGTGACCGACACGGCGCCTATGGCTGGTGCCACCCGGGAACGACATACGGATTCGTCGCCATGCTGTGTGTCTTCCGGGATTCCGGCAAGGCATTTTTCATCGGCACGAATACCGACAGCGAAACCGCCGACTACGATCGCCTGAACCGTTTGCTGATCGGCGCACTGGGGCCGGCGCCGTTACCAGAAGCTGCAACGGCGGCGGCGCCCACCGACGTCCAGCTGTGGGAGGGGCTGTACGTGGCGACACCGAAGGCGATGTCGCGACTCGCGTGGATCGATGACGCGCTCAATGCCGTGCGGGTTCGATGGGACGGGCGTCAGCTTCACATCCAGCCCATGCAGTCAAAGACACGCATCCTTGATCCGGTTGGCGGCTACCGATTCCGGGCGCCCGGTCGATCCGGCGCCTCCCATGTCCTGCTGCTCTCCCCCGAGGGCACGCCACAGTTCAGCGACGGATTGCGTACCTACGAGCGCGTGCCGCTGCTGTACATCGCGGCGCGCTGGCTGAGCATGGCAGCGGGACTGCTGGGGCTGTGCGGCATCGTGGTCACCGGCGTCGCCAGGGCACTGATGCGCCGCCTGCGGCGAAGCGACCCCTCGTTCCTGCCACTCTTGGGCACCCTCTCCCTGCTGATACCAGTGCCCCTGTTCGCCGCCCAGTCCTTCCTTCAGCTGGGCGATCCAACGGCAGCCAGCCTGGCCCTGGCGACCGTGACCGCAGCGTTGCCGGTGTGCCTGTCGCTGGGTCTCGTCGCTCAGCTGCGCCAGGGTATTCGCGGCACGTATCCGATTTTCAACACCCTGGCGATTGTCGCAGCGCTGCAATGGTTCGCCTGGCTCACCGTCGAAGGGCTGGTCCCGTTCCGACTGTGGCTGTGAATTCGAATACACGATCGCAGCTCGCACGCACGTCACCGCGCCAGAATTTTCCGGCAGCGACATCGGAATGATCCAAAACGTGGCAGGCACGAAGTACGCACGAGATACGCGCAATCGAGCATGGCTCTCGGAAAACACCAGGTAGCGACGTCGGAGTAATCCGAACCGTGGCTGGCACGAAGTGCACCCCTTCGCAATCGAGCATGGCTCTCGGAAAACACCGGGCAGCGACGTCGGAATATTCCGAACCGTGGCTGGCACGAAGTGCAGGCACGAAGTACGCACGAGATACGCGCAATCGAGCATGGCTCTCGGAAAACACCGGGCAGCGACGTCGGAGTAATCCGAACCGTGGCTGGCACGAAGTGCACGGCACCGGTGGTTCGACAAACCCGGATGCCCGAGGCGGGCATCCGGGAACATCGCCCGATACGGTTGACGGGCAGCATGAACGCACGTTACTCCACGCGCGTCGTCTCCAGCGCCGTATCGTTTGATGAATTGGCGTCGTACTGGTTTCCGGATACCTGCAGGCTCAGTGACGCCATTCCAGGCTCACGGGGCGCCCAGACGCGAATCTGCAACGGTTCCGCGCTAGCGCCCGGAAGGACGGTACCGGTGTAGGTGCAACGCACATCCGAAGTGACGGTGCAATTCCAGTTGCCGCCGATGGTGTCGAGGACATTGGCGTCCAGCGACGGTACCGCGGCCAGGGTCACGCCCGTGGCGACCCCCACGCCAATCAAGGCAGATGCAGGGTAGCCGTTCGACACCGCCACGGTGTAGGTGATCAGCTCCCTGCCGGCGACCACATCGGCGTCGTCCGTCGCCTGCACATCCAGGTCCACCGACTCGCTGCCGGCATAGCGCCTGCTGTTGATATCGCTGTTCCAACTGGTGGTCTCCGCGGAATTCCAGGCGATCGTGAGGTCACCGTCCGCATCGCTGGCGATTGCCGGGTCGATTGTCGGGTACTTCTTCGTCGCCGACGACGCCGTCGTCAACGCGGTGCCGCCGGACGAGAAATGGCGGTAGTAAAGACGATCGATGCCGCCTTCACTTTGCGCCCAGGTTGCGGTGAAGTGGCCGGTGGTCCGTGCCATGGTGACGGCCGCGGGGCGCGAGGCCACCGATCCCGAGGACGAGATCGCGAACTCCTTTCCGGCAAGGCCGCCGGTCGGCGCAATGCGCTGGCCACAGATGCGATAAGCCGATTGCCAGATGACAACCGCATTGCCGTTGGCGTCCATTGCCACATCCGGATTGAACTGGTGGTCAGTGGTCGTCCGATTCACGCGAAGCGTGGAACCCGAGGCCAGGCCACCGGCCGTGTAGCGTTGCAGGTAGATGTCCCGGGCTGTCGGCGTTGACGAGGTGCTCCTGTCCTCGGCCCACACCACGGTGAACTGGCCGGCGTCATCGATAGCGACGCGCGGCGTACCGTCGATGGTTTCCGAGCTTGCCACCACGAACTCCGTGCCCACTGGCAGGCCAGTCGGTGAGAACCGACGTCCGCGGATCTCGACATCCGCGCCGATGGCGTTACGCGAAATCCACACCACGACGTGGTCTCCCGCGTTGTTTCGCGCAATTTGCGGCGAAAGGGCCAGGAAGCGCGCCGGTCCGTCGACGCGGACATCGGGCCCCAGCGGCAGGCCGTCGTGATTGAACAGGCGCAAGTAGACGTGCGGCTCGCTTACTGCCCTGCCTTCGAAAACCACCGAGATGTTGCCAGCGAAATCCATCGCTACGTCCACTCCGCGACTGCCACGGATCGTCGTTGTGTTGATCACGAATTCGTCGGAACGGGGCAATGCCGCCGCATCCAGACGCCTGCCAATGATTTGCGTCGTCGCGGATCCGACGGGCGTGCTGTACCACACGCCGACCGTGTCACCGTCGGCGTCCATCGCGAGCGCCACTCCGTGCTGGCTGCCGTATTCCGTCGTGTTGAAGCGAAACTCGTCGCCAACAGGAGAGGTGACTGTTTCCACCGCGGCCGCCGTCAGCGGCACCACATTCAGCACGCTGACGCCGATGGCGACAAGCGTATTGCGATATCGCGCCATCCACCCTGCGGAATGCCGATTCATCGCGAGCTCCTTCTTCGTAGGGAGCCCAGATCGTAGCGGCATGTCGTCGCAACCCACGCGACGTGGACGCCGGCCGTCGGCGCCAGGCGACCGTTAGCCGACACGTCGCGATGCCCCGGCGTTTCCCGCGCTGAAGGATGGCGAGCCCGCGTGGCGCATCAGGGCGTCTGCGCGCTTTCCGGCCACCGCAAATACTGCGGTACACCGTCGGCGATATCGTAGTAATCGCCCTTGTCCCCGACGAAGATGTGCATGCCCAGATGCGTATTCGTCGGCGATTCAAGTGCGCCCATCGCGACGCCAATGCGATCCCGCCCGGCTCGATCCCAGAGTAGCGCCGATCCGCACGTCGAACAGAAACCCCGCCGAACCTGGGACGATGACTGGTACCAGGTGAGTTTGTCCGCGCCGTGGATAACCAGGTCGCCGCGAAGTACGTCCGTGGACACCCAGTAGTGTCCTGACTGCTTGCGGCACTGGGAACAGTGACAGGCATCCGGCGCGTGCAACGGCGCCGCAATATCGAAGCGCACCGCGCCACACAGGCAAGAACCTCGATGCATGGATCAATTCCTTCAGCGTCGAAAAGTGGCATGCTCTTCCGGCAACCTGCGCCAACGCAAGCGCCGGATCAGACAGCAGCGTCGCAGAACCAGTGCAAAGGATGCACGCGTACGGGCTTATCGCGTTGCCAGGTCCTTCCGGCACGCAATGAGCTGAGGCACCACGCATACCATGCAATCGACGCTCAACGAGCGCCCCGGACGCCGGCATGACGACTGACCGACGCGCGCCGTCCCAGGACGGCGTTTTCGACGGAGCACCGGTCGCCTACCGGGTCATCGCCCCCTCTGGCGCGACCTCAGCCGCAAGACAACCCAGCCCTTCCAATGACGCCGCGATCGCCTCGTCGACCGGCGTGTGCGGCTCGTACCCGAGCACTGCCTTGAGGCGGTCGTTCGACATTCGCAGTGGCTCGCTCCACAAGTAGCGAAGTTCGCGCATCTCCCGGAACGTCGCGACAAAGGGGGAAGCAAGGTTCACCAGCCACCACGGAAATGCGCGCAGGGCCGGTGCATTGCCGGTACGCCGGGATACGACCCGGCGGATGGCCTGGGCCATTTTGGTGCCGTCGTCGTCCCAGTGGCCTTCCATGTGGAATACGGCAAAAGGCACCAGCGATTCACGTTTTTCCAGCAGGCTTACCATCGTGCGCGCTACATCGGGCAGGTACGCCCATTGGTGGCCGACACCTGCAGTGCCGGGCAGATTGATCGTCTTCACCGCCTGGCCAGGCTTGATCATTCCCTGCGAAAACCAGCTGTTGCCTGGCTTCGGGCCGAAGAAGTCACCGGCACGCACGACGATCGCGCGAGCCCCCTGCGTTGTCGCAGCCTGCAGCCGCTGCTCCAGTGCGACGCGAATGGCGCCCTTGCGGGTCGTGGGTTGCTGAGGCGAGTCTTCATGTAGCGTTGGAAATGCACTTGGCCCGAAGTTGTAGACCGTGCCCGGCAGCACGATGGTGGCGCGCTGGGCCTTCGCGGCGGCAATGGTGTTGTCCAGCATCGGCAGCACCAGTTCCGCCCAGCGGCGATAGCCCGGCGGATTCACCGCATGCACGATGACCAGGCAGCCCTCCGCAGCGGCCATGACGTCCTCACGATTCATCGCGTCGCCGCCAATCCAGAGGATGCCATCACGCGGTTCGCCCGCAGCCGGCGCGCCACGCGTCAGGGCGCGCACGTCCCAACCCGCACCGCGCAGCTGCCGCGCCACTTCGCCGCCGACGCCGCCGGTGGCTCCCAGGACCAAAGCCGTCTTTTCCTCACGCATAGCGAACTCCCGTTGGTGTGGAGCCAGTGTGCGGACTTCCGCCCCCCAATGGAAATTGACGAACACCCTATTTCCGCTATACAAAAACGAATGATCATGGAACCGAGCTGGGAGCTCTACCGCTCGTACCTGGCCGTACTGCAGGAGGGTTCGCTGTCCGCGGCCGCTCGCGCCCTGGGCCTGACCCAGCCCACGCTCGGACGTCACATCCAGAGCCTGGAAGACACCCTGGGCTTCAGCCTGTTCACGCGGTCGCAGCAGGGCCTGCAACCCACGCCAGCGGCGCTGGAGCTCAGGCCGCATGCGCAAGCGATGCATCATGCCGCTGCCGCTCTCCGGCGCGCTGCGGAGGGCCAGGGCGCCATGCAAGGGACCGTGCGCATCAGCGCCAGCGAGGTCGTCGGCGTGGAAGTGCTGCCGCCCATCGTTACCGGGCTGCGTTCCGCGCACCCCCACCTGACGATCGAGCTCGCACTGAGCAATCGCGTCCACGACCTGCTCCTGCGCGAGGCCGACATCGCCGTCCGCATGGCACGCCCCGCGCAGGATGCGCTGGTGGCACAGCGCGCTGGCGACGTGGAGCTGGGCTTGTTTGCCCACGCGAAGTACTTGCGCAAGCACGGCACGCCCAAGGCACTTTCCGAGCTGGCGAAACACTCGCTGATCGGATTCGACGAGGAGACCCCGTTCCTTCGCGCAGCGCGCAAATCCCTGCCTACGTGGCGCCGTGACGCCTTCGCGCTGCGCGTCGACAGTGACCTGGCGCAGCTCGCACTGATCCGCGCCGGTGCCGGCATCGGCGTCTGCCAGGTCATGGTGGCGCGACGTACCCCCGAGCTGGTGCGGCTGCTGCCGGAGTCATTCACGCTGGCACTGGAAACCTGGGTGACGATGCACGAAGACCTGCGCCACAGCGTGCGCTGCAAACAGACCTTCGACGCCTTGTACCAAGGCCTGCAACGGCATCTGTCAGCGTCGTCTGCGCTGTGATCAGCCAGGGTTTGTGATTCAATTCCTTCTTTCCGGAACATCTTCCCATGCGCGGCGACACTGACTTTCACGTCTCACCTTCGCCGTCGAGATGGCATTCGACCTGGCCTCGGGCACGCCCCGCGCCTGGCGGCGAACAGAACCATCGCTGCCCCTCACCAGAAACCCATGTCCGTAGCAGGAACGACACCCCGTGACCGAAAAGAAGACACCCCTTCCCCGCATGCAGTTGCTCGATACCGCCGCTATTCCCGGTGACGGCGGCGAATTGCGTTTTTTCCAGGAAGGCCAGCACTTCTCGATCAAGATCGCCGGCGGGGGCGACCTCATGTCGACGCGGATGCATGGATCCGAAGACCGCCTGGCCGAAATCGCCTGCGAGCGGATCGCGATGCGGCCTCGCGCCCGGGTACTGATCGGCGGCCTGGGCATGGGGTTTACCCTGGCGGCTGCCTTGCGCAGCCTGAATTCAGACGCCGAAGTGGTCGTCGCCGAGCTGGTGCCGGCAGTGGTGCGTTGGAATCGCGGCCCACTGGGAGAACATGCCGGAAATCCCTTGAACGACCCTCGCGCGCGGGTTTGCGAGCAGGACGTGGCGCTGCTGCTGAAGAACCAGCGCGCGGAGTACGACGCGGTGATGCTCGACGTCGACAACGGCCCCGAGGGCCTCACGCACCCGCGCAATGCCTGGCTCTACGGCATGAGTGGCCTGGGTGCCATCCGGCAGGCGCTGCGTCCCCGGGGCATTCTGGCGGTGTGGTCAGCCGGATCAGACCCGCGATTTACCGAACGCCTTCGCCGCGCCGAGTTTGCCGTGGAAGAAGTACCGGTTCGGGCCCATGGCAAGAAGGGGCTGCGCCACCGCATCTGGGTGGCACAGCGTGATTGAACGGCTTGCTCCGCGCCCGCATCACCTTGCCGGCTCGCCATCGCAGAACTGCGGTGAGTCCGGCGTTCCGCTCCACCAGGCGCGCGCAAATTCCTCCGGCGACGGTGCGCGGCCCCGTGCCTGCGCGGCCTGTTTGTAGCGCTGCCAATTGGTCTGGACGGAAAGATAGGGGTTCGGCGACCAATCGGTGATTCGTTCCATCGATGTGACTCCGCGGTTTGCGCCACATGGCGCCGGGGAATCGCATAGCAACAGCCGGACCAACCTGCCGCCCCCGCAAACCAGCGCCACTGCGCAATCAATAGCGGCAGCACTGGCCGCACTCTGCACGACCGTGCCGCGGCGGCCGCGCAATACGCCGGAGCGTAGGGATAGCCCTGCCTGGAATCGTCGTTTGAGGTAACACCGCATTGCATTGACCGCCCCGCCGCGGCGGGATCCGGTCCCTGGTCGGTCGAACGCCCCCGTATGTCGCAAATCCGGCCCCGAATCCGTCAATCGCTGCAGAATTGCCTGTTTTTTTCTGTGGAGTACCCGCATGTTCCGTCACCTGCCGCTCGCTGTTGCTGCCGTGTCTGCCGCCGCGCCAGTCTCCGCAGCGATCTACTCGGTCGGCCCGTCGGGCACGCCCGGCAGTTGCACCCACACCACGATCCAGGCCGCAGTCAACGCCGCTGCAGCCAACCCGGGGCCCGACGAGATCTTCGTTTCCACCAACGGCGTGAACGGCTACGCAAACCAGGCCATCACCATCGTCAACCAGCCGCTGACCCTGATCGGCGGCTTCAGCGACTGCTTTCCACTCGCCCCGACCGGCATGACCCGCCTGAACGGCAGCGGCGGTGCGGCAGCACCGGTCATCTTCATCCAGAGCACTGGCGACAACACTGTCGATGTGCAACTGGAGCGGTTCGAAATTCTCAACGGTGACAACACCACCGGTTTCACCTACGGCGGCGGGATTTCGATCCAGGCACGCGGCCAGGTTTCGGCCACGCATCTGCGCGTGGCGGGCAATCGCGCCTACTACGGCGCAGGCATCGCGGTCGTGGGTGACCTGGGCGAGCAGGCCACGCGGTTGACCATCGGCGATCACGTGCTCGTGGAAGACAACCTCACCGCCGGCACCAATGGTGGCGGCTCGGGCGGCGGCATCTACGTCAACAGCGCCGCATTGCGCCTGGGCGGGGTCAACACCGTGGTCCGCCGCAACAGCGCCTCGAGCGGCGGCGGCGTGGCCATCGGCGGCAACTCGCCTACCCAGCGCAGCAGCCTGGTGCTGCAATCCGGTGGCGAGGGAGCAGACCGCGTGATCGCGAACAACACGGCGAGTTACGCCGGCGGCGGCCTGCTCGTTGGCGCCTATTCAACTGCCACACTGTTCACGACGGACCCGGCGCGCCCGGTGAGCATTTCCGGCAATAGCGCCGATTACGGCGGTGGTATCTGGGCCTACGGGCCCGAAACGCAGGTGACGATGTGGGAAGGCCGCCTGCACGACAACACGGCGCGCCAGGCGGGGGGCGGCATCACGGCCGACCGCGGTGCCGAAGTGGCGTTCTACCCGCTCTCTGCCGGCAACGCACCGCAGGGCGCCGTGGCCTGTACCGCATCGGCCTATTGCAATCGCCTGACCGATAACCGCGCCGGCGATTCCTTTGCCTGGCTGGGTGCCGTCGCGCTGATGAAAAACAGCGAGGCCACGGTCGAGACGAAACTGATCCTGCATTCGACGGTGATTGCCGGGAACGTCGGCTACACGCTGTTTGCGGACGGTTGCGATGCCCCGCCCACGCCGTGCGGCCTGCCTTCGTCGATCCGCATCACCAATTCGCTGATTGCGCCCAATTTTGATGCCGAGAGCCTGCTTGGCGTGTACCAGGGCGGCACTTTGTTCCGTTGTGACCTTTGCACCATCGCCAGCAATGGCGTCAACGGCGACGATCCGTTCATCGAGAGCAGCAGCCGCGTTGAATTGAGCCGCAGCATCCTTTGGCAACCCGGCCGCGACATCATCGGTGGTTCCTTCACACCACAGGTGCAAGCCCAGTCGCTGCTGCTTCATGACGCCAGCGATTTTGCCGGCCAGAGCCATGTGCGCGTCGGCGACCCGCACTTCATCGCCCAAGGCGCTGGCGACTTCCGGCTCGCCATTACCTCTCCTGCGCTGGATTCAGCCAGTGCCGCGGCCGCACCGGCCTTCGACCTCGACGGGCATTTGCGCAACGTCGACCAGCCCGGCCTCACCAATCAGCAGGGGCCGCTGGACCTGGGCGCATTCGAACGCCACAACGACACGGACCTGATCTTCCGCAACAGCTTCGAGTAATCATGCAGGATCAGCGTAAGGAGACAGTCTTGCGGCAGCCTCCTTACGCTGTGCGTCATTGGCGGTGCGCGGTGCTCTGCGCCGCAAGCGCCCCATTGCCCACGGCGGCGCGGCCAACGGCGATGTTGTTGTCCAGGCGAACTTCGGCGCCCATATAGGTGAACAGGCCTGCCATCGCCAGCATCGACGAAGGTGCGATCGACGCGTCGATCACCTGCCCCGCCGTGAGCGTCACGATATAGCGCACATGCACCTGGTGAAACGGCGCGACGGACATGCGCTCGTACAGGTTGCCGTTCACGGTGGGCGCCGATCCGCAGCTCGTCGCCGCCGGCGCCACCTTGCAGTAGCGCGCCGAGTCGAACACCGAACCGTCGTAGCCCGCGCTGATGACATAGGGCAACGTCGCCATGGGTGACATCGGCGGAATGTCCAGGTCCACGAAATAGGTGTAGGTGAACCCGTTGGCGGCGTCCGGCAACGCTACCACGGTGGCAGTCACCGTGGCGTCTGGCGTCTCCTCGAACGGCGCCACCAACAGGTAGGCCGTGTGCCTGCGCGTGCTGTCGCTACGCAGTCCATAGCACACGAGCCCGTCGTCGCCGATCACGCGGAACTCCGGCACGAACTCAAGGGACCGCAGCCCCGCCACCGGAATCTGCCGGCCCTGCCCATCCAGCGGGCCGAACCGGAAGCTTCCGCCGCGCGGTCCGACCCCGGGCCACTGCACGTCCAGCTTCTGCGCGCCGGCCTGTGCGACATCGTCGACCTTGGCGCAGATCGCCGGACCCTGCGTGGAGAATGTCGCGACACCGTCCGTATAGCTCCAGTCCGTCGCGACCACGTGATCTTCGTCCGCGATCACAAGCGGCAGCGCGACGCCGGCGACGGCGGACGCCGGTAGCGACAGCAAAGCGGCGCAGGCCGCTGCACAGCTGGCAATTTTCATGTCCGTTTCCTCCCTTCAATCGATCACAGTGAACACCGGCAACCCGTACAATGCGGCTGTGCCGGAAACGGAACAGCCGCATCGAACAGCCCGCGGGCACGTGCGGACTCAGTTGCCCGGCCGGCCCCTGTCGCGATGCGTCTTCATGCTGAATCGACAGGTGAAATCAGGACAAAGCGGCACTCCCGGTGTATCGACGTTGGCAAATACGAAATTCATGTAGTACCGCGCACCGGGTTCGAGCTGGCAGGCGTATTGCGGTGCCGAATTGTTCCGCAGCGCCAGGAAAAGCATTTCCGAGTTGGGCGACAAATTGCCGCGACACGTTGACGAGATCTCCGGATCCTTGAACACGCCCGGACAACGCGAAATCGCGATACCAATCGGCTGCGGCGCCGGATTGAAGTTGCCGACGGGCGGCTGCCAACGGGTTTCAAACGTCGCCAGGGAGAAGAGGAAATTCGGCTGCAGGCCCGTCGTCGGCACGGTGAACTCAAAGGCAAAATACTCGTTTGCTCCAAGCGCGATATTCACCTGGGATCCCAGCGGAGGCTCGGGGAATTCGTGCGCCACGCCAGTGCCCGGAAGGTAGCCGAAGATGGTCTTGTAGTAGCGCGCGTCCGCCGTGCTGGCGCCGAAGTTCGAGTGGATCACGCTGGCAGTGAGCGCACGCGTGGCGACCTGTGGCGTCGGGCACTGGCCATCGGGCGTGGTCACGCTGACCGTTGCCGGCGTCGGGCTGGAAACCGCCGCCACATTAGCCTTGTAGCACTTCACGGCGAACTGGTGTTCGCCGGTGCCCGTCGCCGTCAAGGTCTTGGCCACACTGGCACACGCGCCCCCCGTGCATACCTGGGTCGTGTTGCTGACCGGTTGCCAGCCGGCCACCGAGGAATTGGGCGGAATCACCGACCCTTCCGACGTACAGTAATCCGGGCTGCCCGTGGTGGTGAATTGCACCGTAAACGGCGTATTCTGCTGAACGGAATTGGGGCCTGTCACCGGCGAAACCGTGATTCCACCGCCCGTCTGCCCACCCGGGCAATCGCCACTAAACGGTGACGGCACATCCGTCACCATCACCAGATGGCCCGCATTCGGCCCCTCGGTGACCAACTTGACGGCCGGCGCAGACGCACTGGTGATGGTGCAACGCTTGGTGCCGTTGGCATAGACCACATCCAGCTGCGTGTCGGCCGCAGAGATACCGGCCATGGACACGAATGCGCCTATCCCTACGAAAATGGTGCGCAGAACATTCAGCATCTTGGTTTCCTTGTTCACGGATGGCGCAATCGCGGTCATGCGAGGAAGCTGTTCCCTTCCTCGCGCTATCCACTCGTACAACGTTTCCCGGCGGAGACGCCCTACCGGGTCAACTGACGCGCGCGGCAGCACGTGCCGCGAGAGGGCAGCCCGATACTTAACGAGACGCAGCGATAGTGGTTGACGCGTGGACGAACAAAATGCGCGATGCCCCCTCGGAACCCGGGAGCTTGGTTTGCTTGCTCTCGAACTGAGTAGCGCAACGGATCGCACGGTTGCAGCGTGCACTATCCGACATTGGCGGAGGGCCGCCGGGAATCCGCGCAGCATGGATCCCCGTACGAACACTAACCGGACTGCTGCTCCGCTTCCTCGCGAAATGCACCCCTATCTGGCGACGCGCAGGCGCGTGAAGACCTTCAGCGGTGCGAAAGAAGACGATAGGTCAACGGCACGCACCTTGCGTGCGCTATTCGACAAAGGGCGGCCAGCGACACCGCGAGCGACACTTTTGTGCTCGCGGCCGCACGCAACCTGGTCACTCCTCGTCATCCACACACTCCAACAAGGACATCAGTTCAGCCAACGCTTCCCAGGTCGGATCCTCCCGCTGCTTGAACAGGTGAGGCTCCGGCGCGAAGGTGTCCAGCAGCGGCTGCAGCGTTGCCAGAAAGACGGCCGGGTCGGCCGCGAAGTAGCGCCAGCTGCGACGGCCGTTGCCGGTCAGGCATGCGGCCTGGATACCAATCCCGGTTGCTTCGATGGCCGATTCCAGCGCGTCCTCGAACGCGCTCATGCGCTGGATATCCTTCTGGCGGGGCATCCCGTCCTTCTTGGCGGGATAAGGCCATCGCAGAATCATCAGCATCGGGTGCTTCGACCGGATTCGTTGCGCGGGAATCCGCGTGCGGAAACGAAAGACGGTATCAAGATCGTCACCGTCGAATGCCGAGCGGACAACCGCCCAGTTATCGGAAATCGACTCATTCATCGCCACATCCTTCTCCGAAGGGGGTTTCGGTACGCGGGGCCGAGCCGCCCGAACCTGTACCGGATCGGATGCGGAAGGCGCCCGGTCCAGGGATTGGCCCGCCAACGGTATTCGGGTGGCGCCGCGCTGGCAATTGCCGCGTGTCGGTTTCCACCTGCCTCTCAGGGCCAGCGCCTCCCACGCAACGTGCGCGAATCGCTTGCAGGCACCGCAGTCGAAGCACCTCGAGCGCCTGCTGCACCGAACCTGGCCGCCTCGATTCGGCGGGGGATGAGGTTCCCCTCGCCATGCCTGATAATGCGCGCCCCATCGAGCCCGCCTGCCCATGTCCATCATCCTGACCGACTTCGCCCGAGCGCGCCTGTTTCCGAAGGAAGCACGGCGCAATACCATCCAGGACTGCACACCCGAACAGTTCGAGCACCACCTCAACAGTGTGACGCCACTCGCAGTGCTCGACGGTTATGCCCCGTTCTGCAAGCTGCATGTGCATCGCAACTGGACCTCCACGCGCTGCCTCGCCGCACCGATTACCGACGAGAACCGGCATCTGCTGCGCTCGGACTACGAAGCCCGTACCAAAGACGAACTGCCGGTGCTGGTCCGCTGGTTTGAAGGTCTTGAGCCGCCAGTCGCCAGCTTCCTCATCGTCATCCTCTACAGCCGCGAGCAACTGGCGAAAGAAGGCACCGTAACAACCGCTGAGTGGGGCATCGTGGGCTGCATGTACACCGCAGAGCCGGTTGAAACACCGATGGCGCCGATCACCATGATGCGCAACGCGCTGGGTGTGGAAGAAGGCGGCTCCGGCGTGCCGCTGGATCGCGACGCATACCAACGCAGCGTGGCCTTCTGGCAGACACACGCGAACTGGCGCGGTTAGTACACACCGGCGCCGGGCTTTCGCCGACGCCGCGCGAGTCGCGCCGACCTCTCGTCGGCGCCAGCACGCTCCCGGAACGGTGCCCCAGGTCCGCGCGCTGGGCACAACCGTGTCGGCGCTGCTGTTCGTACACAGTCCACCCGCGGTGGCCGAGGCAGCTGCGAGCCGTGCGGAAATCATCGCCCAGTACGTCAAGGCGAAGTCGGTCCCGGATCGATAGGTGGATGCACCGGATGAGCGCATTGTGAGACGAGCACCTCATTTCGTTAGTGCCGCGCTGTCGCGCTGATCATGTTCGATACCCTGTTCCGGTCGTATCGACCACGCGGCTTCGCCATCGGCGCTCTCCCCCCTGAAACCCGGTGGCGAAGCACGCGTTCCCGGACGCCGCGCCCCGATCCGCCGCAGCGGACGACGGCGTGACCCTGCCCCCCATCCTTGGTTAAGCTCATCGGGCACTTCCGAGAGCGACCCCCTCCATGGCCCGACAAACCTCCGCACGTGTGTCCGTGCCCCCTGCCGTCCAACGCCCGCCTGCGGAAATCCTGCATGGCGACGAACTGGCGGAGCTGATCCAGAGTGACCGCGATCCGAAACCGCCGGGTTGGCAGCTGAGTTTGCGCGCGGTGCGACGGTTCATCACCGGGGATAGCGCAACCGGGCGGCCGGCCAAGCTGATGGTTCCGCTCAGCCTGGTCGATCGCGCCATGGTGACCCTGGCCAGCGGGCGCGGACTCCTGCTCGTGGGCGAGCCGGGTACTGCCAAATCGCTGCTGAGCGAATTGTTGGCAGCCGCGATATCCGGCACCAGCGTGCTGACCGTACAGGGCGGTGCCTCCACCACCGAGGACCAGATCAAGTACGGCTGGAACTACGCCCTGCTGCTCAACGAAGGCCCCAGTCCGCGCGCCCTGGTGCCGGGGCCGATTCTCACGGCAATGCGCGAAGGCCGCATCGCGCGCTTCGAGGAAATCACGCGCTGTCCCGCCGAAGTGCAGGACAGCCTGCTGTCGATTCTTTCCGAGCGGGTGCTGATGGTTCCCGAGCTGGCCGGCGACGAGGGTGTGATCTATGCCAACGCGGGCTTCAACCTGATCGCAACAGCCAACACCCGCGACCGCGGCGTGAATGAAATGAGCGCCGCACTGAAGCGGCGTTTTGCGTTTGAGACCGTGTTTCCGATCAGCAGTCTCGACGATGAACTCGCCCTGGTCACGCGCGAGGCGCAACGGCTCCTGCGCCAGTCGGGCGTGAGCCTGACGCCGCCGGATGATGTGATCGAAGTGCTGGTATCCAGCTTCCGTGAACTGCGTGCCGGGCTGGACGCCGACGGCGGCGGCATGGAGCGGCTATCCACCGTGCTCTCGACCGCCGAAGCCGTCAGCGTGGCGCATGCGGTGGGCCTGCGCGGCTACTACCTGCGCGGCGACGCGGGCGACCCGGGTGACATCGTCGAGGCGCTGCTGGGCACCGCGGTGAAGGACAACGCCGATGACCTGAAGAAGCTGCGACGCTACCTCGAACAGAAGGTGAGCAAGCGCGCCGGTACGGCGTGGCGCGCATTCTACGAGGCCCGCCACCGCCTGCCCTCGGCGTGAACGCCTCTGTCGAGATCATTGGCGTCCGCCACCACAGCCCCGCCTGCGCGCGGCTGGTGGCGGCGCGCCTGCGCGACTGGCGCCCGGACCGGGTGCTGATCGAAGGCCCCAGTGATTTCAACGACCGTATCGAGGAACTGCAGCGTCCGGGACACGTCGCGCCCGTCGCTATTTTCAGCTATTACAGTGATAGCGAGCACACGCACCACTGCTATGCGCCCTTCAGCGACTACGCGCCGGAATGGATCGCCCTGCGCGTGGCCCCGGAAATCGGTGCGAAGGTTCAATTCATCGACCTGCCCTACTGGCACGAAGGCTCCCGCGGACGTGCGCAGGTGGTCGGCGATGCGGATGCCGCGCGGCGCCATCGGGCCCGCGAACGCGCGCTGGCGCAGCGCCTGGGCCTGGATGATGGCGATGCGCTGTGGGATCACCTGTTCGAGCAGGCGCTGCCCACCGACCAGCTCGCGGCAAGGCTGGCCACCTACTTTGACGAGCTGCGCGCCGGTGAGCTCGGCGACGCCAGCGATCGCGCGCGCGAAACCTACATGGCGCACTGCATCGCGCATGCACGGGCCGAGGGCGGCCGCGTCCTGGTCGTCTGCGGCGGTTGGCATCGACCGGCGTTGCTGCGGCTGGCAGAGTCTGCCACGGCCGGTCCGGCGGATCTGCACCTGGCCGTACCGCCGTCGATCCAGCGCCAGGGCAGTTTCCTGATCCCCTACAGTGATCGCCGCCTGGAAGCGCTCGGCGGCTACGGCGCCGGCGTGCAATCGCCGGCCTATTACCGTTGGCTTTATGAACACGGCGCGGAAGGCGCGGCCGAGCGCGCGCTTCGCGCCGTCGTCAGCCGTCTGCGCGCCGGCAGGCAGAGCGTGTCGACGGCGGGCCTCGTGGCCGCCACGACGCGCATGCACCTGCTCGCCCACCTGCGCGGTCACGCACAACCGTTGCGCGTGGACGTCCTTGACGGATTGCTCGATGCCATGAGCAGCGAAGCGCTCAGCGCGCCACCGCCGTGGCAGTCGCGTGGCGTACTGTCGATGCAGGACGATCCCGTGCTACGCGAAGCGTTGCTGGCGCTGACCGGCGACACGGTCGGCCGTCTGGCACCCGGAACGCCGCTGCCGCCGCTGGTGGCTGATGTGAACGAACTGCTGGAACGCCATGCGCTGGCCGGTGAGGGCACCCTGCAGCTGGATCGCCAGCGCGACGCCCACCGCCCGCGCCTGGAAACCTTGTGGCGACTGCGCGTCCTGCGCATCCCCGGCTTTGACTACCGCGGCAGCAGCGCGCCGCAGGCGGCGCGGCAGCTGGGCGCCGACCAGTATCCTTGTGAGGAATGGCATCTGCGCCCCGGCGATACGCGACACGTCGCCCTGGTTGAAGCCGGTGCCTACGGCCCGACGTTGCAGGCGGCGGCGCTTCGGCGCCTGCGCGAGTCCGTCGCCGACGCCGCCCAGATCGATGACCTCGCCGAGCTGTACGTAACAGCGCTTCGCGCCGGCTACGACGACTTCGGCGCAAGCGTCCTGCCCGATCTGCACGCCGCCGTGCTCCACTGTACCGAACATGGCCCCCTGGGACGCGCAGGCCTGCGCCTCTTCGGGCTGCTGCGAAATCGGCTCGGTCCGTCCGACAGCGGCGTCCTGCTGCTGCCGGCGCTGGATGCCATCGTGAACCGTGTCCTTTGGTTACTGGAAGGTTTGTCCGCACCGAACCAGCCGGCCAGTACCGATGATGTCGTGGCGCTGCAGCTGGTCGATCGTGTGCTCGGTGACGATGCCGCCGGCGGCATCGTCACCGGCAGCCTGCTCGATACACTCCATCGCCTGGGTGGCAACGCCGACCTTCCGCCCTCCGCGCGCGGCGCCACCTTCGGTGTGCTGTGGCGCCATGCGCCGGTCGACGCCGTTGAAACACCGCTACTGGCGGCCGTGAAAGCCTATGCACACGGCGAACCGCTGGGTGATTTCCTGTTCGGCCTGTTCGCACTCGCGCGCACCGAGTGCGCCCGCTCCAGCCAGCTGCTCGGTGTACTCGACGGCGTTGTCAGCGCAATGACCGAACAGGAGTTCCTGGTCGCCGCACCGGCATTGCGCCAGGCCTTTCACTACTTCCCGCCACGCGAGCGCGCGCAGATCGGCATGCAGGTCGCACAGCGGCATCGCGAGGGCGACCACGTCGACTCCGACTGGATGCGCCTGCCCTGCTCGATCGACGACCTGCGCCGCAGCGCGCGCCTGCTCGCCTCAATCGAACGCTTGCGAACACGGTTCGGCCTATGACCACCATCACGCTCACACCGCTGGAACGCTGGCGTCTGCTGCTGGGCGAGAGCGCCGAGCGCACGCTCGGGGGCAGTGGCCTCAGCGTAACGGTGCAGTCCATGGACCGCGCGCTGGAGTGGCTGTATGGCCGCGATACACAGGGCGATGATCGGGACGTGATGAGCCGGGAGCGTTCCGCTGACCTTGGCGCCAGCGCGCTGGCTGTGCCCGAATGGATCAACCAGGTGCACAGCCTGTTTCCCCGGGAAACGATCGAGCGCCTGGAACGTGATGCGGTTGAGCACTACAAGATCAACGAACTCGTCACCAGTCCTGAAGTGCTCAAGCGCGTGCAACCCAGCCAGGCCCTGCTCGAAGCGGTGATGCGCACCAGGCACCTGATGAATCCCCAGGTGCTGGCAATGGCGCGCGACCTCGTTGCGGCCGTGGTTCGGCAACTGATCGAAGCCCTCGCGGTGGAGCTGCAACAGGCTTTCAGCGGCGTACGCAATCGCCGGCAGCACACCCGTTTTGCGAATGCACGGAACTTCGACGCCGCGGCGACCTTGCGCGCCAACCTCAAGCACTACGACATTCGCCAACGCCGGCTGGTGATCGAACGGGCTCTCTTCAACCGGCGCAGCACGCGGCACCTGGAGCGCTGGCAGATCATCCTGGTGGTCGACCAGAGCGGCAGCATGCTGCCCAGCGTGATCCACTCGGCGGTTACGGCGGCATGCCTGAGCGGACTGCCGGGCATCGACACGCACCTGCTCGCTTTCGATACGGAAGTGGTCGACCTGACCGACGAACGTAACGATCCAGTGGAGCTGCTGATGAAGGTGCAGCTGGGCGGCGGCACCGATATCCAGAAAGCCATGCGCTACGCCGCAGAACGCATCGATGCGCCGCGACGCGCCATCGTGGTGCTGATCAGCGACTTCTACGAAGGCGCCTCGCCGCACCTGTTGCCGCGCATCGTGCGAGAACTGTGCGCGCAGGGGACGCGCGTACTGGGCCTGGCTGCACTGGACCAGGAAGCCGTTCCCGCCTATGACCGCGAAATGGCAGCGACGCTGGTTGCCGCCGGTGCCGAGATCGGTGCCATGACGCCCGGGCAGCTGGCGCGCTGGCTGGCCGAGAAACTCAAAGGTGGACGGGCCGGCTGAGATGACTGCTGCCTTGCGCGCCGACTTGCTCAAGCTGACCCCCGAAGCCTTGGCGCAGCTGGCCAACCTCGGCCTGGTCAAGCGCGCGCAGCGCGAGCTGGCCGCCGGCTATGTGCCGCAATTGACGCATGCGGACGACGGCACCGTCTCGGCCATCTTTCCCGACCAGGTTCAGACCGCCTTTCCGCCCGGTGCCGGACTGAAGGAAGCACGCTGCAGTTGCGGCGCAACGCTTTGCCGTCACCGCATCGCGACGGTGCTGCACTATGCGGCCACGAGCGCCGATGAAGCACCGGCGGCAGCACCCGCCGAGGCGCGTTTTGCTGACCTCGACGAACAACAGATCCGCGACCAGACAACCGCCTCCCTGTGGGCGGCCGTCGAGCGCGAGGCACGCAGCGGAATCCGCATCGACGTCGAACGCAGTCACAGCGCGGACCGGCGCAGCGTGGTCTACACCGCGCGTCTGCCGCACGCCACGGCGCGCTTCTACGCGGGTGCGGATCTGGCGTTCGCGCGCTGCGACTGCACCGCTCAGCAACGCTGCGAACATATCGCTCTGGGTGCGTTGGCCCTCAAGCGCGCCGGAGACATCGGCGACGTGCGCCTGACCATCGAGCTGGGCGATCGTCGCGACGGCGACCACAAGGGTACTGCCTTCGCGTTCTGCGTGGAGCCCTACCGACATCTCGTCCGCGTACTGCTGGCGCAAGGGCTTGCGAACGGCGCTGCCGACAGTCCGCACACGGCGCAGGCGCTGAACGATGCGCTGCAGGCCAGCCGCAACATCGATGCCACCTGGCTGACCCTGTGCCTGGAAGCCATCGAGCAATGGCTCGATCACTATCACCGGCGTAGCGCCCGGTTTTCCTATGGCGAGGGCGTCCAGTTGCTGCGCGAGCTGAGTCTGCGCGTGGCTGTCGCGCAGGCGGGTACGGCCGAGCTTTCGCCGCGCGCCGTGCTTGGCATGGGCGAAGCCATGGAAACGGCAATGGATCGCCTCGGCCTGATTTCGCTGGGTATGCGCCTGGAAGGCGATGGTGCCGACCGTTGCGCCACGCTTGCTGTCGTTGACTGTGACACACAAACCCTGCTCTGCCTGCAGAAAACCTGGCAACGCAAGACGGATGACGGCACCAGCGAGCTCGCGCAGCTGGACCAGCAGCGCGTCGCCGGCAGCCTGCGCCTGGGCAAGCTGGCACAGGGCACCCTGGTGACCACCACCGCCCGGCGTCGCGCCAACGGCGAACTCAAGCTCGGGCAAAGTTTCGCCGGCAAGGCTTCCGTCACGCCGCACACTGGCGACTGGTCGGCGTTGCGCCCGCCGCTCCTGATCGAATCGCAGAAGGATTTCCTGCGCCAGGAAACGCACGCGCCACCCCGCGATCTGCTGGCGCGCAGCGCCCTGCCCGGCTTCCACGTGTTGCGTCTGGCACGGGTGATGACGCTGGGGTTTGATCCGGCGCAACAACGCCTGCACGCCATCGTACTGGACCCCGGCGGTTCGCCCTGGCATCTGGTACGCGACTACGCCGCCACCACACCGGGAGCCTTCGACGCCATTGCACGGGCACTGCGCGACGTCGCGGCGTCGCCCCGGCCTGCCTATGCCGCCGGCCCCGTACGGCGCCATGCAGAGGGCCTGACGCTGGAGCCCTGGGCGCTGAGTGTGGGGCGCCTCGTCGTTCCTGACGCGACTGCACCGGATGGCACACTTGCCGAAGTTCCGCTTATCAATGTGCCGACCGCTGGCCAGGATCCGCTTCGCCAGTTCCTCGCGGCAATCGATGAGTGCCTGTGCGAAGTGTTGCGCGATGGATTGCGCCGTCACAGCGGGGCCTCCGAACGACTCGGTGAACTGCTCCGGCGCTGTCGCGACCTGGGTCTGGCCGGCACGGGTGAGCGCGGTGCCGGCGCACTGCTGCAACAGTTGTCGACGCACTGGCACGCCAGCCGCCAGGGTGAACGCGACAGCGTCTTCGCTGCGGCGACAGCCTTTGGGGATCTTGTTCAATGGACCGCGCTGGCACGCCACGCGGCCGCTTCCATCGATCTGGACGTTTCTGAGGGGAAAATGACCATGCAGCGCTTTGAGCTGGTAGAAGGAACCGCATCGAAGTTCTGGGAAATCAGCCGGGACGGCTGCACCTACACGGTGCGCTTCGGACGCATCGGCACCAACGGGCAGACGCAGAGCAAGACAGCGCCCACCGAAGCCAAGGCACAGGCTGAAGTGGACAAGTTGATCAAAGAAAAAACCGGCAAAGGGTACTCATCCGTCGCGGTGGCTGCCGGCGCCCGGCTGGACGCTGTGGCGGTAAAACCGGCCAGGCCGGCCGCCGCTCCTGCTGCCCCCGCGCAAGCACCGGCCGAAGGCGCGCCCGCCACGCTCGCATCCACGACGGAACCAGTCGCCGATCCATCGCCACCGGCTCCCACCGGCGCGCCAGTGCACCCGGGATCGATTCCCATGCCCAGCGGGCAGTTCCAGTTCACGCCGGCGATGCGGAAGCTGCTGCCGGTGCAGCGCGGATTCGATGCGCCCGCCCAGCCACAAACGCCGCAGGACACACTGTGGGGCCGTCTGCCGAACTTCGTCGGCGCAGACCAACAGCGCGCGCACGCCGCTATCAGCACGGCCGGCTTGAGCCAGCTCGCCAAACAGTTTCCGATCGCGGAAATCTTCACGGCGAGCAGCCTGAGCACCCCCGATGCCGCACGCTGGGAAGCGGCGATGCAGCTGGCGACGGCACTGCAAAGCGCCATATACGGCGGCAACATCATGATGGCCCTGCTGGAACTGTGTGTCGTACTCCATGGTGCCGAATTCGCGGTGGGTACGTATCTGGCAGCCATGGCGCCGGCACCCTCCGGCCGCCTGTACAGCTGGGTCGGGCCCGTACCGGGCGTCGAGATCCTCCATGAGGCGTTGGCACGTTGCACCGACGAGGAATATGCCCGGGCGAAAGCGGCACTGCCCGCCCAGCCGCGCAGCCAGCGCGAGCAATTCGCGCGCGGCGTGGTATTTCATACCGAACCCGACCTCGTCGCCGATGCCATCGCCGTGGCGAACACCAGCGACGCCTATGCCTTCGAGGCAGTCACCGGTTTGTCACGCGCGCAGCTCACCCTTGATCAGGCCGCATCCGTGGTCAAATCGACGCTCTGGCGCGACCACACCGGCGCACCGATCCTGGCAGTCAATCTTGCGCGTCTGCACGGGGCTGCGTCGCTGCCACTGGCGATGCGACTGTATGAGCACCAGATGGATTCCGGCACGCGCGCACGGTTTGCCGACATCGTGCGTGCGTTTGACAGCCCTGACGCTTTCGCCGCGCTGCTCATGCATTTCGAGCGAAAGGAGGCCCGTGTTCAGATCGACGAGTTTGCGAAGGCGTGGCCCTTCGCAGCCATGCAGGCAGCGGCCGCGCTGGTCGCGCGCAGTCGCGACAAGGACGTTGAAGCCTGGCTGACACGCATGCTCAGCGCACACGCCCCGCTGGTCGATGCCCTGAGCGCGTCGCTGGACGGTGCCGCGGCCAACGTGGTCACGCGACTGTGCAGCAAGCTGACCGACCTGGAAGATGCGCCGCTCGACGCGCTACCGGATGTGTTGCGCGACCCACCCTGGCTTAAACCCGTGCGCAAGGTCCAGCGACCCGAGCTGCCCGAGCGGCCGATGCCGGAACCGCGCATGCAATGGCCACCGGGCGTGCAGGCGAAGTGGCGGACCTATTTCGACCCCAACGACGCCGAGAGCCAGATGCGCGGGACATCCCTGTCCCGGGGCCAGATGGCGCTGAAACGGCTGGTCATTCCCGGTGCATTGTGGGAGCCGCTGCTTACGGGCGAGATTCGCGATCTCACACCACACCTGGAAGCCATCGACGCGCTTTGGCAAAGCACGGAGTCCTACCGGCGCTATCGCGACGCCGGCGAGCTCCAGTCGCTGCCCGATGCGACGCGGCAACTGCTGTGGAACAACCTGCCGGGTTTCGAAACGACTAGCTGGGGCCTTGAGTATTCGGTCTGCGCGATCGTCGCTGTGGATGAACTGTCCGGCTTGCCGGGGCTTCTGCGCAGCCTTGAAGCACGACTGGATACGGGATTGATGGCGGCGCTGCCGGTGGGGGCCGCACCGATCGCGCCCTTTGCCGTGCTGGGCCTGTCACGCAAAAAGGCTCGTCCACACGCGATGGCCTGGTTGCGCGCACATACGACGCTCGCGTCCACTGCGCTCCTGGCGCAGGCAGCCAGCGGTCAGAAGAAGGCGGTCGAGCAGGCGGAGGCCGGCCTGCGCTGGCTTGCAGCGAACACAGACATGGCGCAGGTACGGGAAGGCGCCCGTCATTTCGGCGACGCCGGCGAAGCCCTGCTCGATGCCATCCTTTCCGTCGATCCGCTCTCGATTCTGCCGCAGAAGCCGCGCCCCCTGCCCGCCTTCTTCCTACCAGGCGGTCTGGCCCGTCCCCGCTTGCATGACGGCCGCGCGGTGCCCGTGCAGGCGCTGGGCGCGCTGGCCACCCTGCTCCAGGTTTCCGTGCTGGATGAAGCGCATGCCGGCATCGATATCGTCAAGCAGTTCTGCACGCCTGCCTCGCTGGACGATTTCGCCTGGGACCTGTTCCAGGCCTGGAACCAGAGTGGCGCACCGAGCAAGGAGAGCTGGGCCTTCACCGCTATCGGACACCTCGGCGGCGATGCCTGTGTACGCCAGCTCACGCCCTTGATCCGCGCCTGGCCCGGTGAATCTCAGCATGCGCGTGCCGTGACCGGGCTCGACATCCTCAGCCGCATCGGCAGCGACCTGGCGCTGATGAACCTCAATGGCATCGCACAGAAAGCCAAGTTCAAGGGCCTGCAGGACCGCGCCAAGGAGAAAATCCAGGCAATCGCGGAAGCACGCGAGCTCACGACCGAGGAGCTGGGCGATCGTCTCGTGCCCGACCTCGACCTCGATGCCGACGGAACGCTACGGCTGGATTTCGGTCCGCGGCAATTCACGGTCGGCTTCGACGAACAGCTGCGCCCCTTTGCCAAGGACGCCAGCGGCGCCCGGCTCAAGGATCTCCCCAAGCCACTCAAGACCGACGATGCTTCGCTCGCCCAGGCCGCCAGCGATCGCTGGAAGCTGCTCAAGAAGGACATGAAGACCATTGCCAGCAACCAGATCCAGCGTCTGGAGCTGGCCATGTGCAGCAGCCGCACGTTCGAATTCGGCGTCTTCCAGCGCTTTTTCGTGCAGCATCCGTTGCAGCGCCACCTGACGCAGCGCCTGCTGTGGGGCGTGAAACGCGCCGATGGCAGCGTGCAGGGTTTTCGCGTTGCCGAGGACCTCAGCTTCGCCGACCGCGACGATCTCACGCTGTCCATCGCCGAAGACGCAATCATCGTGCTGCCGCACGTTCTTACGCTGTCAGCCGAGGAGCAGGCCGCATTCGGCCAGATCTTTGCCGACTACGAGATTCTGCAGCCTTTCATGCAACTGGGCCGCGAAGTGCTGGCGCTGGACGATGACGAAATTGATCGGAGCGAATCGCAACGATTCAAGGGCAAGCGGGTCGCCATCGGCAGCGTCTACGGCCTGCAGCACCGCGGCTGGCGCAACGGCAGCCCGCAGGACAGCGGCTGGATCAGCTGGTTCGAAAAATCCCTGCCGGGCGGCCTGGAAGTGCAGATCGAGCTTGACCCCGGCACGATCGTCGGCGATATCAACTACAACCCGAAGCAGACGCTCGGCGCACTCACGCTGCGTGTTGCCAATACCTGGGACGAAAAGGGCAAGCGGCCGTTTTCCGCGCTCGATCCAGTTTCACGGTCGGAACTGTTGCGGGATATCGACCGATTGACGGTGCTGGTGGATTGACGCGCCTTCCGGGCGGCGGATCGCGTGGCCAGACCAGGCCGACCGCCCTGCCGCCCCTTCGTACGGTCGCCTGGGCGACCTCACGCCACTCCCGTTCTGTAGCACGAACAGCGCCTACCATGTGATACATCTTTCGTAGCGCGCGGTCACCACCGGCGACCGCGCGAGCGCATCCGTCCTCGAAAACAGTGTTCAGTTCACCTTCCCACCCGACGCTGCCTCCACCACCGTCGGCGCGTCCACGAACGGTGTGATGCCAAACTTCGGGTACACCTCGGCCGGGTAGTAGAACACGCCATCCTTCACCACCACCGCGATGCGCTTGATGGCCTTCAGGTCCTGCGTCGGATCACCGGGAACCAGGAAAAAGCTCGCGAGCTTCCCCTTGGTGATGGAACCACGACGCTGGTCTTCGCCCAGATATCGTGCCGTCTCCAGCGTTGCCCGCTTCAAGATCTGCGGCGCAGACATGCCGGCCTTCTGGTACAGCTCCAGCTCCCGGTGGTAGCTGAAGGAGCCGCCGGTATCCGTGCCGAAGACAATGAAGACTCCGCGTTCGTGCAGCTGCTTCACCACCGCGACCAGCTTGTCGAAAGCCGAGCGATAGGCTTCGTCGTCCCCCTTCGCCGACACGTCCACCCAGCCCTTCATCATGTCGCGACGGGTGCCGATCGGCAGGTGTTCAATGTAGTCCACCGCGCCCGGAGGCACCTGTCCGTCGCGATTGTGGGTCAGGGCTTCGTGGATGCCGAGCGTCGGATCGATGGCCTTGTTCCCCTTGGCCATCAAGCCGATGGTGTGCTGCACCTTGTCACTTGCCAGGTCCAGCGCGGGCAATCGCTTGAGCGCCGTAAGACGGAACAGGGTACGGGTATCTTCCTCCGGTCCGATCACCCAGCCCAGTGCGAACTGATTGATGTGGGTCAGCTCGTCGTAACCGGCCTCGATCATCTTGTCTGCCGTCGTGAATGCCGGTACATGGCCGGACACGCGCATTCCCAGCGTGTGCGCCTCCGCGACGACTGCCGGCACCCACTCCGGCTTCATGCTGTTGTAGACCTTCACCTGCCAGAAGCCCCGCGCCGCATACCAGCGCACCGCGTCGATCGCCTTTTCCTGGCTGTCGACGACAAATCCATGATTGGAGTTGTACGGGCTGCGCCCCTCGATGAAACCCGAGCGCACGACATGCGGTCCCGCAATCTCGCCCGCCTCGATGCGCCGGATCAGTGTTTCAAGAACGGCGTTGTCGTTCCCCATGTCACGCATCGTCGTCACACCGGCGAGCAGGTTCAGCAGCGCGCCTTCCTGACTCACGTGCGCATGCATCTCGTGCATGCCGGGCACCAAAGTTCCTCCAGCGCCATCGATGGTGGTTTCGCCGGGCGACGCAGGGCTGTCGATCGGCACCACCGCGGCGATCTCGCGGCCGTGGACCACTACCGATACCGGTTCGGTCAAGGCGCCCGTGTGTGCGTCGAACACGCGCACGTTGCGAATCCGCACCGGTCCGTCGTACCGGTGCGCCACCTCGCGCTGGAGGTCCACGTAGCGTTCGGTCGCCCAATCCGCCGCCAGCTGGCGCAGACGCACCTCTTCCGCTTCGTAACCCGCGCGCACGACGATCATTCCCGGCGACACCACTGCAAACAAGGCACCGTCGCCATCCACCAGCAGCGTTTCCGGCGTCATCTCGATACCGGAGAGATCGTATCGCGTCACCTCGCGCGGACCGGCCTTGCCCTGTACGGTCAGCGTGGGCCCCCTCGTCAGCTGCAAGGTCCCGCCTGGCAGTGCCGGCATGCGCATGTCCTGCCGCTTGAGCAGTGCGCGCAGATAGATCTGGTTCGACCACGGGCTTCCACTCTGCGCGACATACACCGCCGGTTCCTTGGGTCTGGACTTGCCGGGGCCCGTCGAGTCACGCCAGCTCGCCTGCGCCCCGCTGCGGGCAAAACGCTCAT
The DNA here is from genome assembly GCF_025398735.1 of Tahibacter amnicola. NCBI lineage: Bacteria > Pseudomonadati > Pseudomonadota > Gammaproteobacteria > Lysobacterales > Rhodanobacteraceae > Tahibacter > Tahibacter amnicola. Next base: position 5,098,150 of record NZ_CP104694.1, read on the forward strand.
CGACCTTGCTGCCGAAGGTGGTGCTGCCGGTGATGGTCCACTCCGTCGGCAGGCCCTCCTTGTCAAAGGTGATGTGCTCGGCAATCGTCGGCCCGCGGCCGTTGTTCTTGATGTTGAAGTCGACGACAGCCTTGCGATCGTCAAGCGCGACCTTGACGTGCCCCACGTTGTTGCCGCCAGCGATGACGGTGTACTGGAGATTTTCGGCGGCAATGCCGCCCAGCGGCAGACTGGCGACAAGCGCGACGGCAAGAAGGCGGAACATCGGCACACCTCGCGGGATGGGAGTTCCCCAGAGTGACCAAAGCGGCACCCGCTGCGCAAGAGGCCGTCGTCACGTGGGCGCACACGGCCTGGCGATTGCCCCGCTCGTTGCGTCGACCGGCACGACCAATGGCATATGCGGATTGCCGTCCATGCAGGCCTTCTTGCCCGACACGCCCGGCCCCGGAGAACGTCGCGATGCGCCTTTCCCTCGCCCTTCTGCTTGCCTGCCTGGCACCCGCGCTGGCCGCCACAGCCTCGACCGACCGTTCGCGCCGGCTGACCCAGATTATCAACGGGTATCCCGCCGCGTCTCCCGACGGAAGGCAGGTCGTCTTCCAGTCAAACCGGACCGGACGCTACGAATTGTACGTAATGAATGTCGACGGCACCGGCGTACGCCAGCTCACCGATCTGGCCGGCGACAATGTCACGCCAGATTGGTCGCCGGACGGCAGGCGCATCGTTTTCGCCGCCACCCGTGACAATGCCTCGGACGTCTTCATCGTTGATGTCGACGGCAAGAACCTCAAACGCCTGACCCACTCGCCCGGCGATGACGAGCACCCGCACTGGACAGCCGACGGCACCCGCATCGTCTTCGACTCCGCGCGCACCACGCCCGACCCTTCTGCCGCCTGGGAAACCCAGTGGCATGAAGTGTTCAGCATGCGCCCCGACGGCACCGACGCAAAAGCGCATACGCAACATCGCGCATTGTGTACCTATGCGTCGCTATCGCCCGACGGCAGGCGCCTGGTCTATCGCAAAGCAGTACCGGGCCCCGCGTTTCGCTGGGATCTGAGCCCGAGCGAGCGCAATTCCGAAATCGTTGTCGCCGATGCCGACGGCAGCAACGAGATAAATGTTTCCCGCAACGCCGCCTTCGATGGATGGCCACGCTGGTCGCCCGACGGCCGCCGCATCGTGTTTGCCTCGAACCGCGCAGGACCCGCGGGCGTCGGGCAGATCTACGTCGTCGACGCCGACGGCTCCAACCTGCGACAGGTCAGCAAGGGCCCCTGGTCGCATGCGCAGCCGGCGTGGGCGGCCGATGGCAAGCGCGTGTATGCGTACCAGGTGCAGGAGGATGAACAGGGAGAGTTCGGTAATGTGGTGGAGTGGGTGGTTGAGCCGTAGCCCCTGCATTTGCCACACAGCGTCGCAAGGCGGATTCACGGCCATTTCATGGGTAAATCGCGAACCCCTGTGCCGGGTGCAAAAAAGCCTGCGGCCGTCACCCGTTGCTAACCGGATCTTTACCTCCACCAAACGATTGCGACGTCGTGTCCATCATCGGACTGACGTCGCAGCGCGCTCACATAGTAGCGCCCGCAGCGCCGACGCACTGAACTGGCTTGTACAAGATGCACATGAGTGCAATTTGTGCGTAGCAGATTGGACGGACTCCCCCTGACGCCCAGCAACACCGCTATTGGATGCGTGGCATACATCTTGGATTGCATCAGGTGTTGCCGGAATGCGGCAGCATTTTTCTTATTCTGTTCAGGAGAACACCATGCCTACCGAGAAGAACCAGGGCGGAAATCAGCAGGGCAGCGGACGCGGGTTTGCGTCCATGGATGAAGACAAACAGCGCGAAATCGCCAGCGAAGGCGGCAAGGCCGCACACGAGAAGGGCACAGCGCACAAGTTCACTTCGGAAGAAGCGCGCGAAGCCGGCCGCAAGGGCGGCGAGGCCCGTGCGGAGAACAGCGGCTCGCGCAGCGAAGCAAGCGGCCGGTCGCAGGATGAGAAATCCGGCAGCGGACAGAAGGGCGGCCAGGGCGGCGGTCAAGGCGGTCAAGGCGGCCAGGGCGGCGGTCAAGGCGGCCAGGGCGGTGGCGGCAGCGGCGGCGGTCGCTCCGGCGGTGGTGGATCGCGTTAACTGAACCTGCGCAGGGAAGCGCGATGTCATGAATAATCAGGCGGGCTGGGCCAGGGAAGGCCCCCGTCCTTTTCCTGATTCACTGCATTACGAAACGACAGAAGCGGCGGATCTGAGTCAACGCAGTCGCGGCGCCCTATGCGGGCCCGGAACGGTCGTCGCGCGGTACCGCCACGCCATCCGGCGTCGACCTTCTGCGTGTGCGGACCAGCATCCGACACCACTCTCTTCGAACCGCATGCAAACACGACGCGTGCGGCAAGCAATGCATCCACCGAGGCGACTGTGGCCTGTTGCGCGTACATCGGCTGATGCTACGTTCTGCGCACCAGCCGCGGTGACCACACCGCCCCCGGTGCGATCACTTCACGCCACGGCAACACGTGCGGAACCACGCGCGCGTAGTATCGATCAGAAACCGGAGCGCATGCTTGCCACAGATCGAAGTCAACCCGGTGTACTCCATCCTGATAGACCTGGGTGATACCCTGGTTATCCGCATCGAGAAGTCGCGCCAGGTTCTTGCGCTTTCCGTGCAGGACGGCGAAGAATTGGGCGAGCGGGATGTCTACGTGCGCCGCGCCACCGACATTGAAACCCTGCACGTGGGCATCGACACCGACCACAGCATGGTCCGCTGGACGTTTAACGCTTCACAGGCATCCAGCTCCGCGGCCGCGCTTGCGCTGGCTCTGCTTCTGCTGACCGGGCATTCAGCACCCACGCCCGACGCGGCCATCACGCAACGGATGCATTAGAGCCCCTTCCAAGGAGGCAGCCGATGGATGGCACGGAGACGACCAGGGATGCGCTCGTGGTAGGCGGAGGGCCCGCGGGTCTGACGGCAGGGATCTACCTGCGCCGTTTCCACCGGTCCTGCATGGTGATCGACGCGGGCGAAAGTCGCGCCCGCTGGATTCCCGAGAGCAACAATTGCCCCGGCTTTCCCGACGGTATCCGCGGGACACGTTTGCTGGAACGAATGCGCGCGCAGGCCGGCACGGTGGGCGTTCCCATCGAGCGCGACCGGGTCGTGCAGATCGCCGCCGGAGACTCCACGTTCGCCGTGCAGACGCTCGGTGGGCAACGGTGGACGGCCCGCGCGATCGTGATGGCCACCGGCATCACCGACCAGCTTCCGCCATACCCGTGGGTGGAAAAAGCCATTGCGACGCACGCGCTGCGGCTTTGCGCCATCTGCGATGCCTACGAGGTCACGGACGCGCATATCGGCGTGCACGGACCGTTCGAAGACATACTGTCCCATGCGCAGTTCCTGAGTACCTTTTCGTCCCGCATTACGCTGTTACCCACCGATGACGGCGATGAAGATACACAGCGCACGGCACGGAAAATCGGCCTGCAGGTCCTTCCTCCCGGCGAGCTTACGTTCGACGGCAAGCACATCAGCCATCGGAACGGGCACGGCTCGCGCGAAGCGTTCGACACGGTGTACGCCTATTTCGGCGCCAGCTCTGCCGCCGAGCTGGTTGTTCCCCTGGGGGTCCGCCAGAACAAGAAGCGGGAACTCGAAGTCGACCGCCACCAGATGACTGCCGTGCAGGGCATCTATGCGGTAGGCGACATTGTCGGCGGGCTCAATCAGATCGCCGTTGCGGTTGGCCAGGCAGCGGTTGCCGCGTGCGCCATCCACGACCGGTTACCAGACAATCCCCGCGCACCGCCTGCGGCGCAGGGCCGGGCACGCAGCGCATGACTGCCGCATTGTCCGGCACTGGCTGCTGATGCTGATCGGCATCGCCGTAGCCACGCGGGCATGGCGCTAGCGCCAGCGGCGCTGGTTTCTGGTCGCCGCACCAGGTTGTCATCGGAATAGTTCTTGCGGCCGCTGGCGCGCTTTGCGCCACAACGACGATTCGCGTGCGCATGTGACCTGTCCACACAGATCCGGACCGTAGTACCTCGTCGCCGAGCACCTCGGAGGCGCAGTGGTCGCCCGTTCGCTGCCGTCCCGGATTTTCCCCGCGAAAATTCACGAGGGAATTCTCGTACTCCCCTTTGCCTTGCGTGAAGGTCCTTGGGAGTCTGATCCATGAAGAAGAGCATGTTGGCCCGATGTCTCGCCGCGACACTGGCGCTGGCCAGTTCAATTACCGCGGGTGCGGCGGGCACCGAGGGCCAGACCAGTCGTGCACCCGAGCGGGAGAGCACACTGTGGCGCTTCGGCGCTGAAAAGAACGTCGCAACCTCTGCCGTTCCAGGCGACGCAGTGTTCGGCAACGCGTTCATGACGCTGCGCACCGAGGGAAATCACGGCGCCGCCATCACCGCATTATGGGTACGAAATACGCAGTATATCGATCAGGACGGCCGCGGCCGCCTGATGCAGATGGCCGTTTTCCTGGGCGGCAATGGGGAGTGCGTCAACCCCACCGAGGCCGGCTCTGACTTGCCAAAGGACATCGGAACCCAGTCAACACTGCTCTTCGCCCAACTGGACGGAAGTACCTTTCGCTCCGCCGTGCATCCCGCGTACTGGTATTTCGACCCGGACTTGACACCAGATCCGCCGGCCAATCCCCCACCCCCTTGCCCAGTCGATGTACCGCCTTCCCGCGTGTCGCAGGATCTGATGGAAAAGACGGTTGAGATTGGCGTGGAAGGTGATGATCGCCTGGGCCGCCACGTGGGCCGCTACACGATGCAGGAGGAAATTTTTGAACGGTACTACGCCGAGATGCCGACGACGTATCTGAACCAGAATTTCTGGAAACTCACGCGGTTCGATCCTGTCACCAGGGAATCGCGCGTGTACCCGGCGTTCGATTCCGAGCACGATCCGGGCGGCCCGGCCTCCGAGAGCAATGTCCCGGCAATTCTCTCGACGTGTGATGGGAAGCACGCCTATGGCATGTGGTCACCATTTGAAGCCGAAGGCGGCGATTTTGCCTACCGCGTGCACATGTTCGATTTCTCGGAACATGGCTGGTCGAACTCCGCGAAGTTGAGCGTCACCCGCGGCTGGGGCTCGGGCGGCCCCAACCCACTCGAAGTAACTACCTATTTCACCGCAGGCACGATCGACGAAGTCAAAGCCTCGCTGGCGCGCATCTATTCCATGTATCCAACCGACGTCCCACGCCAATGGCCGCCCACGGGCGTCATTCCGCCCGGCACGGAGCCGACAGTTTCGTGTGACATCCTTGGTATTCCGACAGGCACCGCCATTGATCTTCGTGCATTCGATATCACCAGCGCCGATATCTCCACCGGCAACAAGGCAAGATTGTCTGCCCTGAGCAACAACGGCACCGTGCTGAATCAGAAGTGGCAGATCGACACCCGCTGGGGCGAGTGGACATCGGATCGCGTGACCGACCTCCTGGGTCTTCCGTCCATCCGCTCCTTCAGCCACGGTCCGGACCCGGCCGGCATTCCGACAGAGTGGGCGTTGGACAGCACCGGTACAGCCCTGTTCTCCCGCAAATACACGGCCAGCACGTACAGCTGGAGCACATGGAAAGCAACAACCGTTTCCGGCCTGGGTATCAGTGGCGTCCACACCATCCGCAGCTTCGACCACGAAGGACCAGACGCCGCGCTCGGGGCGCGCCACCGCCAGACCGTCGTATCCAACGACGGTCGCACGATCTACTTTCGCATCACTACAAACAATGTCTGGGGACCTTGGCACAGCGTTCTGGTCAGCGCGCAAGGCATTCCCGGATTGACCGCAGTCCGCAGCTTCAGCATGGGTGTCACCCCATCCGGGCTGGTGCGCCAGGACATGCTCTCCAACGACGGCCGCCTTGTATACTTCCGTGTATACCATGGCACCGCATGGGGCCCGTGGAACACGACGGTCGTGGCAGATTTGAAGGTACCGGACTACCTCTAGTGGCGGCGCTTGGCGATGCGGCACCCGCGTCGCCTGTTCCCCGCCCTGCTCGCGATCCGATCGTGCCGTCTTCTGCCAAATAGCGGCGCGGCGCCCGGACCCGCCACGTACCAGGACCAGGGATGCGTGCGCTGACGTTGAACGTGCGCATCCCGCTCCAGCAACGAAATTCAACAATACACAGCCACATATCAGCGGCATCAACGGTGGCGTACACATCCGTAGTAGCTTCGCCATTCGCATCCCTATCGAATCCACGCCATCGCCAGCAAGCCGGTCTGAAGTGCCTGTGGGCGACTTCAACGGCGCCGGGAAAAGTGACCAATTCCAACAACGCGCCCGTCTTTCACACTGGCCCGTCCAAGCTCAAGTCAACCCGACTTTCCCCCGAACTCGCTCTGCTTGTCGTCTTGAGGTGGATACCTTGGACGTACCAGTCAGCAAAGGACCCGCTCAGCGCTCGGAATTTTCTGATTCATGGTTGTCCAGGAATCGTTGGAGGAATCGTTCGCTTGTCGTCTTGAGGTGGATACCTTGGACGTGCCAGTCAGCAAAGGACCCGCTCAGCGCTCGGAATTTTCCGATTCATGGTTGTCCAGGAATCGTTCGCAGGAATCGGGAATTGCCCGGACTCGGCGTGCCTGGATCAATTATTTTGAGTGATCGTTCAATACCCGGCAGCCGCACCTACCCTGCGATCGACCGACTGGCCATTCCGTCACGCAAGAACGGCCAGGATTAGCACCGTTCGTCGCCGATATCCGGCATCCGGGAAGCACTATTTCGCTGCTCTGCCAGCGAAGCTGACGCGCGTCATTCATGACGTTCGCCGTCGATCCATCCGAATGCTCCGCTGGGGCGCTCGAATCCATCTCCTGAGCTGCGCGTCGTTACGGCAGTGGTAGTGTCGCGCCGCCGATGGACCACTGGACAGCAAGATGAGCGCGTATCGATGGATTATGGCGTGGGTATTTGGGCTGTGTGTCCAGACCGCCGGCGCGCAAGCGCCGCCGTCCGCCTTCGTGACGGACTTCGTCTACGGATCGCAGTACGGCTTCACCAGCATCGTGTTCGATCATGCCGGCCGTCTGCTGGTTGCCGAGAAGCGCGGGCGCGTCGTCCTCCTGGCGCCTAACGGCAGCGGTGGTTTTGTCACGCCGGCAACAACATTTGCCGATCTGCTGTCATCCGTCGACGCATCTGCGGAGTGCGGCTTACTGGGGCTTGCGCTGGATCCGGACTACGCCAACACCCGTTATGTTTACTTTTTCTATTCGACACCGACCGACCAGCGACTCACGCGCGCGACAGTAAATGCGACCTACACCGCGGTCGTACCGGGCTCGGAAATCGTCCTGCTTTCGGGTCTTCCGCGCGAGTCGAACGCGCACAAGGCGGGTGATATCCAGTTCAGGCCGGGCGATCCCACCTCCATCTACATCAGCCTTGGCGATGATGGGCGACGCGAACGCTCGCAGGATCTCACCTTCTACAACGGCAAGATGTTGCGCGTCGATGCTGCGACCGGCCGCGGCCTTGCCGACAACCCCTACTACGACGGCGACCCGCTGTCGGTTCGCTCGCGCATCTGGGCCATCGGATTTCGGAACCCCTTCCGCTTCACGTTTCATCCGACGGGCGGGCCTGCCAATGTGATGTACTCGTCGGAGAATGGGGATGCGACGGATCGCCTGTCCTTCGTGCGCCGCGGATCGAACGGTGCGTGGGGGCCCGGTGGCGACAGCGGTGGTTTTCTCAATCCTCCGGATGCCAACCATCGCGTGCTCACGACGCTCAATCCCGCCGTGGTCGGCGTGGCCATCAGCCCGAGCGGCCCCTTCGGCACCAACGTGATCTATTGGGCACAGTGGCAGCGCAACATACGACGCTACCAGTTGAGTGGCGCCAATCTTGATACGGCGACAGCGCTGGACGGCGGCGCCAATTTCAAAAGCGGCACCGCCATGACTATCGACCTGGAGTTCGGTCCCGATGGCCACCTCTATGGCACGTGGACGGGCGGTGGCAACGATGCCGGCGACCTGCATCGCATCCGGTATGTGGGAAGCCCACCGCCGGTGGCGGCGTTCGCGACCACGCCCAGCCCGCCCTCCGGCCAAGCGCCGCTGGCAGTGCAGTTCACCGATCAATCGACCGCGCCCGGCAGCAGCATCAGCAGCCGGCAATGGACCTTCGGTGACGGTGCGCAGTCAACGGCAACCAATCCGTCGCACACCTACACGCAAGCCGGTGATTACACCGCGACGCTCACCGTGACCAATGCGGTCGGCCAGCAATCGAGCACGACGCGTGCAGTGCGCGCGACACGAGCGGTGCAACTGCAGATTACGGGCACCGTGCGCGATGGCCGCTCGCTGGCTGCGCCTGGCCTCGCCGCGCCGACGGAGCTGCGAGTCTATCTCGCCAATGGTGTCACGCCGCTGGCAGTAAGCGGCGGCGCCGGCCCCGATGGCAACATCATCGCCATACCGGCAGGCGGGGCGATCAATGTCACGGCAAACGTTTCGCTTCCCGGCGACGCGTTGGTGCTCAGTGCAGGCGAACCAACGGGCGACGGCGTACAACCGGCGCGACGCGGCTATCCGATCCCGGCCGGTGCCGGCCCCCACCCCATTAGCGCACATTTCCATTTGTCGGACACACAGGTCGCCGGGCGTGTACGGGATACACGCGGCACACCGCTTGCGGTGGATGTCGGTGTGCGGCGCGGCGCATCAGCGTACGCCGTCGCCGGTGGCCGAGACTTTCTTCCAGGCCACGGCCACCCTGCCAGCGGTGTGAACCACCGTGTGACGAGCGACGGCCTGGGCTGGTATCACCTGCCCCTGCGTGCGGCAGACGCCGGAACCCCGTTTACGGTGGACGTCGTGGCGGACACCGGCTACGCCACGCACGCCCGCATCACGGCGACGCGCACCATCTCCGCTGGCACGCTGGAAATGCTGGACCTGACACCCGGCCTGTGGTCCGGTGGGCAGGCGTGCGACGAACTCAGCGCCATCCCGGCGACGCCGGCCGTGAACTACGCGACGGCCATCCAGCCGATCTGGAACGCCGCCTGTATCGGATGTCACGCACCGGCAGCTACCAACAGCGGAGGCCTGGATCTGACCGGTGCCGGCAGCCAGGCAGCACTGGTGGGCGTGGGAAGCAGCGGCGCGCCGGGCGTTCCGCGCGTCAGTAGCGGACAACCACTGCGCAGCTACCTGATGGAGAAGATCAACTGCGCAAACCCGCAGTCGGGCACACGCATGCGTCCCACCGACGCGATGAGTCTGGCCAACCAGGCGTTGATTCGCGACTGGATCAGCCAGCTGCCGCCGCAGCAGGATGGGATATTCAGCGACGGATTTGAGCCGTGAACATCAGGTAGCGGCGCCGGACGATCGCGTCGGGCTTGAGCGTGGCCGTCGGCGACCACGTCTCACCGTTGCGCTGGAAGACAAAACCGCTTCCGTCCACTCCGTCGCGCGGTGCGCCGACAAACAGGCGATCGCCGGATATCGCGATCGATCCGCCGAAGTGATCCGCCTCAACGCCGTCGGTCACGAACCGGGCTTCCTTCACCCATTGGGTACGGTTGTGGCGATAGAGATTGACGGCACCGGTAATGTTCTTGCCTACCTTGGTGCGGAAGTACTTGTCGCCGGCAGCGGCCTGAGCCGTCCGGCGCCAGCCGCGCCGTAGGGTATTCCTGCTGTTTTCCCGTTGTGCATTTCATTGTATTCCCGATGCACACAGGAGAACCGCGGTGAACAGGTATGCCTTTGGATGTCTCGCGCTTTGCGGTTTGCTATTGCTGCCAACCCTGCCGGCTCAAGCCAAGGGAGTCCCCGGTCTGGCGTGTTTGCGAACGGTGGACGAGACCTACGACAGCCTGGATCGGCTCGCCCGCGACAACCCCACTCTGATTACCGGAATCAATCTGGGGCCGGGCTTCGAGCGGTCGCGCAACCCCTACCTGGGGTATGCCATGCGGGCGTGGAAACTGACGAACACGGCGACGGACGCAACGACGCCGGGTAAACCGGATATCGTCATTGTGGGTGGCCTGCGCCCCGACGCTCCCAGCCCCCCCGAATCCATTACGCGATTTGGTGAGTGGCTGGTCGGCCGCTACGGTGCTGACGCCGACGCCACCTGGCTGCTGGACAATTTCCGTTTTCACCTGATTCCCCTGGGAAATCCGGACGGCCGCAAACACCTCGACCTGGGCTTTTCCAGAGCCAAGAACACCAACTTCCTCGTCTCAGACGGCCAATGCCAATCACTGAACGTTGGTGTCAGCGTGGATCACAACTTTGCCTACACGTGGGACACACCCCGTTTTAGCGAGGTGTGCGACCACCTCTTCAAGGGACACAGCCCGACCTCCGAGCCAGAGACAAACCGGTTGTTCGGCTATGTCGTCGGTGTACCCAATATTTTTGGATATCAGGACGGAGTGCTTTCCGACCGGCGAAACGACAACCGATCGAATGCAGCACCGGCCGACTACAAAGGCCTGTTTATCGAGATGACCAGCTCCAACAGAACGACAACGTCGTGGCCGTGGAGCAATTCGACGGATCCAGCGCCCAATGGGAACGCATTGCGAACGCTGGCGCGCAGGGTGTCCTGGCATACCAGCGGATCGCCGGAACAGCTTTATGTCACATCGCCAGTGGAGTCGGAGACAGGTCATCTATTTGATACCGTCTACGGCCACCTCGGTGCACCTTCACTGCGTTTGACGTGGAATGAAATCCTGGCACCGGATTGCGCTGTCTTTGAAAGAACGATCTGGCCAGAATCGCTGGCTACGCTACGCTACGCGGCGCGAACCGCCGCCGCTCCGTACCTGTTGGCGTCGGGACCAAACACGCTCTTCACCGAGGCGACACCGGCTGTGGTGCCTTTGGGCACACCTGTGACGATCACCGCCACGATTGATGACAGCCACTTCAATCAGAGGCTCGGTGCAGAACCCTTTCAGCCGATTAGGGCGGCATTGGCCTATGTCGATGGAACGCCGTGGCACAGTACCGGCGCGCCCATCAGCCTTGTGCCAGCGGATGGCGTATTCGATTCGCCGAGCGAAGTCGTGAGGGGCACCATCAATACACTTGACCTGGCAGTGGGTGTTCACTCAATCACGGTGCAGGGAATCGACAGCTCCGGCCGTGCCGGCACGCCCCGGTCCACGCAGTTCCGGATCACCATCCCGGGAAACCAGCCGCCCGCCGTGAATTTTCGGACGCAGCAGATTGGCACCAGCGTCAGTTTCGTGGATGAATCCAGCGATACCGACGGCGTCGTAATGACGCGTCTCTGGGACTTCGGCGACGGCACGAAATCGGGCGCCACGCATCCATCGCATACCTATCCGCGTAGCGGCACCTATCGGGTCACGCTGACCGCCTTTGACAACCGCAGCGCTAGCCGCACGATCGAACGCGATATCACCGTTGCCGACGTGACCCCTGCTTATCTGTTTCCCGGTAGCGTGTCGATTCCCGCTGTCGCTGCCGGTTCACACTACCTAGCAATGATTTACGTACCAGCCGGCGCGAGAGACCTGACGATTCGCACTACAGGTGGCACTGGCGACGCCGATCTCCTGGTCCGCTACGGCGCCCCGCCTACACAACGAATGCACGACTGCGCTTCTGCAACTCTTGGCAGCACCGAGAGCTGCGCGGTCGCAGTTCCCTATGCCGGGAGCTACTACATTCTTGTCCCCGCCAACTCGGCCATCAGCGGCACTCAGCTCTCGACCAACTTCACCCTGGCTGCGCCCTTTGTGGAAAACAACAACTGGCAATCGATCGAAGACCTGCGGACCACCGAAAGCACGGTGTATCTGCCGAACTTCGCGGGCAAGGCCCCCGACAAGGTCTACGTGCAGGTCGACATCCAGCACACCTATGTAGGCGACCTTGCAATCGACCTGATTGCGCCCGACGGCCGCCAATACAGTCTTTGGCGGAATGAAGGCGGCGATACGGAGGACTTGCGCCGCTTGTTCACGGTCGATGCATCGGCGTCAGGCGGTATGGGTTTCTGGGCCCTCCGTGTGAAGGACAAGTACGCCGGCGACGTCGGTCGTTTGACATCGTGGTCGCTCCGGTTCTAGAACTCCGGGCAAAACTACCAGTCCAACCCGTCCCGGGGCTTGTCCCCGGGACGGGTTGGTGACTACGGCGTCAACGGACAGACCGACTCGTCCACCGTACCCGCGATGAGGAGCGGATGGATCGCATTGGCAGCGGCGGTCTGGGTCTGGCTGGCGGCGCCAGCAGCCAGGCTGAGGAAAAGCGACGGGCAGTTGCCGCCCGGCGTGTAGCTGGTGATGGACACAGTGGGAGTGGCAAGAGATGCCGTGTACGCGCCGTAATTGCCATCGGGTGTCAGGGTGTACTGCAGCGCGTACGAGGTCGCGATGTTGGTCAGGGTCATCGTGCACGACTGCGGCCCGGCCCCCATGTTGTAGGTGATCGGCACGGTCAAGGTGTCAACTGTGCCGGTGGCGTTGACGGCGCCGGTGCCGAAGTCACCCGTCGGCGTCGCGGCATGAAGTGTCACGGGACAGCCAATGGTGCCGCCCGGACAGTTGGGCGAGCCGCAGACGGTATAGGGAAACGGCGACGTCCCCGATTGCGCGCTGACGCAACCCTGGGTGCCTTCGATCGAGTTACGGACGAGTGTGAGGAAGCTCGACTTCGTTATTGCCGTCGTCCAACAGGCCGAAAAGCTGTTATGGAACATCAGTTCGCCGGCGTGAGCGACGGTAAAGCCCAGGAACAAACCAACAGACACGGAGAGACGGGCCGTGAGGCACCGCCGGGATTTCGCGATCGTCATGTGACCCCCTGAGTACGGCCCCGCTCATCCGGCGGGGACCGGCGGAGGTGTCAGCAAGAAGCTTGCCGTCGACCCGATTGAAAGATTTACACGGCAAAGTGCAATGTCGCTGTGGATTAGGTAGCGGGAAGCCGTCAAAAATCCGTCGCCACGCGGTACCACCCGAAGGTGATCGTCCCCTCAGGGCGGACCAAATACCCACCGGGCCACGCTATGTCGCCCGTAGCAACAACGCTGTCACCAAGGGCGCGTCCATCCGCCGTGTCACGATAGCGGTTACCGGACGTTTGACGGGCAACTCATCGGTCCGGTGGCGCGCCAGAGGGGGCGCGTCGCGGTGAACTGCCCCTGCAACGGGGCTGCGAGCACAATGTTCGGACGCGACGTCGCATCCGGCGCGGCGGCAAAGTCGATGGACCAGGTGCCGACGCGCACCGCCGTCGGCGCCACGTAGCGGCACGTCGGGCACGCACCGCGGACCTGCTGCAGGTCAAACCCCTTCGTACCGCCGGCGTGGTCGGACGAGCCGATCACCCAGCGCGGCACGTGGTCGGCATCATAAAAGTAGCCGCCCAGCACCGTGGTGGCACCCAGGTCGAGGACGTTGATACCCCACCCTGCATCCACCGGTGAGAACCAATGGCCGCTGACCGGCGCGCCCGACAGGCCTAGCGGCGAACAACCCGACGCAGCTGCCAATACGTACCGATTGCTGCCGGCCTTCTCGTTGATCGACCAGCTGAAGACCATCTCGTTGTCGCGCAGCGGATCCCGCGTCATCGCGAAGCGCCCGACAGCACGCGTCCCGTACTGCGTGCTGTAGATCTCTCCGCCCGCCGTGTCGCTGAGCTCCGAGGTACCCGCCAACGCATACCAGGTGGGAAGCCCCGCATCATCGAAGGTGTAAAAGAACGCAGCAAGGCGGCCGTTCACATAGTCGAGGAAGAGCCCATCGCCCGACCGCTGCGGATTGAAGTAGTTGCCCTCGGCCAGTCCAAGCCCGCCGCGCGGCGGCGCATTGAGCCCATCAGCCAGCACCGCCCGCACACGCAAGGTCACCGGCCGCGTGCTGAGATTGACGGGCGTAATGAACCACCGCCCCCGCGCTGCTGCGGACTGGCAGCTTTCGCATGCGGAACGCCAGGACCAGCTGCCCGGCTGACCGGTTCCCCGGCGCATCACAGCGTCGACACGATCGCGCGGCGGAGCTTTCACCGCCGTGGAGTCGACGCCCGATACGGGCAGCTCGACGCGCGAAATGTACACATCCACGTTTTCCAGCGAATCAACGCCGATCGCCACGGCGGAATAGCCCGGATTGTCGACGTAGAGCTTTTCATGCGCCTGGCCGGGCGCCAGCGCGAGAGTCATTGAGTTCGCCCCGGGATCAGCCGTGGGCTTGAGCGCAGTCGGCTGGTCGACCGCCGTGACCGGTGCAAACGTCAATTCCACAGGCGCGATGAACATCGACGTGGGCGAGAACGTCGGATCCGTCAGAAGCAGGCCCGCGAAATCGGTGTGCGAGCCGATTTCGTCCGGTCGAGCCGTATAGCGGAACGTTGCCGTGAAGGGGATGTCGGAGCTGATGCGCTCGGGCACCTCGACGATCAGGGAGTCGCCGTAGTCATCTTCCGCAATGACCTGGCCATTGCGCAGGGTGAAGTCGGCGCCGGCGAACGTCGTACGTACCGAAACCGCGTCCGAGCCGGGCGTGTTCTCCATGCGCGTCAGCACCCAGGCCGACCGCGACGGAAAGGCACGCAGGTCGAGACGGCATCGCGCCCGCGATCCAGCACTGCGCGCACGGCACAGCACTTCATTGGCACTGGGCAGTCCATCACCGTTGCGATCGACGCCGACCGTCACGCTCCAGCGCGCCGTGGCCACGGTGGATTCTGCAGTAACTTCGGCAAACCAGGCCTGCTCGCCACTGGCGGCTGTCAGGGGGCGCAGGAAATAGCCAGTGGCTGCCAGGGGCAGATCGTAGAGATCTGCCGGCGTCGGGTCTTCACGCAGTGAATAGCTCTCGGCCTGCTCTGCCATCACACGCCAGGGCTGTGCAATGACTTGCTCGATCGTCCGCTCGGTGCGCAACGTGGCCGTGGTGATGCCCGAGGGCATGCCGACGAATCCCTGGACCAAGGTGCCCAGGTAGATCGGGTAGTACGCGGATTCCGCGCCGGCCGAATGTGCGACTGCAAGACTTGCAGCGAGCACAACGGCAGCCGAATGATGTATCCCTCGAAGAACGCCCACCCACAGTCTCCCGATTCCGACGCCAGCACGGCTGCACACGCGAAACGGGCATCGTACGCAGCAGCGCGGGCGCTTGCAAAGGCAGCCCGGGGATGCGCTGCAGGGATCAGAGGCAGTTCACGGTATCGGTCGCACGTGCCGTGTCTCTCGACAACCGATATCCGCCGCGCAGTGGGGCGACCAGCTGAATATCTGCCTGGGACTGCGCCTGCGCTCCAGAGGTGAAGGTCATTCGCCACTGCCCTGCCGTTGCGGAGGTCGGTGGCACGTAGGGGCAGGTCGGGCACGCGCCGATCAACTGCAACATGGTGAAAGACTTGGTGGCACCAGGGTCGGTGGATGAGCCGATCGTCCAGCGTGGGCGAAGCCCCGAGTCCTGAAAGAAGGCACCCAGTACCGTCGTATCACCCATGCCCAGGATGTTCATGCCCGAGCCGATGTCCGTTGGCGCAAACCAGTGCCCGGAGATGGGCAGATTCGCAGTGCCAATCCGCGCACAACCGCTGCGCGCGCCCAGCACCAACCGATTGGATCCGGCCTTTCCTTCAATTTTCCAGCTGAAGATCAGAGTGTCGACATCCGGCGACTGCGAAGGATTGATGAGGGAGAACCGGCCGACCACCTGCACGCCAAGGCGTTGCGCGAGTATGCGACCTGACCACAGGCCGATCATCGGCGAATCTCCGGACAGGACATACCAAACCGGCGCACCCTCATCGTCAAAGGTATACAAATAACCAATATCCCTTCCTGCCGCCGTATCAATGAACAATCCTTCACCGGGGCGCTGCGGGTTGTAGTAGTTGCCGGGCGCTGCCTTCAGCCCGATCTGCGGCAGAAAATCAGTACCGAAGTACATGGCCGTTTGCAGACTCAGCGTGACCGGACGGCCGGAACGGTTCACCGGCGTGATGAACCATCGCCCTTTTCCCATTGGCACGCGGGATGCGCAGTGCTGCCAGGCACACAGGTGCGTGGAGTTCGGGCCGGTGGTCGGCGTGGACATCCCCTCGCGCAGCACCGCGAGGCTCTGGTCGCGCGGTGGTGCTCGCACCAGGGTCGAGTCGACATGGCTGGGAGGCAGGTCGACCCGGGAAATGTACACGTCCACGCCATCGAGTGTATCGGCAGCGATGTCCATTACATCGAAGTGGGGATTGTCGATATACAGGCGGTCGTGCGCTTGCCCGGGATGCAGGATCACCTGGATGGGATCGGTCCAGTGGATGGCGTGTCCCGGCGAGATCGCATAGGGCTGTGCGGCCTGCGTGATCGGCGCAAATCGGAAGGCCAGCGGAATGACCGTTGCCGAGGCGACGGAATAACGTCCGTCGGTGAGTATGATTCCACCCAGCGGAATGTCGGGTACGGCATTGACCATCGGCGCGTAGCGGAACTCCGCCGCAAACGTCTGGCCTGCCTGCAGCGGCGCCGGCACCTTGACCGTGATGTCGGGCGAGTACGCTTCGGTCGGATGAAGCTCGCCACCGCCGGTGGCGAAGCGCGCGCCATGGAGCACGGTATTCAGATTCAGCGGCTCCCCGGTATGCCGTTCCAGTTGCGACACCACCCACATGGACCGGCTGGTATCGGCACGAAGGTCCAGTACGCAGGTGGCATTCTGCACCGACCGCGCTGCGCTGCAGATCGTTTCGTCCGCAGATGGCAAGCCATCACCGTTGCGGTCGATGCCGACATGGAGCCGGGCCCGGGTGTCGCTGTTGGCGCTGCCCAACAGCTGCAACGACACGACGGCAAACCACAGCTGCGAGCCGTTCGGATCGGTGAGCGGCTGCACTGTGTGGTGCACGCCGCCAGCCGCCAGGTCGAATGGATTGGCCGGCGTCGGGTCTGCCGGGACGGTGGCCTCTTCTACGCTGAGGTAACGCGCCTGCCAGAACTGCGCCCGGGCATCCGCGTAGGATTGTGGCGTGGCGAGGGGCGCCATGGTCGTGCCCGCAGGAAGGGCCAGGGTCACCGTGGGACGATTGGCCAGGCTTGCGGGGTGGTGGTGGATTTCCGCCGTTGCGCTGCCACTCGGGCCAAGCGCGAGAAGGCCAGGCAATGGCGCCAGTATCGGCAGGAAGCGACGAGCGGTCACGATACGTTCTCCGGCAGCGGCGCTGCGATCGGGCTGGGCGGTGGGTACGAAGAGGGTGTGTGGTCGTGCATCACAGGCAATGCAGGTCCCGGGTGCCACGACCAATGTCGACCGGCGTGACAACTTGGCCCTGCAGCGGCGCTGCCAAATGGACAGCGGGCCGCGACCGGGCGGAAGAGGCCGAATGGAATTCGACGCCATCGAGCGTGTCGACGGAAACGCTCATCTCGTTCTGGCTGGGATTGTCGACATACAGGCGTTCCTGTGCCTGTCCGGGCGCCAGCGTCACCATCACCGGTTCGTTGGGGCTGAATTTGTAGGGCGAAATGGCGACAGGCTGCGTGCTGGACGCAGCGTGCACGGGCTGCAGCGCAATCGGTACCAGGGTTGCCGATGCGGCCGTTGCGTCTACCGCGGTGAACAGCAGACCGGCAAATTCGCCGTAGGTGTCGACCGGAGGACGCGCACCATGGATCAGTGTGGCGACGAACGGCGAATTGGCGTCGACCGTTTCCGGCGTGGCGACGGCCAGGCTTCCCGCTATGGAATCGATAGCCCTGATCTTTCCATTCGACAGATCAAAGCGCGCCACGTCCAGCGTGGTTTCCAGCGTCGACGCCACCGGCGACGTCGGTGCCTGCGTGATCACCCACAGGCCATCAGTGCCGTGGTCGCGCACATCCAGGCGGCAGCGTGCCTGGCCGGCCGTATTTCGCGCTGTGCACCGCAACTCGTCAGCCGATGGCTGGCCGTCGCGATCGAGATCCAGGCCGACAATGACGGCAAAACGATCCTGCTCACTGGTTCCGCGCGGCGCCACGACGGACACCTCCGCATAGCCCGTCCGCGTGCCGCTACTGTCGGCCAAGGGGTGCAGGAAGAACCCTTCACCCCCCGCACCGATATCAAAGGCGTTGCCGGGCGTAGGGTCGGCCGGCAAGCTGTAGGACCGCGTCACGGCGCGATTCATGCGGAACGCGGTCGCCACGGGATGATCGAGGGCATGAGCGACACGTGTCGTGAGCGTGGTACTCCCCGCCGGCACGGCCAGTGGGACAGTGGCAAGCGTGCCCAGCGATTCAGGCCAGTAGCGCGTTTCCGCGTGGGCGTTGCCCATGTCGGCGAAGGTCAGCAGGATGGACGCGGCGACGGACGTGCCATAGGGAATCCAGCGATGGCTCATGGGGTATCTCAGCGGATGTCGCTGAGATAGACGGTGCCTCGCGCGGATACCCGACGCCACGCGACCTTATTCGCTCTCTGCGGACATATCCGCTGTACCACTGCCGCGCCATGAACTGCCTTACCGACAGCTCAGCATGTTGGTTGCACGTTCCACCGCCTGTGGGCGGGAGAACCCGCCACGCAAGGGCGCAACGAACTGGACAGAGGGCCGCGACAGCCCCTCCGCGGGTGAAGCGAAGTCGACGGTCCATTCGCCGATGGGTGTCACTGTCGGGCTGGAATAGACGCAGGAAGGACACGCGCCGAGCACCTGCTGCATCGCAAACGACTTGACGCTGCCGGGATCCACGGACGTGCCGATCGCCCAGCGCGGCCTGCCCTCCGCATCGTAGAAGTAGGCACCCAGGACGGTCGCGTCACCCACGCCCTGGACGTTCATTCCCCATCCCGGATTTCCGGGCGCATACCAATGGCCAGACAACGGCGCCGCCAGGCTGTCGAGCGGCGCGCAAGCACTGCGCGCGGCGAGCACCAGGCGATTGCTGCCTGCCTTTCCGCGGATGTTCCAGCTGAAGATCAGATGGTTCGGCATCGCCAGGTCAGCCACCATGACGAAGCGGCCAGCGGCGCGCGTTCCCCGATCCTGTTCATACAGGGTACCGGTCCAGACGTACCCGATCGGGGAAGTACCTGCCATGGAGTACCAGACCGGCCTTCCATCTTCGCCAAATGTATAGAACACGCCGATCGCATCATTGTGAACCGCATCGACAAACACACCGTCGCCCTGGCGCTGCGGATTGAAGTAGTTGCCGGACACGGCGCGAAAGTTCCGTGGCGGATTCTCGTCGGCCATGCGGCTGATCGCCACCTTGATACGCACGGTCATCGGGCGATTCGTCTTGTTGACCGGCATGATGAAGTAGCGACCGGGCAGAAGCCGCCGGCTGTGCGAACAGAATGCACAGATCATCAGCGCGTTGTCGCCCATGACGGTGGTCACCAGCGTTCCCTGGCGCAGCACGGCGATCTCGGGAATGGTGTCCGACCAGTGCTGCGGCGTCGAGTCCACCCGGCTTTCCGCAAACGGCTGGTAGGCGACATGCACATCCACGCCCAGCAGGTGGTCGGCCTTCACCAGCAATTCCGACCCGTTGGGATTGTCGACGTACAGGCCCGTGCGACGTTCGCCCGGCTGCAACAGGACCGTCGTCCACGGCCTGCCCCAGTGCGTTTCATACGGCGTCAGCGAATACGCCTGACCAGACTGCACGACCTCCGTGAAGCTGAAACGCAGAGGAACGGCGATGGCGCCTGCGCCGGCGGAATCCGAAATCAGGAGGCCACCCAGCGGTACACCGGCCGGGTCGGTTGCCAGAGCCCTGTGATGAATCTGCGCCGCGAAAGACGTGCCCGTCGTGACGGTTTCGGGCAAAGCCACCTCAAGGCTGTCCGGAAAGGGCGACAAGGCAATCGTCTTGCCGGCATTGACCGAGAAACGCGCACCGGTGATCCGCGTCTGCAGGAAGACGTCGTCGATCACACCATCTTCGCGTCGCGTCAGAATCCACAGCGATTCCGCCACCAGGCCACGCAGGTCGACGTGACACCGCGCCTCACCGCGCCGATTCACCGCCCGGCACAGCAGCTCGTCCCAGGAGGCATGTCCATCGCGATTGCGATCGATACCCACCGTCAGACTGACCGGCGATGCGGGCGTACCGTCCGCAGCATCAAGCACCACGATGTCGGCGAACCACAGCTGCCGACCATCCGCATCGGTCAGCGGCATCTGAGTAAACGATGTACCACCGCCTTCCACGTCGAATTCATCGTGCGGCGTGGCGTCGGGCGCGAGCGTCGATGCACGCGTCAGCAGATGTTCCGCCTGCCACACCGTCGCGCGAGGATGCGCCAGGCTGGCGTCCACCACGAGAGAAACGGATGTCGTGCCGGTCGGCATCGCCACCAGCGCTTCGGGCAGCCGCCCCATCGCAGCGGGATAGTAGGCCGTCTGCGCCATCGCGACAGAGCCAGTAGCCGCCAGCAAAAGCGTAGCCGTCATCCAGCGCACGCAAATTGTCCCGAATGGCAGGGCCACACCGCACTCCTTGATTCGTCCTTGTGGTGACGTCGGCGCGGGTGGCCCCTGATATCCGCGACGCGTCGCTGGCTCGCCCGCCGCTGTCCGTCACAGCGACAGGCGCGCAATGGAAGCTACTGGCAAGCCACTGGCGAGGTCGCGCGAACGACCGCCTGCTGCTGTGCGAATTGCCCCGACAGCGGGGCCACGAAGGTGATCGACGGGCGTGACCGGGCGTCGGTGGCAGACGCGAAATCGACCCCCCATTGCCCCACCGGCGTCACTGTCGGCGCGACGTAGGCACAGGTCGGGCACGCACCGGTCACTTGGTGCAGCGCAAACGTCTTGGTGCTGCCCGCGTCATTGGAGGTGCCGATCGCCCAGCGCGGTTTGCGCGCCGCGTCGTAGAAATACGCGCCGAGCACCGTGGTGTCGCCCAGACCCTGCACGTTCATGCCCCAGCCGGGACTGTCAGGCGCGTACCAGTGGCCGGAGACCTGCGCCGGCACGCCATTGACGCCTGCACAACCACTGCGCGCAGCGAGAACCAGTCGATTGCTGCCCGACGTGTCGCCGATGCTCCAGCTGAAGACAAGCTCGTCCTTGAGCGCATCCTTCACCATGCTGAAACGACCAACGGCGCGCGTACCGTTGGCCTGGTCGTAGATCGTTCCCTGCCACACGAAGCGTAGCGGGGATGTACCAGAAAGCGAGTACCAGGTCGGCAGGCCCGCTTCGTCGAAGGTATAGAACACGCCGTTGGGTGTTCCATCCACCGTGTCGATGAAGACACCGTCGCCCGAACGCAGGGGGTTGTAGTAGTTGCCCGACGGCACGCCCAGTCCGGTGCCTGGATCGGCGCCGAGCGTACGACGCAGGGACACCCCCAGGCGGACCATCACTGGTCGATCACTGGTGTTGACCGGCGTAATGAAATAGCGCCCCGCTCCCACGCCACGGCTGATCTCGCAATGGACCGAGCAGATCGACGTGGAGTTCGGCCCGCCGTCGCTGCTGCTCATGCCTTTGCGCAGCACGGTGACGAGGTGATCGCCCGTCGGCGCCTGGATCCGGGTGGAATCAACCGCGCTCTGCGGCAGCAGGTCACGCCAGACATGGACGTCGACACCTTCAAGCGTACTGGCCTGGACGACGAGGTAATCCTGGTCGGAATTGTCGACATAGAGCTGCGGATGCGATTCCCCCGGCTGCAGCGTGACGGCCGTTTGCGCCGTCAGCAGCTGCGGCAGCAGGCGACCCGCCGCCATCGCGAACGGACGACCGACCGGCGCGACCTCCTCGATGGAGAAATTCATCGGCACCACCTGTGCGGTGGCGGAGGATTGGCTTTGGTCGGTGATCAGCACGCCGCCGAAGCGCGTTTCCGGGTACTGGCCGAGCCGGGAATAGTGGTGGAAGGTGGCCGAAAAGGGGGTATGGGCGGTGATCGCGTCGGGCAGCACAACCCGTGTGTCCGCCGGTAGGGTGGCCATGGCACGCACCACGCCGCCAGAGCTGGCAAAACGCGCGGTGCGGGCTGTCATCACCAGCGGGAAGGTGCTTTGCGTGTGCGAGTGCAGCCGGGTCAGGATGTTGAGGTTCCTGGCGGGAAAGGCACGCAGATCAACCCGGCAGTGGGCCGTGATGCCGGTGTTGCGTGCATGGCAGAGCACCTCGTCGCCGGTGATGCGGTTGTCGCCGTTCTTGTCGACGACGACCAGAACCTCAAAGCGCGTTTCAGGATCGGGCAGTGCCCCGCCCTGCAGATAGACATCGGCAAACCAGTGCTGCGCTCCGCCCGGCTCGGTCAGTGCCCAGCCGACGATACGCGATCCACCGGCGTTACCCAGGTCCAACGGATTGTCGGGCGTGGGATCGATGGGCAGGTTGTAGGTTTCGGAGAGTTTCTCCTCCATGCGCCACATCTCGGCCCGGGGCCGGCTGATGCTGTGCGTGCTTTGAAGGACAGTCCCTGCAGCACCGGCCGGATACGGAATGCGCGCAGTTGGCATGTCGGCCAGCGATGCGGGGTAATGCACGGTCTCGGCCGTGGCGACGGCCGCCGCCAGCGAAAGCACAAGGGGGCTGAGAGCCCGCGCTGCGCGCCGGAACGGAAGGTATGGCTGCACGGAAGCACTCCCTGAGTCGAAGAACGTCGACAGCGCGGGGCGTGACAGGCCAAGATCGGCGTCTTGGCCATCGGTGTGCGCTGCCGAGGCTGCGTATCGTAAAACATCGCATGACGGAAGGGCCGGGCTAGCTTCGGATTTCCCGCCGTCCCCCATCGAAGGACACGACCGAGCATGTCAAGAAAAGCGATCACGATCGTCGGGGCCGGGCTGGTCGGCTCCCTGCTGGCCACCCTGCTGGCCCAGCGCGGGTTTGCGGTCACCGTGCACGAGCGGCGGCCCGATCCGCGCAAGGCCGGTTTTGTCGGCGGCCGGTCGATCAACCTGGCGCTGGCCGAGCGCGGCTGGCACGGCCTGCGAGTCGCCGGACTGACCGAGGCGATGCGCCCCATCGCGGTGATGATGCGCGGCCGCATGGTGCATGACGTCCACGGCAACACTAATCTGCAACGCTACGGGCGCGACGACAGCGAGGTGATCTGGTCGGTCAACCGCGGCCAGTTGAACATGACCCTGCTGTCGGCCGCCGAGGCCGCTGGCGCAAAGATCCACTTCGACCAGCGACTCACAACGGTAGATTGGGACAATTCCCGCGCCGTGTTCAGCGACGAGGCCGGCCTGTCGCACACGTCGACAGACTGGACCACGCTGATCGGCGCGGACGGCGCCGGCTCTGCGCTGCGCCAGGCCATGGCCGCACGCACCGACCTGGGCGAACGCTTCGAACCGCTGGGACACGCCTACAAGGAACTGGAGATCCCACCCCTGGCAGACCTGCCCGCCGCTACGCTGCCCGAAGCACTGCGCCAGGCCCGGGCACGCGGCGATCGCTTCGCGATCGAGCCCAACGCCCTGCACATCTGGCCGCGGGGCGGCTACATGTGCATTGCCCTGCCGAATGCCGAGGGCAGCTTCACCGTGACGCTGTTCCTGCCGACCGCCGGCAATCCGGGTTTCGACCAGCTCACCTCGCGCGACGCGGTACGCGCGTTTTTCGAGCGCGAATTCGCCGACGCGGTACCGCTGATGCCAGGCTATCTGGACGATTTCGCCAGCAATCCCACCGGGATGCTCGGAACGCTCTACCTGGACCGCTGGCACCTGGACGGCCGTGCGGTGCTGCTGGGCGATGCCGCGCACGCGATCGTGCCGTTCCACGGCCAGGGCATGAATTGCGGCTTCGAAGATGCCGTGGAACTGGCGGACCTGATCTCCGCCGATTTCTCCGATCCCGCCGCGGTGTTCGCGCAATTCCAGGCGCGTCGCAAGCCCAATGCCGACGCCATCGCCGCGATGGCGCTGGACAACTACATCGAGATGCGCGACCGCGTCGACGATGCCGACTACCTGCTGATGCGTGCGCTGGAACGCGCGCTGGCCGCGCGGCATCCGGGACGCTTCGTCCCACGCTACTGGATGGTGACCTTCTCGCGCCTGCCCTATGCCGTGGCGCACGCCCGCGGCGACATCCAGGCGC
Organism: Tahibacter amnicola; assembly: GCF_025398735.1. Classification (NCBI taxonomy): domain Bacteria; kingdom Pseudomonadati; phylum Pseudomonadota; class Gammaproteobacteria; order Lysobacterales; family Rhodanobacteraceae; genus Tahibacter; species Tahibacter amnicola. Next base: position 5,122,256 of record NZ_CP104694.1, read on the forward strand.
AGCTGCTGCGCACACTCACCGCCGGCAGACACTCGCTGGACGAGATCGACCTGACCCAGGCAGATGCGGCCGTGGAACAGGCGCTCGCGCCGCTGCCGGCCTGAGCGATGATCGATCCGGTCCTGCTGGCGGCATACCGTGCCACAGACTACGACGTGCGCCTGCCAGGCGGGCAGCGATGCCGACTGAAAGTCGACCAGGCGCCGCCGGAACCCTTTCGGCGCTGGCTGGGCGATGCCGGCTTTGCCTTCATCACCGCGCACAACCCCGGGTCGGTGCCGCTACCGGCGATGCAGAACCGCCTGCACCAGCACGCGCTGCTGGCAGACCTGCGCCAGGCCGGCGCCCGCGTGCTCGCGGGCGTCGGGCGCCTGGCGACGATGGGCTGGCGGGAACCGTCACTGGTCGCCGCCGGCCTGACACTGGAACATATCGACGGGCTAGCCCGCCGCTACGGCCAGAACGCGGTCGTCACAGGTCACGCGGACCTGCCCCTCCAGCTGCGCCTCTACACGGATCCGACCGGTCCGTAGGGCGATCACGCATGGCGCAACCGGCCCGCTCCGGGTAGGATTGCGCGCCCCATGAGTCCCGCCGACACGACCGACACCGCGCCCCTGCTGGAGGCCCGCGGCCTGACCTTCCTGCGCAACGACGAGCCGATCTTCGGTCCGTTGAACTTCGCCCTGCACGCGGGCGAGGTGGTGTTGATGGAGGGCGACAACGGCAGCGGCAAGACGACCCTGCTCAAGGTGCTTTCGGGCCTGCTGCCGCCCTCCGAGGGCGAGGTGCTGCTCAACGGCGCGCCGCTGACCCTGGCCAGGCTGTCGCACCAGGTCGCCCTGCTGGGTCATCTGCTGGGGCTCAAACTGGAATTGTCGCCTTTGCAGAATCTGCGGTTCGCGATGGGGATCGGCGGCCTGCGCGCCGGCATCTCCGCGCACCAGGCGCTGGCGAGCGTCAATCTGGAAGGCTACGAGGACGTCCCCGTCCGGCAGCTGTCCGCGGGCCAGCGCAAGCGCGTGGCACTGGCGCGGTTGCTGCTCGTGCCGGCGGCCCTGTGGCTGCTGGACGAGCCCTACGCCAATCTCGACCGGGACGGCATCGCCCTGGTCAACCGCCTGCTCGAGGTGCACGCCCACCGCGGCGGCGCCGCCCTGATCACCTCGCACGGCGCCTATGCCTATACCTCCGGCACGCCGCGCCGCCTTCCGCTGAAGGTGACCGCATGAGTTTCGGTTCAACCCAGGCGGCCTGCCGCGCGCTGATCGTGCGCGACCTCACCCTGGTCTGGCGTCGCCGCGGCGATGCGCTCAACCCGGTACTTTTCGCCCTGATGGTGCTCGTGTTGTTCCCCTTCGCACTGGGCCCCGAGCCCCAGGTGCTGGGGCGAATTGCCGCAGGCACCATCCTGGTCGCCGTGCTCCTGGCCGGCCTGCTGTCGATGGATGCCCTGTTCCGCAGTGACCTGGAAGACGGCTCGCTGGAGCAGCTGGTGATGTCGCCGCACCCGCTCTCGCTGCTGCTGGCCTGCAAGATCGCGGTGCATTGGCTGACGACAGCCTTGCCACTGGTCCTTGCCAGCCCCCTCCTGGGCGAGCTGATGAACCTGCCCGGCCCGGTGCGCCCGGTGCTGATAGCAGTACTGGCACTGTCCACGCCGCTCTTGAGCCTGATCGGTGCCGTGTGTGTCGCGCTGACGGTCGGCATGCGGCGGTCTGGTATGCTCTTGGCTCTGTTGGTGTTGCCGTTGTATGTGCCGGTGTTGATTTTCGCCGCGGGTGCGTGCAACGCCGCTGCCAATGGCCTGCCGATCGCCGCGCCGATGCTGTGGCTCGGGGCCGGACTGGCGCTCAGCGTCGTGGTCGCGCCACTGGCCTGCGCATCGGCACTGAAGATTTCGCTGAGCTGAGGCGGCGGGAACCCGGCCTCGCCCGGCAGGTCCATCGGCCAGCAAAAGCACGACTCCGCCCGGATGGCAGCGGGTACATGGCCTCCGCAGGCCTGTACCGGCACTTACCGGGGTTTTTCCGCCACTTTCGCGACGGACGCATGAATCCCCTAGCGCTCTGGTTCCACAAAATGGGTTCGCCACCCACCTTCTACCGTCTGGCCGGGCGGTTCCTGCCCTGGCTGTGGGGCATCGCGCTCATCAGCGGCGCAGTCGGGCTGTACGGCGGGCTGGTTCTGGCCCCGTCGGATTACCAGCAGGGCGACGCCTTCCGCATCATCTTCATCCACGTGCCAACGGCCTGGATGAGCCTTTTCGTCTATGCCTTCATGGCAGTGAACGGATTTATCGCCCTGGTCTGGCGCATCAAGCTGTCGGAAACCCTGGCGATGGCGTCCGCCCCCATCGGCGCCGCGTTCACCGCGATCTGCCTGGCCACCGGATCGATCTGGGGCCGTCCGATGTGGGGCACCTGGTGGACCTGGGACGCCCGCCTGACCTCCGAGCTCGTCCTGCTCTTCCTGTACCTGGGCGTGATCGGCCTGTATCACGCGATCGAAGACCGCCGCCAGGCGGCGCGCGCCGCGGCGTTCCTCGCGCTGGTCGGCGTTGTCAATCTTCCCATCGTCCACTTTTCCGTGAACTGGTGGAATACCCTGCACCAGGGTTCCACGGTGAAGCTGTTCGGCCCGTCGCTGATCGATCCACGCATGCTGTGGCCCCTGCTGACGATGGCCGTGGCGACCAAGTTCTCGTTTGCCGCCAGCCTGCTGTCGCGGGCGCGGGTCGATCTGCTGGAACTGGAAGCCGGTAAGGACTGGGCACGCGAAGTCGCCCTTGCCGAGGAGCGCACACCGTGAGCGAATTTCTTGCCATGGGTGGTTACGGCGGCTATGTGTGGTCTGCCTACGCCATCTTCTTCGTGGTGCTGGCCGCCGATGCGCTGGCACCGCAGTTGCGCCGCAAACGCGTACTGCGCGACCTGCGCGGCCGCCTCAAACGTCAACAATCCCGCGGAGGCGAAAGCCAGTGACTCCGACGCGTCAACGCCGCCTGATCATGGTCGGCCTGGTCCTGCTTGCGGTCGGCGTGGCCACCGCACTGGTGGTCACGGCCATGAGCCAGAACCTCACCTATCTGTACACGCCGGTGGAAGTGAAATCCGGCAAGGTGCCGGCGCAGGCGCGGTTCCGCCTGGGCGGCATGGTCAAGGCCGGCTCGATTGAGCGCGACCCCAATTCGCTGAAGGTCAATTTCCTCGTCACCGACGGCGATGCGGACATGCTGGTGGAATACAACAACATCCTGCCCGATCTCTTCCGCGAAAAGCAGTCGGTGATCGCCACCGGCCAGATGCAGGGTGACCGCTTCCTCGCCACCGAGGTGCTGGCCAAACACGACGAGAAATACGTGCCACGCGACGTGCAGGAGGCCATGGCCAAGGCACACAGCAAGCACGACGTGCCCGCCCCGGACGCCGCCAAGCCCGCCAGCAACTGAATCTGCCCGGGAACGCACCCAGTCCCGATGCCCTGCCCTTTCACCGCGAGCCGCGACCATGCTGCCTGAACTCGGCCAATTCGCCCTGATCCTTGCCCTGCTGCTCGCCGCCGTGCAGGCCGTGCTGCCTTTGTGGGGCGCCGGGAGCAATCACGCGGCGCTGATCGCGACGGCGCGCCCGGCGGCCGCGGGCCAGGCCATCTTCGTCCTGACAGCCTTCGTCATCCTCACGGTGGCCTTCGTCACCCAGGATTTCTCCGTCGCCTATGTCGCGCAGAATTCCAATTCGCAGCTGCCCTGGTACTACCGTTTCTCCGCGGTGTGGGGTGCACACGAAGGCTCGCTGCTGCTGTGGATCCTCATCCTCAATGCCTGGACCGTCGCCGTCGCGGCGCTCAGCCACAAGCTGCCCGACCGCTTCATGGCACGTGTGATCGGCGTGCTGGGTTTCGTCAGCTTCGGTTTCCTGCTCTTCACCATCGCGACCTCGAACCCGTTCCTGCGCCACCTGCCGGCGCTGGCCGAAGGCAATGACCTCAATCCGCTGTTGCAGGATTTCGGACTGATCGTCCACCCGCCGATGCTCTATACCGGCTACGTCGGGTTCTCGGTCGCCTTTGCCTTCGCCATCGCCACCCTGCTGGAAGGTCGTCTCGATGCGGCTGCTGTGCGCTGGGCCCGGCCGTGGACCAACGCTGCCTGGGGCTTTCTCACCCTCGGCATCGCCCTGGGCAGCTGGTGGGCTTACTACGAGCTTGGCTGGGGCGGCTGGTGGTTCTGGGATCCGGTCGAGAATGCCTCGTTCATGCCCTGGCTGGTCGGCACGGCGCTGATCCATTCGCAGGCTGTCACCGAAAAACGTGGCTCCTTCCGCGCCTGGACGATGCTCCTGGCGATCCTGGCCTTCTCGCTCTCGCTGCTGGGTACCTTCCTGGTGCGATCGGGCGTATTGACGTCGGTGCATTCCTTCGCGAGCGATCCGGAGCGCGGCATGTTCATCCTGGCTTTCCTCGCGGTGGTCGTCGGCGGGTCGCTGCTGATCTTCGCCATTCGCGCACCGGCCATCGCCGGCGGCGAGCCTTTCCGCGCGGCCAGCCGCGAGACGGCACTGCTGGTCAACAATCTGTTCCTCACCGTCGCCTGCGCCACGATCCTGCTGGCGACGCTGTTCCCGATCATCTGCGAGGCCTTCGGCATCCAGAAGATCTCGATCGGCACGCCGTACTACAGCTTCCTGTTCTCGCTGCTGATGGCTCCCATCGTGCTGCTCCTGCCATTCGGGCCCTTTCTGCGCTGGCGCGAGTCGCGCCTGGGAGAAGTGCTGCGGTCTCTGGCGCCGGCCTTGGCGTGCGCGCTGATCGGCGCGGGCCTGGCCTGGCTGGTGGCGCGCGACCTGCCGGCGAAAGCGCTGCTCGGTACTGCGGTATCGCTGTGGGTAGGCGTGGGTATCGCGCTGTACACACTGCGCCGCTGGACCACCGTTCCCGCCGGCCGCCGCTACACGCCGGAAATGCTCGGCATGATCGTGGCGCACTTCGGCATCGCCGTGTTCCTCGCGGGCGTGCTGGTCACCGAGGCCACGGGGGTTGAAAAAGACCTGCGCTTCGCACCCAACCAGAGCGTCACCGTCAACGGGCTGGATTTCCGCTTCGAAGGCGTCGAGCGCGTGCAGGGCCCCAACTGGCGTGCCGATTCCGGCCGCGTCGTGGTCAGCCGCGACGGCAAGACGATCGCCACGCTGGAGCCGCAGAAGCGCCAGTACCCGCGCGGCCAGGTGCAGACCGAATCGGCGATCGATCCAGGCTTCACGCGCGATCTTTACGTCGCCCTGGGCGAGCCGCTGGGCACTGACGGCGCCTGGTCGCTGCGCGTGTACGTCAAGCCGTTCGTGCGCTGGATCTGGCTGGGTGCCCTGCTGATGATGCTGGGCGGATTCATCGCCGCCTGCGACCGACGCTTCCGCGTCCTGCCCGACAAGACGTCCGACGTGGCGACGCCCGAGCCGAAACCTGCGCCCGTCGTGGCCGCGGAGGCTGGCGCATGATGACGCGCGTGCTGCCGCTGGTCGGCTTCGTCCTGCTGGTGCTGCTGCTGGCCTTCGGTCTGTCCTGGAACCGGTCCCATGACCAGCGCGAAGTAGCCTCGCCCCTGATTGGGAAGACCGCCCCCACCTTCTCGCTGCCGGTGCTGAACACGCCGGACCAGCGCTTCGGTACGGCGGAGCTGGCGGGCCAGCCCTACCTCCTCAACGTGTTCGGCAGCTGGTGCCCGAGCTGCGTCGACGAACACCCGGTGCTCAATCGCTACGCGAAGCAGCTGGGCGTCAAGCTGGTGGGTTTCAACTGGAAGGACGCGCCGGGGGATGCCAACGCCTGGCTGGCGAAGTTCGGCAACCCGTACGAGGTGATCGTCGTGGACCAGGAAGGACGCACGGCCATCGATTTCGGCGTGTACGGCGCGCCCGAGACGTTTCTGGTCGACGCGCAGGGTGTGATTCGCCTCAAGCGCGTGGGCGCCATCACCCCGGACTACGTCGAGCGCACGCTCAAGCCGGCTATCGCCGCCCTCAAGAGAACCACCCCATGACCCCCTTGCGCACCTTGCTTCGGCGCATCGTCATCGCTGTCGTGCTCTGCCTGCCCTCGCTCGCCGCCGCCCAGCCGCTGGAGTTCAAGGACGCCGCCGAGGAAAAGCGTTTCCAGGCGCTGACGCGCGAACTGCGCTGCCTGGTCTGCCAGAACCAGAGCCTGGCCGATTCGGATGCCGGCCTGGCCAACGACCTGCGTCGCGAGGTGTTCGAGCAGATGCGCTCGGGCAAGAACGACGAAGACATCAAGAAATACCTGGTGGCGCGCTATTCGGAGTTCGTGCTGTACGACCCGCCGCTGTCGCGCTCGACCGTGCTGTTGTGGTTTGGACCCGCCGTCATGGTGGTGATCGGCGGCATCGTCGTCGCGCTGGCCGTCCGCCGGCGCAAGGCAGCTACCGCAACAGGCCCCGCCACGGCGGCGCCGGGTGAGGAGGAAGACTGGTGAGTCCTGTGTTTTTCCTGGTGGCTGCGCTGATGGTGATCGTCGCGCTGGCCTTCGTGACCGTGCCGTTGCTCAGACGCGGCCATTCCAGTGCCGCCGCCACCGACGACGCTGCGAAAGTCCAGGCGCTGGACAGCGCCCGCGCGGCAGGCATCCTGACCGACGAGGAATACGCGTCAAAACGCGCCGCGCTGGCGCAGAACGCACCGGGGCCCGTGGCTGCCCGGTCACGCCTGGCGGTGGGCACTGCGGCGACGGTCGCCGTGCTCCTGCCGATGATCGCGATGGGCCTGTACGTCTGGCACGGGTCGCCGGATGCACTCGATCCGGCCAATCTGCAGGCCAGAAAACCCGCGACGCCGGCCGATATGGACCAGGCCATCGCCGGCCTTGAAGCCAAGCTCAAGCAGAATCCCGAGGACGTGGAAGGCTGGCTGCTGCTGGGCCGCGCCTACAAATCCATGGAACGCTTTGGCCCGGCACGTGACGCACTCAAGCAGGCCTACGACCGTGCCGGCAACGATGTCGACGTGCAGGTCGACTACGCCGAAGCGCTGGCGCTGGCCAGTGACAGCCGTCGTATTGAAGGCCAATCGCGGCAGCTGCTGGAACGTGCCCTCGAAGCGCATCCGCAACACCAGCGCGCCATGTGGCTGCTGGGTATTGCCGACTACCAGCAGGGTCGCTACGCCGAGGCGGCGACACGCTGGGAAGCCCTCGCCACGCAGATCGATCCCTCAGCACCGGCGCACGAATCCATCCTCGCCCAGATCGCCGACGCGCGGCAGCGGGCGGGCATGCCCGCTGCTGCAGAATCGGCCGGCACGCCTGCTGTCGTCGACGCAAAATCCCCCGCCGCGCCGGCGGCCGCAGATACCGGCGGCCCGCGCATCCAGGTGGAAGTTGACCTTGACCCCAAACTCAAGGACCAGGCAGTGGCCGGTTCCACGGTGTTCGTCTTCGCACGCGCCGCCAATGGGCCGCCAATGCCGTTGGCCGTCCAACGCCTGGCGCTGACCGACCTTCCGGCGAAAGTCACGCTCACCGAAAGCATGAGCATGATGCCCAGCATGAAGCTGTCCCAGTTTCCGCAGGTCGTCGTGGGCGCGCGCATTTCGCGCAGTGGCAATGCGATCCCGCAGGCCGGCGATCTGCAGACCCTGTCGGAACCGATCGCCGTTTCTGCGGGAAAACCGGTTCGGCTGCTGATCGACCAGGTCGTTGCGGAGAAGCGCTAGACGCGGATGCTGGTGACCAGCGAAAGCGCCGTGCTTCGCTCGCGCTCGGTGGAGATGTCACCGCAGAAATAGGCCACCGCCTCGTCGACGTCGTCGGTCGTCAGCGAGGCGCACCGGTCGGCGATGGCCGTTGCGCGCGTCCAGAGCTCGACGGCGCTGGCCAGCGCGCTTTCGGCCAGGAATTCGCCAGCGGCTCGCACCAGGGCACTGTATTCCTCGTAGGCCACCGCCGACTCAAAAATCACACGGGCACAGCGAAAAGCCCCGTTGAGCGTGAGCGTGACCGACCATTGTTCGAGCCGCCCCCGATCGCGCAGTACCACCAGGCAGGCGCAGTAACTTTGCATGCGACTAACCCGCGGACGGTCAGGCCAGGCCGATCCGGGCCGGTACAGCGGCGGCAGCCGCAGCGGTCCACGCCGGCGCCAGTGCCGGCCGGATGCGATCCGGGCGCGTGAAAACGACAGACAATCCAGGATCTCCGCAGCGTGCCTGATGGAAAAGTATCGGCAAGCCGCGGACAGGGCGAGTCAACAAACGTCACGAAACCGGCACGTTTGTGGAGATCACACCCGGGTGGGGCCGCCACGCGATGGCCCGGCCGGCGGCCAGCCCGCCTCCCGGGCTGCAACGATGGCCCGGACGGGGCGCAGGGCGCCTCTTCACGACGCATCGCTACATCGTTGGTAGCTAACTCGTGCCCGCGTCCTTACGACGGACGCATCGTCATCTCCTGCACGAGGAAGTCACCCGCCAGCGCAGCAGGTGAGATCGGATGAATCTCGAACATGCCGTCGGATCGCTGGGGATGCAGCACGATGCCGAAATCCCACCGCTCGCCGTCGGCCACGCGGATCAGTTCCGGCAGCTTGTACTGGGGCATGCCGTAGACACGCCAGTGCTCCGGATCCGGCAAGGCCTGCCGGTAGGCTTCCGCGTAGTTGCGCGACAGGAAAAAGATCACCCGCGCGGAATTGCCCGGCGGCAGTGTGTAGAGCTTGCCTGTACTTTCGATATCGCTGTCGTCGGCCAGCTCGCCGATGCACCAGAACGGCTCAGCCATACAATGGGCTTCGGGCATCCAGCCTGCATTCCAGCGCGAAGCGAGCAACCGCCCCAGGTTTTCCAGCTCCTGGGCCGGCAGGATCATCACGCCCAGACGATCGGCCGCGCGGCGCGCGCCAGCCTCAAAGCCCACAGTGGATACGCACACCCCCAGGAGATCATCACCCACCGCGCGGATCCCCACCTGCAGACCCTCGATATCGGCCTCTTCCACCGGCCGCGTATCGACCACGGCAAAGCCGACCCGGTGCCGGACACCCGACTGGTAGAACTCGCAGAACACGGCAAACCGTTGCACGCCGTCGGCGCCGATCCGGAATGCGGCATCGCGGCAAACCTGCACGGAATCAACGGAAAGGTTCAGAAGCGCCTCGTAGAGGCGGGGGGTGACATCGTCACCGCGGTACTGGCTGTTCATGGCAGACCCCGAAGCGCGTGGCTGGGCACGGATACTGCATCGGCGGGGATGGCCCGTCACTGCCATTATAGTCCTGCCCCGCGCGCCTGACATACGGCCACGTCAGGATGACGAACGGCGGCGCCGCGAGGTACTGCCGGCAGTGAAAGCGATCCATATTCCCGTTGTATTTTTTTACACACCAATTTCTTGCGCTCCGCGAAGTTCCATACAAGCGGAATTCGCAACTCCGCAACATCGTCGGTTGCCGCGAAAGTAGTCGGGTGTATACTCCAGGCTGCAAAACGTTTCATTCCGTACAGGGGGCGCCGCTTCGTACCGGCGACGCCAGGCTGCGCACCTACTGTTGGTGGCCCTATGGCTAGCACGAAGCGCGGTTCTGAGGCGGCGGCGTCCCGGATTGCCGGTGCTACCGGCGTCGGCCGTGATGCCCATCTGGCGCATCTTTCCGCCCGGCAGTGCAGCGGGCTCGACCATCCTGCCAGTGCCGATTCCGCGTTCGCCGATATTTCCTGCGACCACGAGCCGCCAGCCGTTCACCATCCCCGGGAGCGCTGACCATGGCCGGCGGCGCAGGCCGCGGCCCGGGACGGCATGACGCCAGCGCACAGCGGCCCCTGCAGTGGCCTGCTACAGGCGCACCATCGTCATCAAGCGCCGAATCGCTACGAATTCAGCAGCACATTCCGTTGCCGGACGATACGCGCCTGCGTGCACTGGCAACGCTGTCGTCGGACTGGTACTGGGAACAAGACGCACAACTGCGTTTCACCGCCTTTTCGGGAGTCGGCCCGGATAACGAAGGCAGCCCGGGATGGCTACGCGGTGCAACGCTCGCGGACGTCCTCGCCACCGCGGTGGATGGTGAAATGGCCGAACGTGTCCGCAAAGCTGTTGCCGCCCGCCAGCCGTTCAGCGACCTGCTGGTCATGCGCACGACGGCCTCCGGCCAGACGTGCTGGTTCGAACTCAGCGGCACGCCGCTGGTGACGCCCGAGGCGGATTTTCAGGGCTATTGCGGCCTGGTCAGGAATGTCAGCGACCGCCGGCGCGCAGAACTGACGATCACCCGCTACGCCCGCCAGCAGCAACTCATCGCGGCATTCGGACAGCGCGCGCTCTCCACGCTGGATATCGCCCACGTCATGGACTTTGCGGCGGACGTCATCGCCGAAGGCCTGGAAGTGGAATTCTCGGAAGTGGTCTATCTGGCCGAAGACCAGCGCTCGCTGTACCTGCGCGCGGGATTCGGCTGGGAAAGCGGATGGCGCGGCAGCCGAATCGGAGACCTGGAACAGGAAAGTTCCCAGCACCGCCATGTCATGACGGCGATCCTGCCGGTGGTGATCGAGGACTACGCCCAGGAGACGCGTTTCATCCCGGCGGCACGCCTGCTGGAACACGGTGTGGGCTCCGGCGTGCTGGTACCCATCGTGGGGCGCGCGGGCGCGTGCGGCATGCTCGGCGCCTACCGGCGCAATGTCGGCGCATTCTCCGCTGACTGCATCAACTTCCTCATGAGCGTCAGCAACATGCTGGAAACGGCTATCGAGCGCCACCATTCGGAACAGCGGCTGCTGTACTTCTCCCAGTTCGACCCAGTGACGCGCCTGCCCAACCGGCACCTTTTTCGCGACCGCGCTGACCAGGCAGTGACGATGGCGATCCGCAGCGGCTGGAGCGGCGCGCTGGTCTGCGTGAACTGCGACCAGATCCGCGCGCTCAGCCAGATTCTCAGCGACGATACCGCCGACGACCTGCTGGTCTATATTGCGCAACGGCTATCCGGCCTGCAGGGCGTGACCACAGTGGCGCGCCTGGGCGGTGATCACTTCGGTCTGCTGTTGCCGCAGATGCGGGCGCGCGACGACGCTGAGCGCCTTGGCGACGCGATCTTCGATGCGATGCGCCAGCCGTTCTCGCTGGAACAGCACGACATATACCTGGAAATCAGCGCCGGCATGACCGTTTTTCCCGACGACGGCACGGATTTCGACACACTGATGCGGCAGGCCTGCGCCGCGATGTACCGGGCCCACGAGTCCCACGCCAATGGCGTGTGCTACTACACCGAGGGTATGAACAACCGGGTGCTCGAGCGATTGACCCTGGAACGTGACCTCCGAATGGCGCTATCGCGCGATGAATTTTCCCTGTATTTCCAGCCGCAGTTCTCGAGCGTGGAAAACCGCATCGTCGGCGCCGAGGCGCTGCTGCGCTGGCAGCATCCACAGCGCGGGTTGCTGCGTCCTCCGGAATTCATCAGCGTCGCCGAGGAAACCGGCCTGATCGTGCCGCTCGGCGAATGGATCATCGGCGCCGCCTGCGCCGAGGCGGCGCGCTGGCGGCGCGACGGACACGGCGCCATCGCCGTTGCCGTCAACGTCTCACCGGCGGAAGTGCGCCGCGGCGGCATTCCTGCGGTGGTCCGCGCCGCGCTGGACCGTTCCGGTCTTCCCGCTCACCTGCTCGAACTGGAATTGACCGAGACGTTGATGATCGACAGCAGCGAGTCGGTGCTGTCCGTCATGCGTGAACTCAAGAACATGGGCGTCAAAGTGGCGCTGGACGATTTCGGCACCGGCTACTCGAGCCTGAGCTACCTGCGGCGCTTTCCCGTCGACACGGTGAAGATCGACCAGTCGTTCGTGCACACAGTGGTCACGCAGGCCGAGGATGCCTCCATTGTGCGGTCGGTCATCGCCATGGCGCACGAGCTGGGAGTGGAGGTCATTGCCGAAGGCGTGGAGACTCCCGAGCAGGCCGCCTTCCTGCGCCGCCATCACTGCGACGTGCTGCAGGGATACCTGCTTGGCGAGCCCATGGTGGCGGACGCATTCCGTCATCAGCTCGACCAGCCGGTGCATCCGTTGCTGCAGCATTTTCCGCATGAACCCACGCACGCCCTGCTGGTCGTCGATGACGAGGAATTTGTCTGCAATGCGCTCAAGCGCCTGCTGCGGCGCGAGGGCTACACGATCTACACCGCCTTGAGCGCCCAGGAAGGGCTTGCCATCCTGGCGAGCACGCCGATTGCCGTCGTGCTGTGCGACCAGCGCATGCCCGGCATGAGCGGCATTGAATTCCTCGCCCGTATCCGCGTCATGTATCCCGACGCGTTGCGCATCGTGCTGACCGGTTACACCGACCTGGACACCGTCTCCGCCGCCGTCAACCAGGGGGCAATCTACAAGTTCCTGACCAAGCCGTGGATCGACGCGGCCCTTAAGGAGGATATCAGCGAGGCGTTCCAGGAATACCGGCGGCGGCGACCCGTCCCTACCGGGATGCTGCGTTCCCACCCGGGTGACGAAGACCTTCCACCGCTGCCGATGGCGTGAGGCGTACCCCCTCGCCCACGCACAGCCCCGTGAAGCACAGACGACCGATGAGTTCATCGTGACGGACTGAACCGTCCTGCTACCAATCGAGAAGCGCGGCGGAGATCGTGCAATCCGCGATCCGTCCCGGCCATATCCGTGCGCCGGTCACAGCGAAAGCTCCCGGAAAGCGCGCCACTCCCGGTACCGCTCCTGGCATGGACATTGCGCCTGCTATACACCAACCCAGCGGCCACGGAGGCCCGATGGACACGGACCAGCCCCCTTTTCTCCACATTACCGCCTGGTAACGAATGCGCATCACCTTCGGATGCGACCGCTTTCCCGTTCGGTTGGCCGCTGCGCCCGCGTTATTCCGATCATTCCCTGAAAGCGGCGCACGCCGACCTGCCTGACTTCACGGAAAACCACCATGCCCGTTTCGACGATGGACCGCCCTCTCCCGCTGCAACCACCGACGTGGCTGTCGACCATCGGTGAACTTCGCTGCCTCTTCGATCTGGCTTCGCGCGCCTGGCCCACCGCGCGCCCCGTCCGTTGCGGCCGTGGCGAGCCGGTCCTGGTGATTCCCGGCTTCGGCACCGGCGACAGCGCCACCTGCCTGTTGCGCCATCGCCTGCGCCAGGCGGGTTACACCGTCTACCGCTGGCGGTTGGGCCTCAATGCGGGGCCTCGGGGCGAGGCCATGCACCACCTGTCGGCGCGCATCCGCCAGATCGCCCGCCACAGCGGCAGGCCGGTGCATCTGGTGGGTTGGTCCCTGGGCGGACTGATGGCCCGGGTCGTGGCCGCGCGCCTGCCGCGCCAGGTACACCGCGTCATCGCCCTGGGCTCGCCGCTCACGGCGGATCCGCGGTCCAGCCGTCTGTCGGGATTGCTGTCCCTGGTCTGCGGGAAGCACGCGGACGATCGCGAGGTACGCGCCATGGTCCGTCGCAGCGCGCGCGTGCCGGTGATCTCCATTTTCAGCCGCAGCGACGGCGTGGTCGCCTGGGAAGCCAGCGCGCAGGCGCCCGGCGATTGCATCGCACACTGCGTCGAGGGCTCACACCTGGGTCTGGTGATCAATCCCCGCGTGCATGACCTCGTGGCCCAGGCATTGGCCCACGCCGCGCCAGCTCACTGAGTCTTTTCGATATTCCGTCGCAGCACGATATCGCGCCTGACCTGCCATGAACCGGTTTCATCGCGCGTCGGCGTGACCAGGCCGGAACCGCCGCGCCCCTGGTCGGACGAGCGCCGGACCTGAGGCGGCAGCAGCGGGTCGTCGGTGAAATGGATATCGTCGATATAGTAGGTCGCCACGTCCGGTTCAATGATATGCATGTGGATATGCGCAGGAACGCCGCGGCCCGGATACGCCGCCGGTCGGATGCTGCTGAATTCGTAGCGTCCTTGTCCGTCCGTGCGCGCCCATCCGCGTAGACGGCCGTGACGGCTTTCGCCGGACGGGTATACCCCGCTCGCATCGGTATGGTAGCCGTAGACGATGATTCCCGCTGCCGGCGTTTCGCCGTCCGCCGCGTAGACCGTGCCGCGTATCGTCAGCGGCTCGCCCTTTTCACCTTCCGGCGCAATGCGGGCGGTGGACGATGTCGCCGCCGGCTGGCCGCGAAAGACTTCCTCGCAGCCGTCGCAGGGCCCGCCGATGACCGGCTCGGCCGCCAGTGTCGGCGGCACCATGGAGGCTATCGTGATGGCCAGAAGCCACGGCGCCACTATCCAGCGCCTCCGGAATTTCATTCGCATCGCACATCCTCTGCTGGTGGAATTGCACGATCTTCCCATGAAACCACCCCGTCACCAGGAGCGGGCACAACCGAACGCAACGATTCACGACGGTCTAACTGCACCTGTGCTGTGGTAAACACCCGTCGCACCGGAGGACGCCATGGACTCGCATGCCGATGCCGTAAAGACCCTCGCCCGTCTGATCAAGGACGTGAAGATCGCAATGCTGACCACCGTATCGCCCGAAGGGAAACTGATCAGTCGCCCGCTGGGTACGCAGGAGGTCGCTTTCGACGGCGACCTGTGGTTCATCATCCATGCCGGCAGCGCCAAGGTGGCCGAAATCGCCGCCAATCCGCACGTCTGCGTCGCCTATGCGGACATTTCCGGCAACACCTATGTGTCGGTCTCCGGACGCGCCAGTGTCATCGACGATCGCCAGCGGGTGGAGAAGTACTGGTCACCGGTCATGAAGCCCTTCTTTCCCCAAGGCAAGGACGATCCGGAGATCCGCCTGCTGCGGGTCGAAGTGGACAGTGCAGAATACTGGGATGGTCCCGGCACGCTCGTCGGCAAGGCGCTGTACCTGGCAGTCGCCGCGCTCAAGAAAGACCCGACTGTCATGAGCCACCACGACACCGTCGACCTGTCGCGCCGCCACTGACGTGCGCACGGAATGACGGCCCGCGCGACCGACCTCGTCATTCACACACCGGCCGGCCTCTATTGCCCGGCCGGTGATTTCCACATCGATCCCTGGCAACCCGTGCCGCGCGCCGTCATCACCCACGGCCACGGCGATCACGCACGGCCCGGCATGGGGCAGTACCTCGTCGCGAGCGCCGGCAAGGGCGTCCTCCAATGGCGCCTGGGCGACCAGGACTTCCGCGTGGCGGACTACGCTGAAGCCCTCACGCTGGGCGCGACGCGCGTGAGCTTTCATCCGGCCGGGCATGTGCTCGGGTCGAGCCAGGTGCGCATCGAATGCAATGGAGAAGTCTGGGTCATTTCCGGCGACTACAAGCGCCAGGCGGACCCGACTTGCGAGCCCTTCGAAGTCGTGCGCTGCGACACCTTCATCACCGAGGCGACATTTGCGCTGCCCGTTTACCGCTGGCCCGATACACCGGCGGTTGCGCACGACATTCTCCAGTGGCGCGATGCCTGCGCGGCCGAGGGCGAAGCGGCGATACTGTTCTGCTATGCACTGGGCAAGGCGCAGCGCATCCTGGCGGAACTGGCCGCATTGACGGATCAGCCCGCCCTGGTGCACGGCGCCATTGCAGCCGGTGTTGCGGTGTACCAGCAGGCAGGTATTCCGATGCTCGCGACGCTGCCGGTTTCCGATGCCACGCCCGCCGGCGGGTTCGGCGGCCAGCTGGTCCTGGCACCGCCCGCCGCGGCCGGCAGCGCGTGGATGCGACGCTTCCGGCGTGCGCAGACTGCCTTCGCCTCGGGCTGGATGCGCCTTCGCGGCAATCGCCGCCGGCGCAACGTCGATCGCGGCTTCATCGTGTCGGATCACGCGGACTGGCCGTCCTTGCTACACACAGTGGAGCAGACCGGCGCACGCCGGATCATCGCCACGCACGGTGCGAGCGATTCCCTCGTGCGTTTCCTGCGCGAAAGTGGCCACACCGCCGAAACGCTGCGCACGGACTTCGGCGGCGAGGACTGATGCGCCGCTTCGCCGACCTCTACCGCCGCCTCGACCAGAGCACCGCGACCTCCGACAAGCGCGCCGCACTGCAGGACTATTTCCGCGACGCGCCGCCCGTCGACGCCGCATGGGCCTTGTGGCTGCTGGCGGGTGGAAAGATTGGCGGTGCATCGGCGCGCATTGCCGGCTCCCGGGAACTGGTGGAGTGGATCGCGCAGGCCAGCGGAACGCCCCTGTGGCTGGTCGCCGAATGCCTGGATCATGTGGGTGACCAGGCCGAAACGCTGACCCTGCTGCTGGATGATCCTGCAACCACGGATGAGGCCCCGCTGCACGTGTGGATCGAGGATCGCCTGCTGGCCGTCGCGGGCCTGGATCCGGAATCGCGCCGGGAACGCATCGTCTCCGCCTGGAAGTCACTGGGCTACGACCAGCGCCTGGTCTTCACCAAGCTCCTGACCGGCGCGCTTCGCGTGGGTGTATCGCAACGACTGGTGCAGCAGGCACTGGCGGCGATGAGCGGCGTGGACATTGCGCTGATCGCCCAGCGCATGCTGGGAAGCTGGCAGCCCGGCCCGGCCTTCTTTGCCGGCTTGCTGTCGCCGGAAACGACCGCCGCCGATCGCTCGCAGCCCTACCCGTTCTTCCTGGCATCGCCTATGGATGGTGATCCGGAAACGTTGGGCCCCATCAACGACTGGCTGCTCGAATGGAAATGGGATGGCATCCGCCTGCAGCTGATCCGGCGCGGCGCCGACCTTGCGCTGTGGTCACGCGGCGAAGAACGGCTGGATGGGCGCTTTCCCGAAATCGAAGCGGCAGCGGCGAAGCTGCCGCGCGACGCGGTGCTCGACGGTGAATTGCTCGCCTGGCGCCCCGGCGATGCCCAGCCCTTGCCGTTCACAGCCCTGCAGACCCGCATCCAGCGCCGCAAACCCGGCCCGCGGGTGCTCGCCGAGGCACCGGCACGCGTGATCGTCTACGACCTGCTGGAGCTGCACGGCGAGGATTGGCGGGCACGCCCGCTGCAGGAACGTCGCAACGCCCTGGCATTGCTCCTCGCACAAGCGGCGGAACCGCGCCTTTCGCTTTCGGCCGAAGTACCGGCTGACAACTGGCGCGAGGCCGCCACGCGACGCGACAGCGCACGCGAACACCGCGTGGAAGGCCTGATGCTCAAGCGGCGCAGCTCGGCCTACCAGGTCGGCCGGCGTCGCGGCGACTGGTGGAAGTGGAAGGTGGATCCGTTCCATATCGACGCCGTGCTGCTCTACGCGCAGGCCGGATCGGGCCGGCGCAGCACGCTTCTGACGGACTACACCTTCGGCCTGTGGCAGGGCGATGTGCTGGTGCCGGTCGCCAAGGCCTATTCCGGGCTTTCCGACGCCGAGATTCTTGAACTGGACAAATGGATTCGTACGCACACCGTCGAGCGCTTTGGCCCGGTGCGGTCCGTCGTACCCACGCATGTGTTCGAACTGGGCTTTGAAGCCGTGAACCGTTCCACCCGCCACAAATCCGGCGTCGCGGTGCGATTTCCGCGCATCCTGCGCTGGCGCCACGACAAACGCCCTGCCGACGCGGACCAACTAGGGACACTGGCCGCCATGGCCGCGGGCACAACCGCCGAGCCTGCTTGACAAGCATCCTGTTTCACACATCCACTTCGCACCACTTTGCGTCTTCACACCACCTGCGCACCCATCCGTGCAGCATGGCGTATTCGTGTGCCGGCGCAGCCCGACAGGGGATGACGGGCGATCAGGCGCTTTCGGTTCCATTGCACAAGGAGGATTCATATGGAAGGCATGCACAGGCTTGCGCGGGCAATCGCGCTGTTGACGCTCCCGCTCGCTGCAACCGCCGCGCTGGCCGCCAATGAAAGGGGCAATCCGGGTGCGTCGGTTTCCGGAACAAAGACGGTGGCCGGTTCGTTCAACACCGGCGGCACCGTGACCTACACTGTCATCCTCAACAATGCCGCCACCGGCGCGCAGCCGGATAATCCCGGCAACGAGTTCACCGATGTGCTGCCTGCCGGGCTCACCCTCGACAGCGCCGTGGCCACCTCGGGTACCGCATCCGCCACTGTCGCCACCAACACCGTGACCTGGAACGGCACGATTGCCCCGCTCGGCGGCCAGGTGACCCTCACGATCTCCGCCACCGTCAACGCCGGTGCCGGCACGATGATCAGCAACCAGGGCACGATCAGTTTCGACGGCGACGGCAACGGCACGAACGAGTCGAGCACGGTGACCGACGACCCGAACGTCGGCGGCGCCACGGACGCGACGGTGTTCACCTCCACGCCGGTATCCCTGCAGTCGTTCTACGTCGACTGACCGCGCGATGCGACCGCCATGCGGGGCGGTCGCTGCTCAGTGCAGCGCGGGCACCAGACCGTCACGCACCGCGATGACGGCCGCTTCGGTGCGATCGTGGGCGTCGAGCTTTTCCAGGATGTGCTGCAGGTGGAACTTCACCGTGCTGACCGACACCAGCATGGCCTTGGCGATCTGGTGATTGCGCAAGCCTGCCACCACATGGCGCAGCACGTCCAGCTCACGCGGCGTCAGGAAGGTCGCCGCACTGATCCGGCGCACCCGCTCCTGAAGACGCGGTTCCACGGCACGCAGTCCATGATGTACGCGGCGAATCGCGGTCATCAGTTCCTGCGCACCCGCCGCCTTGACCAGGTAGCCGCGCGCGCCGGCCGCCAGTGCCCGCTCAACATCGGCGCGCGCATCAAAGGAGGACAGCACGATGCAACGTGCCTGGGCATCCAGTTCACGCACTGCGCGAATCACCTCCGGCCCATCCATGCCCGGCAGGCGCAGATCGACCAGCAGGATGTCTGGCCGGTGCCTGCGGTAGGCCTCCACCGCGGCATTGCCATCGGCTGCCTCCGCCACGACCTGAAATTCCTCCTGCTGCTCCAGCACGGTGCGCAGGCCCTCGCGCACCACCATGTGATCATCCACTAGCATCAGACGGATCGGTGTCATCGTTCTCCCCCATCAAAGCGGCACTTCGGCAGTGATGCAGGTGCCCCTGCCTGGCTGGCTCTGGATCTGCAGCCGTCCGCCCACTGCCGTCATCCGTTCGCGCATGCCCGACAGCCCCATCCCGGAACCGCCAGCGACACGCGCCGTATCAAATCCACACCCATCGTCGCGCACGACCAGGCGCAGTCCCGGCTCGTCAAACGCAACCAGTACATCAATTTCCGTCGCACGTCCGTGGCGTACCGCATTGGTGGCCGCCTCCTGGGCAACCCGGCAGAGCGCATGGCGCGCATCACCATCCAGCGGCACGGAAAGTCCTCGCTGCCGGATGCGTAGCACCGTCTCGGTGTTATCGGCGAAGGGCCGCAAGGTCCGCGCGATGCCCTCGGCCAGCGCCTCGTCGTCTGCTGCGGTTTCGCGCAGCTCGCGGATGGTCTGGCGCGTCTGTGCCATGCACTGGCGCGCCAGCTCCGCAGCGCGATCGATGTAGCGGCGGACCGGCGTTGCATCCGATGCCGGCCCCAGCACATGGCAGGCCGCGTCCAGCTGGAACAACAAGCCGGTCATCAGTTGCGCCTGGTGATCATGCAGTTCCATGCCGAGGCGAACCGGCACCCGCACCAGGTGGTCGCGAAACAACTTGAGCGCCACCTGGGTTCGCACGCGACGGCGCACCACCAGATGGCTGAAAGGCTTTCGGATCACATCAACCGCACCCGCTTCAAACGCGGCCAGCTCGCTTTCTTCATCGTCACGCGCCGTGATGAAGATCACCGGTATGGCGCGCGTGGTCGCATCCGCCTTCAGCCGATGACACACCTCGATGCCGTCGAGCCCAGGCATGACCACGTCGAGCAGAACCAGGTCAGGCGGTTGTGCCGCCACGCTGGCCAGCGCCGAGGCGCCATCCGTCACGGCAACGATGCGGTAGTCCGTGCCCAGAAATGCCGTAAGCGTATCGATCGTCGATGGCGAGTCATCGACGACAAGAATCAAAGGACGCGCCGTACGGCCGCCCGAAGGTGTGTTGCTGACTTCCATCGCTGCCCGAATGTCCCAGCCGCGGACCGCGACGCGTCCGCACCCGGGGGACAGTACCATTCCAGGCCACGCCAGCCCGGAGCCACTGGACCGGTTTCCCCGCCAACGGCAGCGTGCAGCCGATAATCGTCGATTGCGGCCACGCGATTGCCGGTATGCGCAGAGGTCCCCGTTTCAAACCGTGACATGCGCCAGGATTTGCGCCAGGGCCGCTTCGAACTCCTCCTGGGCGGCGGCAATGGTCTCCCGCTCGCTCGCTGCCAGCGCGTGTTCCAGCGCGACGCAGGCATCCACCAGGCGTAACGCCGAGAGGTTTCCGGCCACGCCCTTGACGCCATGGGCGCGCTTGAGCGCCGTTGCGTAGTCACCCTCGGCAATCGCCGCGCGAATCGCAGCCGATGCACTGCCGACCTCCTCCGGAAACCGTCGTAGCAAACGGCGCAGCAACGCACCGTCCTGGCCCAGGCGCCGCAGCGCCAGCGTCATGTCGACGCCGGGTATCGCCTCTTGCGAATCCGGCGATGCGGCAGCGGCATCGTGCCGCGGACAGTCATCCCTCACCCGAGCGACCACCTGAACGAGTGTTTCCGGATCAATCGGCTTGGGCAGGAAGTCGCAAAAACCCGCCTGGCGACATCGCGCCTTGTAATCGTCGGTCGCGTGCGCGGTGCAGGCCACCAGCGGCAACTGCGGAAACCGCGCCCGGAAAGCCGCCGCAACGCAGAAGCCATCCGCATCGGGCAGTTCGATATCCAGCAGCACGACATCCAGTTGTGTTGACGCCGCTATCGCCAGCGCTTCGGCCTGTGTCGATGCCAGGTAGGGTGTTGCCTGCCGCTGTTGCAGCATCTGGGCAATCACGGCCTGGTTCAGCGGGTTGTCTTCGACCACCAGCACGCGGCGATCGCGCAGTTCGTCCCCGGTCGACGGCACGGGCAGTGGCGGTGCGCGGCGAACAGGTTCACTCAGCGCCGGCTGTGGCGACAGCGCCAGTGTCACCTGCACCTCGAACACGCTGCCGGCGCCCGGCATGCTGTGCACGTGGATCATGCCGCCCATCTGCGCCACCAGGCGCTGGCAGATGCTCAAACCCAGGCCCGTGCCACCGACGCGCCGCGAGGTGGAACTGTCGACCTGCACGAACGGCTGGAACAGTCGTTCACGCTCGGACAGCGCAATGCCGATGCCGCTGTCCTCCACGCGCAGGCGCAGATGACAGTGTTCCGGCCTGGCCTGGTCGCCGACGCGGGAAACCACCACACGCACGTAGCCCCTATCCGTGAAACGCAAGGCGTTGGATACCAGGTTGGCCAGGACCTGGCGCAACCGCAGCGGATCGCCACGCAACCACGCCGGAACGTCCGCAGCGATCTCGACGCGCCACTCCAGCCGCTTGCGCTCCGCTTCGACCTGGAATACGGCACGCAGCTCATCGAGCAGGGCATACAGGTCAAACGGGATGGATTCGACGACGATGACCCCCGACTCCAGGCGCGAATAGTCCAGGATGCCATTGAGCACATCGAGCAGGTGCCGGCCCGCCAGCGTGATCCGTCCCAGGTGCGCGGCGACTTCCGGCGGTGCGCCGCCGCTCATGCCCAGTTGCGCACTGCCGAGGATGGCATTGAGCGGCGTGCGCACCTCGTGACTCATGGTGGCGAGGAAATCGCTCTTGGCGCGCGCGGCAACCTCGGCTTTTTCCTTCGCTGTTTCCAGCTCGCCCAGCGCCGTCGCCAACGCCTGCGTCCGCTCGCTCACGCGACGCTCGAGCACCGCGGTCATGCGTCGCAGGCGACGCAGCCGCCAACGCAGAATGCCCCACGCCAGCAGGGCCAGGCCGGCGCCATAGGCCGTCCAGGCCCACCAGCGTCTATACCACGCGGGAATGATCTCGAAGGAAATCGTTGCTGGCGCACTCCAGGGCCCGAGATCGCCGGCACGTGCGGCGACTTCAAACCGGTATTGCCCGGGCAGCAACGCGGTGTAACGTGCGTGCGGCTCGGTGGTGATGGTGTAGCCCTCATCCAGGCCGACCAGCCGCTCGCGGTAGGCGATACGGCCTTCGTTCGTGAAGCTATTGGCGGTGTAGCGCACCTGCAACGTGTTCGCGGTATGCGGAAAACGCATGGTCGACTGCGAGCCGGCCGGAACCACCTCCGCCCCTAGCCGCGTCTCCATGATCACCACGTCCGGCGGCGAAGACTGGGAGCGCCGCTCATAGGCTGCCGCATCAAAACGCACCAGACCGGTCGTCGTTCCCATCCACACATCACCGCCCGGTTCGGCCAGCATCGCCATGCTGACGATATCCTCACCCACCATGCCGTCCGCGGCACCGAAGTGCACAGCGCCATCGCTGCCGACGCGATCGACACCGCGGCCGCTGCCCAGCCAGAGATTTCCGGCAGCATCCTCGGTCATCGCGTAGACACGGTCTGCTGTATTAGTGCTGGCGCGATCATAGTGGCGCTGCACCTCCAGCCGGCCTTCGCTGTAGCGCGCCCGGGCGACGCCGAACGGCTCGAAATAGGCCACCAGCAGGGCGCCGTCGCGCGTGGACTCCACATAAGCCACGAAATCGCGACGCAGCCCATGGGCTCGTCCAAAACGCTGCCATTTCCCTTTATCCAGAACGGCCAGCCCATATTGGCCGGCCACCCACAGTCGTCCCTGCGCGTCCTCGTGGATCCCGCTGACGAACTCGGTAGCATTGCCGCCAGGCAGCGCGACCGGCTCGAAAGCAAGACTTCCACTCCCCAGTGCCGCCCGGTAAAGCCCGTTGCCCCAGGTACCAGCCCACAGCGTGCCGTCCCGGCTGATCTGCAGCCGCAGGGTGCGTTTGGCCGGGTTGGTGCGATCTAGCGGAAAGCGGGCCAATGCCCCGGTGTCCGGCCGATAGGTGACGATGTCATTGCCCGGCAAGCCCGCGAAATACAGCGTGCCGTCCGCGCTCTCGGCGATGCTGCGCACTGTCGTGCCCGCCGTGCCCTCCACGCGCGTAAATGCCGTTTCACCGGCCCGCGCCAAACCATTCTCCGTACCGATCCACAATTGCCCGCGGTGGTCGCGGAATACGCACCAGACGACCTCGCCGGGCAGCTCGCGCTCGCTGGTGTAGGCATGGAAGACGCCACGACCCAGCCGCCGGTGCAAACCGACCGCACCGACCCAGAGCGATCCGTCACGATCTTCCAGCAGGGGACGCGTCGTACTGGTCGGGCTTTGCAGCACCTGCCACTGGCCACCGTCCCAATGCAGCAGCTCGCTATCGGACGACAGCCACAGCCCGCCTTCGCGGTCCGCATGCAGGTAGCCCCGCGTCGATCGGATAGGCACCGGCGTGGCCACCGTTTCAACCTGTTCCTGCGCCGCATCCAGGCGCAGCAATGCGTGCGCGGTCCGCAACCACCAGCGCCCTGTTCCATCTTCCACAATGGCATCGATGCGTTCGTCCGCCTCGGCGGCGGGCAGCGCCAGCTGGCGCCACGTGTCGCCGTGCCAGCGCCATAGTGTCGCCGTTCCCGTCCATTGACCCACGAAAAGACCGCTGCCGTCGCGCGATGCGGCTACGGCGGTGGCCTGTCCGCCCGGCCAGCTGCGAACCGGCCGTACACCGTCCTGGCTGCCGATATACAACCCCTGGTTCGTCGCGGCGGCGATTCCGGCGCTGGTGGCAGCCAGGTCGGAGACCGCCACATCCCCGGCGGCGCCAGCCAGGCTGGCGGCCACGAAGTGCTCCCCTTCCAGCCACAGCAACCCGGCCTGCGTGCCGGCCCACAGCGTGCCGGCGCTATCTTCCACCAAGGCATCCACCGCGGTGGGCAACAGGCCCTGGGCGGCGCCGAATCCGTCGAAACGGTGTCCGTCATAGCGGTAGAGGCCGTCGCTGGTCGCCACCCAGATAAAGCCCTGGCGATCCTGCAGCAGTTGCCGGACGCTGGTCGCACCAAGCCCCTGCAGCGGCCCGTAGCTGCGAAACAGCGCGTGCCCGGGCGGAGCAACGGTGGTGGCGGCGATCCGCGCCTGCGCAGGCAGCAGGAATACGGCCAGCAGGGCAACTGCGGCCCAAAGCCCACCGGCGATGCCGGTTCCGCGTCGCGCGCAAGTGCGTGGCTGCGCCATTCCCCACCTTCCTGGCCGGAATGTCGGCCAGTGGCCGCATCGTGACCGCAGCGCAGACCCCGTGCAAGACCGCAGATACGAAAAAAACGGCGCCGTCCAGACCACGGACGGCGCCTCCCGTACCCGCCGCGATCAGCGGAAACCGGCCACCGTGTTGCGTGTGTTATTGAGGACGCGGTGATTGTCGCTGCGCGTCGCCGTGCCCATCGGCTTGCCGTTGTAGGTCCTGTTCGGGTTCGACCAGAAGTTCAGGCGGCGGCAGTGATCGTCACAATCGTAGGCCATGATCGTGCGCCAATTGCCCGCAGGATCACGGTAGCCATGACCGTAGGAATACGGCGTGTTCGACGAATCCGTGCCCGGATCGTGACGGGCAGACTGCAAGTGGCCGATCTCGTGCGCGAACGAGTAGTAGCCCGTGGCGCAGTCCCAATGCGCCACCGCAAAGGCGGTTCGTGCCGTCGCGCCAATCGCCGCCGCTTTGCCACACGATTCGTCATTGTTGATCAGCAGCACACCCACGTCCGCATCGTATTCGTTGCGCAGGCCGTGGATGCTGTCCATGTAGTCGTCGTCGGTGTCGCGGTAGCGGTTGAGATCCGTCCCGAAACTGCCGGATTCGCGGTAGCTCACGCGCGAGCGCGCCGCCAGCTGCAGGCGGATCTGCACGTCGCTGTTGATGTACCCCTGGTTAGCCTCGGCAATGGCCAGGTTGATCAGGCCCGGCACGTCGGCCACACGATTGCTCACGCCGGTGGTGTAGTTGACCATCACGCGGATAGTGGTGATGTCCTGCGTCGCCCGCGACGTGGTATCCGACTCGGGCGGTGGCGCCGCTTCGGCTAGGAGCTGCTTGTAGTCTTCCGCGGGATGATCCGGCGGCGAGCGAGACTCATCCACTTCCACGATCACGTGGCGGCCATCGAACAGCGGCCGCACTTTGTACAATTGTCCCTGCACTCGAATATTGCCGGTGAGCTTGTCGCCGTTTCGCACGAGCATGACCGAGTTCAACGGGTCGTCCGGAATCTCGCGGGCATTGAACGGGCGCCGCTGGGTGGGATCCGGAATGATGCCCTGCCACACCAGCGCACCATCGTCTGTCTTGTAGGCCTTGGTCTGCAGTGCTGTCAGGCCGACCTTGCCGGCGAGATTGAGATTGATCGGCAACGATTGAGCCGACGCATCGACAGCCTCGGCACGCGCCGTCACCACATCCATGGCTTGCGATGCGGCATGCCGCGCCAGTGACGCATAGGCCGGATCGCTACTCGCCGCGCGGTAGGCCAACGGCGCCGGCGAAAACAAAGGATAGTCGGCAGCGGTCGCACTGCCTGCGGCAAACACGCCCAGGCCCGCCACGCCCCAAAGAAAGGACCGTTTCATAGGGTAACTCCTGTCAGCGCGGCGTACGCAGAGAGGCTGGCGAAAGTCTCGTACGCCGCGCGCTGGTGGCGCCAACCTCCCTCCCCGTTCGTCGCCGGCGTGTACGATGCGCTATGGAAAACCTAGCGCGCTTCGTGCAACCCGGCCTGGTGCGACACTAGTGCCGGCCGTACGCGCGCACCCTGGCCAGATGGACAGGGACCGGGAAGAACAGACAGGTTTCGTGACTGGCCTCACGCTCGGCGGTGCGGCGCGGCGGCCAGGTGCAAGTCACTGGACAGGGCGCACGGCCACCAGCAGGCCGGTTGAGCGGATCGCGCGTCATACAAGCAAGGGGCGCGGTTCATGTAGACGCCGGGCGGGCCCTGCCGAAGGCGCCAAGAGACGGTGGGCCTCGACGGCACTCACATTCGGGAGACTACGACAGTGCCCGGCCCATCCATTACGGAAGGGCCGGTGCACCGTCCACTGCGATCACGCTGATGCCAGCGAACTGAGCCGACGCTGCACTTCCCGCTTGCCCAGATCGCGCACCGCCGCCAACGCGGCCAGCTGTTCGGCGCGCGGTTTCACCTTGCCGTTTTCCCAGTTGTAGATCGTCTGGCTGCTTACACCCACCAGCTTTGCCAGGGCCGCCTGCGAAACACCCAGGCGTTTGCGCAATGGCGCCATTCCCTTCGCCATGAACCGAAGCGAACGAACTTCGTTGCCATCGCCATCTGCCAGCAAAGCGGGAGCCTGCAGGCTGGCCTTGCGCCCGGTCGTACGAACCAGCTGTTTCTGCAACGCCGCGACCTGCTGCTTGAGCGCCGCGATTTCCTTGCGCTGCGCTGCGGCCGTCTTCTTCAGCGGTTCCATCTGCCCGCGAAGTTCCCTTCTGCTCAGTCGGCCAATTTCATTCTT
Source organism: Tahibacter amnicola (assembly GCF_025398735.1). Lineage (NCBI taxonomy): Bacteria > Pseudomonadati > Pseudomonadota > Gammaproteobacteria > Lysobacterales > Rhodanobacteraceae > Tahibacter > Tahibacter amnicola. The sequence continues at coordinate 5,148,652 of NZ_CP104694.1, forward strand.
CAGCAACGCACCAAGATTCGCCATTGTGTTCTCCGATAACTCATTTTGTAGATCGTGTCTGCTTCGCGCTATCCGAGTCAATGGATTTCACCGATCAAACGTGTAGCGCGACCATGCCACGGGTGCTAACCAGGCCACTTTGTGACAACACCTTACGTCTAAACGAGGCCACTATGAGCAGAACGCATATGCCCAGGCGTCGTCACTTGCGGCAAGTGGTCGCATACCGCAGCGAAAGTGCGACGAAGTTCCTATTTTGACAGGCGACCGTGAACGTTTCGTCAGGGGTGAATACGAGAAACGGCAGCATTTCATTCCATATCGACCGAAAGGGCTCCGCCAACTGGCCATTGCACTGGCCTCGCATCGCCTGGACCTCTGTGCCACCGCGAAACCGCCAGGCCGCGTTGTCCAAACGCGCCACATCGGCGCTCTGTGCGGTGCACGCGCCGATGCACCGATGATGATCTCGCCGCAATCGCCGCTCTTTCTCTCTCTGCCGCACCTGCTACGTCCCGGCAATCGCGCAGCAACGCGCGAAGCCCATTTCCGTTGACCGCAGCGCTTCAAATCACAGCGGCGGGCAGCGACAACCGCTACCTCCTCGCAAAGGAGGCGGATCAAGTGCCTCCCACCGGCCGGATCTCAGCCAGGCCGCGTCGCACCCTCTGCCCGGGCTATGCGGGCGCGAAAAAAGGAAGGGCAAACCCAGCAAACCATGTAGAGCAAACAATGTCACCCATAAATCAGCAAACCATGCCACCCACAAATCAGAAAATTCCCAAGTGTAACAAACCATGTCACCCACAAATCAGAAAACTCCGACAAGCAAACCTTGCCGCCCACGATTCAGAAAATTCCGACGCCACGGCGGGCGCTGGTCCGATTTCGTAGCCCACGACATCGTGAAATAGTGTCCCGATGAGCGCCCCACGTCACCAAATGGTTCCACCCGGCGAAGCCGGGAATTTCCACTGCATCTCCCGGTGCGTTCGCCGGGCATTCCTCTGCGGCGAAGACACCTGCACTGGACAGTCGTTCGATCATCGCAAGCAATGGATCGAAGACAGGCTGTACGAGCTGGCGACCATCTTTGCGATTGGCGTCTACGCCTATGCGGTGATGAGCAATCACGTGCACGTCGTTGCCACTGTCGACCCACACCTTGCCGAAACCTGGTCGGCTGACGAGGTTGCTGCGCGGTGGCTGCGACTATGTCCCGTACGATCCGGCAATGAGATCGATCCGGTGGCATCAGCGCTCAAGGCCAGCCATATTGCCGCTGATCCAGCGAGGGTTGCGATCTATCGCGAGCGGCTCGCTTCCTTGCCGTGGTTCATGCGCTGCTTGAATGAACCGATTGCGCGACGCGCCAATCGGGAAGATGCGTGCACCGGGCGATTCTGGGAGGGACGATATCGCTGCCAAGCCCTGCTTGACGAGGCTGCGCTGCTCGCCTGCATGGCCTATGTCGACCTCAATCCGATCCGCGCGGGCATCGCGTCGGATCTTCCCACGTCGGCGCACACCTCGATCCGTCGGCGCTTGCAACACATCGAAGGCGCCACGCTTCTCCGGCCAATTGCGGGTGCTGCGGGTAATACCTTGTCCGTTTCTACCGCCGAATACGTGCAACTGGTGGAATGGACGGGGCGACAACGTCGACCGGACAAGCACCGCTCACTGGTTGGTGGTCCGCCAGCGGTACTTCGATCTATCGGCATGACCGCCGCGTCCTGGCGGGCAGAGGTGTTTACGATAGAAACGCGCTACTGGCGAGCCGTGGGGTCCATTCAGGCATTGATCGACAAGGCACGGGATCTCGGCCAGCGCTGGCTGAAAGGCGGAGGATTGAAACGGCGATGTGGACTGCCTGCGCCATCAACGGCAGCCTCCTAGTTCCGCCTTTCAACTCGCCTGCCCCTCGTCGCCACCGACCGGCGTCGGTGCCGCAATGTCACCAACCATATCCGGCACCGAGACGCCCGCCCCCGGCAGCCTTACCCAGGCCGGATCACCGGGCTGAACCAAGGCCATCCTCGCCCAGTGCACCACCAGGGAACTGCCCGGCCCGGACGACATCTGCATGACGAATGACGCCGCGTCGCCGTCGGTAGCAACGGTGCCGGTGCCCACAGTGGTCGACAGCGCCGAACGGACAAAAGTGATATGAACCCGTCCTTCGGGCGTGATGCTGGCATAGAACGTCGAGTCGTTCTTGCCGGAGGCGTCCGGTGTCTCGCCCATGGGGGTCAGCAAGGTGCTGGCAACACCCCAGAAGTACCCGTCCCGGTATCCGGTGATATGCCATACCGTCTGATCCACAACCCATGCAAACGTGGACTCCGATTGCGTCTGCAGCGCCAGCATGTCCGGTGCCGGACAGTACCAGAATGTGTTCCGAAGCCAGGACCAGTCCTGTCGTGTGGCATGCGTCATGATGGAGTCTCCTGCCGTCGCTGATGTGGAACTCATCTTTTCTGACAAGCAGTTAGAGATCGTAAGGTTTTCGTAAGGCGCCGAAGTCACGATGTAGCGCACGGTCAGCCAGGACATCCACGAGGACACCCCCATGGTCTCTCCCGCCACCGCACCAGGCCGCCTTCAGATCGACAGCGACATCGCCCCGACGACGCACGGAGCGCCACCGGCTTGGCCGGTAACGCCTTTGGGCCCCGTTGAATATCCCGCCCGCGGATACGTCGCTCTCAACAGCCATCTGATCCGAAAGCTGCGCCAAAGCCGGCTGATGAGCCAGCAGGACATGGCCCACGACTGCGGTCGATGCAATGTCCGCGTGTCAATCGCCACCATTAAACGGGCCGAGTCGGGTCGCGTGGTGCGCTTCCGCATCGCCCGGGAGCTCGCGCGATACTTTGGCACTCCTGTATCGCATCTGCTTGCCACACCGTTACCGTCCGACGCCCGGTTCTGGCCGCCAACGCTGAAAAGCGATTGCTGAGGATCGCGTGCCGCGCACATTGACCAGCGCCCTGTGAGCACGCCCAGGCCTCCGCAGCAGCCCACGGAATAGGGCCAGCCCCGACTGGCCCTTTCCCGAATCACCAGTTTCCAGAGCGCGCAGGCTCAATTCACGGGCATCAAGCCCAGCATCCAGGAGAAGTCCTGTGATGTCGAGCCGGGTGTTACCGGTGTGCAGTTGCCCGTCTGGCCGGTGTTGCAGGCATAGCCGATACTGGGCCACCCCTTCGGTTGCGCTGGCGGGCCGCCAAAATTGTTCTCAGGTGATTGCTGCTCGCCATCAAAATAGGCGTATTTGTGGCAAGTAATACAGGATGCCTGCCCCGGAGGCACCTGTGCGTTGAATTCCACGAACGAGTTGCCCAGCGGAATGGGTTTTCCCGCAGCATCGACGAATTTGGTCTGGACGCCCGTGAGGTAGTAGTTGTTGAACGCCTTGTTGAGGTTCGCCGACGCCATCAGCGCCTTCAATTGCGGGCTTTGCGGTACGGTTTTTCCCTTTCCGTAGGGCGTTGTCGACGTCGTGCCCCACGGATCGAAGCAGGTGTCATACAGTGCCGGATCGCAACGATTTGGATTGGTGACGTTGCTGGCAGGCTCAAACGTCGCCCACAGCCAATCGGGAAATACCTTCGACGATATGTGTACGCCGACCAGCGCATAGCACTTTCCGTTGATGGTTTCCGTGTAGAGCGAGTTGGTGGGATCAGGACACTGGAACGTCGGGTTGCTGTAGGAATCCGGACTGACCCAGTCCGCCTTGATCTCGACGGCGCTCGTGGGGAAAGTCACAGCGTTGGAGCGCGTACTTCCGTAGGTTTTCTGGCCGTTGAGCGTTGTCAGTCCATTCGAAACGATGAAATCCTTTTCGCTGGCATTGACAAATACCTCCTCGCAGAATGTCGCCCCCTTCTTGACGTTGGCCGGTACCGGATAGTCTCCGACTTTTCCGGTCGCCATGGCGCCGCACTCAACCCCAAATTGCAAGGTGTCCGTCTTCTTGGCATCGCTGCCGCCACTCTGACGGAGCGCGCTACCGTGCAGAAAGCGTGCCTTGGTCGCCCCGGCCACCACCGTCGGACAGCCGGCCATCTGCGGATTCAGCTGGCACTGTTCGGTCCAGGTTTCAAAATTCAGCGATCCGTTGACCGGCCGCATGGCGTCCACGAACAAGCCCCAGGCGAACTGCGCTTCACTGACCGGGTCGCCGGCGACCGGCGCGGCGATCTTCTCCGACTTGTCAGTTCCACCCGCAACAGCCGACGCCACCAACAGCACACTCACAACAGCTGGCAACAACGCTCGCTTGCTCATCGTGGTTTCCCCGGAAATGGCGACGACGCGGAACGCCCGTCACCGGATAGAAATCCCCCAACCCACCAATGCCGCTAATTACACATCACACCACGACACTGTCAAGTTTCATACTTTTTCATCGTAGCGCGCGTTTTTCATTACGCAACAATTAGTTAGATTTGGCGACGCGAGCAATCCAAAGAGAACCGACAGATCGTCGACGCCAGCGCACCCAAAGTGATACCAAGATGATCCCGGTACCAACGGTGGTCGAGGGGACCTAGAACAGCCCGGGAATGGGCTGAGCGGAAGATTCCCCGAGTACGAATCCGGAAGGCCTCGGAATATTCTGATTCGTGGGTGGCCTGAATTCGTGTGAATTCGTGGTGTGAAGGCGCCCGCCCAGGCGCAGATCCGCCCGGAACGCCGCCCGCCAGCCACGCAGACGACGGACCGCTACGCCCCCTCCGCCTTCCTCAGCGCAATCACAAAACCAGTAATTGCCGTCAGCAGAATCAGGCAGTTCGTCACCACGAACAGTGTGCTATCGACCATGGCGCTGTAGATGATGAAGCCGATCGAGGCAGCCATCTGCCCGAAAAACAGCCAGCGCGCCCCCCGCGAACGGTCCGGACAGCGCCAATGCAGGACGACCTGGCGGCCCAGGGTGATGATGAGGATCAGGGTACTGGTGCACCCGATGAGGTCTGCCGCATTCACGCAGCAACCTCTCGCGGGGCCGGCTCGGTGATCCACCGCCAGCGACGCGCGTGAGCAACGGCGTACACCGCTTCAGCCGCTACCAGAAACACCAGGGCCGAATAGAACGCCCACACCAGCCACACCACCAATGCGCTCGCCGGCCCGAACGCTGCGCCTGGTTGTGCCTTGGTCAGATACGCAACGACGGCCAATCGACCGAGCTGGAACAGAACGGCTGTCAGTACCGCGCCCCGTACGGCGGTTATCCACGGCACGCGGCGATCCGGCAACCACCGGTAGAGTGCCGCAAACAGTGCAATGTACATCACGCTACCGACGAGCCAGCTGATCACAGGCGCCCAGGTCTCCGGCAGACGAATGAGCCCGAGCAGCACCTCGAACCCCATCGAGACCACCGTCAAGAACACCAGCGCCAGCAGGATTCCCGCCGAAAGCAGGCGACGCCGCAGAAACCCCCACACGCCCTGGCCGCTCTTCGCTTCAATCTCCCAGACCCGGTTGAGTGCCTGCTGCAATTGCCCGAACACGGCAGAGGCACCGATCACCAGCAGGATCGCACTGCTCCAGCCCGCAATATGCCGCCAGTCGGGCTGCCGATTGGCGCCTTCGACGATCGCCCGCAGCAGCTTCTCGCTGTCGCTGCCGACCAGCCCCGAGAACGCCGCGATAAACGCCTGCTGGCTGTCTCGATGCAGCGCCCCGAGTATTGCCAGGATCAGCAGCACCAGCGGCGCCAGCGACAACGTCGCGCTGTAGGCGATCGCGCCCGCCTGCGTGAGGACGTCGTCGTCGATGATGTCTGAAAAGAACTGTTTGATCGCGGAAAGCTGGCCCGTCATGTGGGGTTCCCTCCCCTGTCCTGACGTTGTTCGGGCAAATGCGATGCCAATCGCGTTCCTTCTTACGATCAGCAGGACACCCGTCGCCATCGTGCAGGCTGCGCGCCTGCGGGGCGCCATCATGCGGAACGCCGAAGCTCCCCCTGCAATCGCGCAGTCGGCTATCACGGGCGCTGTGCAAGACCGGCGGGCTGGGCAGCACCTGTACGGATTGCGTGGGCGAGGTTTCTTCTCCGTAGGCGTGCACGGCTAGCACGCAATGTTCAGCAGATAGCACGGACCGCATGTTGCCCCGCGGACTTCTGGCTCATCAGGCGGCTCCAACGATCCAGCGGCGTGCCGCGCGGCAAAGCGCATGGCGACACAGACCGCGTCGACCGGTTGCTATGCTAGGCACTGAGAATGTCGATGCTCAACGGGACAGGTATGCTCGGCTATAGAAGACTGGTAGGGACTTTTGAGCTCGAACCCATCCAACCATGTTTCGGCGACAGCCTGAGGTTTCGGGTGGAAGTATTTGGCCAGAACGGCGGATACACAGTCAGACTAGCTCGGTGGGAGTCGATTCGAGCACAGCCTTCATTTCCGTCCAACGCCGATGTGGCGGCAATTGGTACTTCCGACTTCGAAGTATTGGTATCAGACGATTCGATCGATCTGTCAGGTGTTGACGAACCGTCAATCGAGGAAGCGCTTAGCAAAACGATCGAGGTCTTGAGAGCACAGTTGTTACACGCCTGACGCGCTGCGTGGAAAATCCGCTCTCGGAAACTTCCGAAAGGTGGTTGGCCCGGACTACCCGGGCCCGAGCTACGCCGCTACCTGTCGGCTACCGCCGCGGCGCGCTCGCGGGCGCCCACGATCGCGCCCACGGCATGCTCCTCAAGCCAGCCCCCACGCTCTCGGAATTTTCCGAAAGGTGGTTGGCCCGGACTACCTCCGCCGCGACGCGCTCGCGGGCGCCCACGATCGCGCCCACGGCGTGCTCCTCAAGCCAGCCCCCCACGCTCTCGGAATTTTCCGAAAGGTGGTTGGCCCGGACTACCTTCCTTCAACACGTAGGACCAGCTGATCGTGCCGACGCAATCCTGAGCGAATCGCGCCGGCGGCACATCAACGGCTTTCCCCCTGCAGCCTGGCGCGAACCGCGTCCTCGAATTCCTTGCCAAGGGTTCTGGCCGAGTCCGGATCCCCGGACTCCAGCAAGCCCTCACGCAAGGCCGCAACAAGTACGCTGGCCGGTCCGGCGGCCACCTTCGCGGTCTGGTCCTGCGTCTCCAGCATCAGCAAACGCCAATCGCTGCCGCGATCACGCAGCACCGCATTGAGCAGCTTCAGGACCGCGTCCACGTCAAACCAGTCGCCTAAGTTCTGCGCCTCGATCGCCCAACGCTTGCCGTCGGCGTAGGCGCGCAACTGATAAGGCTCCTCATCGGCCTCATAGTCCTTAGGCGCGATTTCCTCAAATGCCACGCCATCGAGCGCCGAACCCGTGATACCCGCCAACTGGGCCAGCAGTACGTCATGCCGGTTCGGAAAGGTTCCCGTTTCGGCATCGAACCACTCGCCCAGCCCCGCGTGCTCCAGCAGTGCGCCTGGCGAGGGGGTGTAATCTTCATCGAAGCGTGACCAGTCCACCGCATCCAGGCCAGGAAAGCCCACGCTTTTGAGCTTGTCGACCGTGCTGGCCACCTCAGGCCGCACCGCCTTCTTGGCCGATGGCGCCGACGCTTCATCCTGCGCCCGCTTGTACCGCCGCAGACGCACGGATTCGGGCTTTTCCATGATGGTTACGGTGACGCCGTCCTCGCTGCTCATTGCTTTAGCTGTCCTGTCGATTGCGCGGTCCTTGACCGCAGAGCTGGTGGATTCCGTCGCCGGCGGCGCCGGCGACCTGTCTTGCGTACAGCCGGCCAGGAGGATGGCGACGGCCAGAACCAGGGGAGTCCGCATCGGGGGAAATTGAGTGGAGATGCAGGCGATGTTATGCGGCGCCCCGCCGCCGCACCAGGACGATCCGTCAAGTGGGCGTCAAGCGGGTTCGGGCGCGCGCAGCGCCGCCATCCTCGCGAGACAATTGCCGGATGCCCGCCACACCGCCCGCCCCCCGTCGACTCGCCGTCATCGGCGGCGGTTCTGCGGGCCTCCAGGCCGTCGAAGTCACGAGCCAGGCCGGTTCGATTCCGATGCCGTGCACGAATGGGCGCGAACTTTCAGCGAGGGACTCGGGACATCCACGAATCCGGGGATTCGGGACATCCACGAATCGGAATCGTCCGACCAATCGCCACCCAGGGGCGGAACGCGCCTTCGCGGTTCCGCCCCTGGGCCTCAGAACGCGCGTCCCACTGCGACACCAAACACCAAGGGATCGATGCTTACCGTACCAACGTCGGCCCCGTTTACCCGGGCGTCACTGTCGATGTCGATCCAGCGCGCATCAACGCTGATGCGCCAGGCGTCATCCAGTTTGAAGTCAATGCCCACATGCGCTGCCGCGCCAATGGAGTTATCGAGTGACAGCCGCGCGCCACTGAGTGCACCCGTCGTGCGCTCGCCGAAGATGTAGGTGTAGTTAAGGCCAACGCCCACAAAGGGTGAAACCCGGCCTTCCGCGTTGAAGTGGTATTGGATACCGACCACGGGCGGCAGATGCTTGACCGTCGCTGCCTTGACGCCATTGAGCTTCACCTCGTGCTTGAAAGGCAGAGCCGCCAGGACTTCGACGCTCCAGTTCGGTGTCCAGAAATATTCCCCCGTTACGGTCGGCCGGACGTTCGCACCGATATCGACGCCAAGCGTTCCACCGGCAAGCCGGCCGTTGCCGGACGTCGGATCGACGCTGTGCGCGCCGATCTTGAACAGCCAGTTCTCGGCGCGCGCATCCAGTGTCGCACCGCCAGCCAAGACACCAAGCAAGAGAGGAATGATGGATTGGATCTTCACAGTAGGGTCTTCCTGTTGAATGGACTGCCCTATCGTGTGGCCTGTAAGCCGGCCCCGATTTGATTTTAATCAACAAGCCAGTGGACGCGGGGATTCCGCACACCTGTCAATCGGCTGTTTCCTGGAATGCAACCGATAGGACGGCGAAAAGTGGGTGTCCAGAACCTTTCAGGTGTCCAGAACCTTGCGCGGGAAACGGAAAATCCGCGCGCATCCCGGGCCAGGAAGGAAGCCAGGGATGCACGCGGAAAGAAGCTGCGCAGGTCAGGTGAAAATCCATTGCCGTGGCCACGGCGCTGGGCCGGTCAAACCGGTCGTCGCGACGCCCCGATGAAGATCACCACACTCGTCAGCGTGGCGAAGCTCCATTGCCCTATCGCGAGAGGGCAGCCCCCCGAGGCGTACACGATCGGCCATTTCCATGGCAGGCAAACGTCACCGGAAACACCGTCATTGGCCGCTCCGGAACGGCCAACGGCGTTTCCTGTGCTGTTTGCGCACCACGGTGGACTGCAAGCAGACTACGCTTCGATGCTGCCGGCGTTGCGACGTCCCGCGGCATAGTCGGCATGACTCTCCAACACTGATACCGCATCGGCGAAATCCGCGAAGTGCGCCACCAGCTTGCCGAAGTCATGGACGACGTCCGACTCGGTCGACTCATCACGGTTCGCGAGAAGGCGAAGCACGTGGGCGAGCGTCCGTAAGCTGGCCAGGGCGCCATCGCGGCAGTAGCGTGACGCGGCGATCAGTCGCGGAAGGTCGGGCTTCTCGCCATAGGGCGATGCCAGGAGATCGTGGATGCTGTAAGCGGGAGGCGATTCATCAGACGACGCATCGTCGTCACGCAAAACGGACTTCTTCGTCATTGCGGCCTCCGAAAAGCGAGGCTCGGAAGCGACCACCTGCATCTGCGCGAAGCAAGACGCAGGTGGCGGGTACAACTCGACGGCAAACGTTCGCGAAGCGCGAACGGGCGTTCCATGCGGAGAGACATTGCGTGTCCTCGACGAGTGTGGAGTAACCCGTCACCGGACCCGAAACGGTGACGGACGACGCATGGTTGGCATACCGGTCTACAGGCCGGCCAGCCTTACGGCTGCCATGCGCCGCCCGCCATTGAAACCGGAATGGTATCAACAGGGCGCCCAGCCGACGACTGGGCGCAAAAAAGCGCCAACATCGTCGGATGGGCGCTTGGGGGTGGCGCCTGTAGAGCCAGGATGCCAATCCTGGGCTGCCGATTTGGCGGCAGCGGGGCAATTCTTGCGAATGCAGTGCAGCGACGTCAATCCATGTGGACGCAGAAAATCCGGTCGGTGAAGTACGGACTACGTGGTGAGCGGTCTTCTCGCATCGCCTGGGCGCCACGCGTTTCAACGCTGATCGCACACGCCACCGCATCGTCACCAACGACGAATCCGCCGTCTAGAACAATTTGTCCCCAATCTCACTTTTTCCCGCGAAGACACCCGACGCCGACATCGCCACACTCCCGCCCCCGAGGGAACTCGGGATCTATTTCCACATGGAGTTGTTGCAGTGAGCCAGAACCTGCTGTCGTTGAATTTCACCCCCGAACAGCTTTCCGCCATCGACACCGCCCTCAGCACGCTGGAAACAGCGCTCGCCGACCTGGTTTCGCTGGACGGCGACGAACGCAAGACCCTCGCGCGCATGGGCGCCAAGTCCGAATCGTTCTGCCGCCAGACGTTGATGGTGTTCGAACAGAACCCGCAGATCGCCCCACCCAGCCTCAACGTGCCCGAAGCCCGCGCCGACCTCCTCGCCTTCGACGCCCTGCGCCCCCGCGTCGCCCGCCTGCAACGCCTCACCGAACGCGGCGAAGACTCCCTCGCCGCCCTCGGCAGCGACGTCATGAGCTGGGCCCTCGAGGGCTACGCCCAGCTGAAGGTATCCGGCAAGAACAAAGGTCTGGAAGGCCTGCGATCAGAGCTCTCGGCGCGCTTCCGCAAGTCGGCCCGCGCGGTCACCGAGGCGGATCCCGCCTGATCTGAAGCCGTGAACGCCGCTCGAAGCGGCAATCGATTCGGAAAATCCGGCGCCGATGCCGCTCAAGGGGACTCCGTAGCCCCATAGGGCGGCGCCGGTGCCGGTCCGACGGGCAGCCGTGCCGGTCAAAGCGGCAGCACATGCCGGCAAATGTGGCGGCGTTGCCGCTTGAACCGGGGACGATGCCGCGAAAAGCGACGGTGGCCGCGCTTCTAGCGCCACAGTGTGGCGCGGAAAGCGGGAGTGGCGGCGGTTGATGTGGGGTGGGTGCGGCTGCACGCGGCACTTGCGGGCGCTGCTCAGGTCCCCGCCTGTGAAAGCGGCTCCCACTAGGAAATTTCCGAAGAGTGGTTGGCCCGGAATACTCAGTTGGCCCGGAATACTCATCTCACAAGTCTACGAGACGATGATGGAATCCGGAACGTATCGGGAATTCGATGGGCACCTGGTCCTGTCGGTTGCGGGGCGGCAAGGGCGAACCGATGGAGCGCTCTGGGTGTGTAGTCAACTGCATCTTGCATACCCGCTTCAGGTAAGTGCTTGATTCCGGTGGTGGAAAAACCTCCGGAAATGCGGCGGTGTGGTTTTTTCCAGCGAGTTATCACAGACTGAAAGCCCAGCAACGGCGCGGGAAACTGGGAACTTCGGCCCCGGAAATTGCCACATTTTGTATACCGGAATGGGTATTTTCCGGAGCGAAAAAGTGTACGATTCAGCGATCCCAGGATAGCCAGTTGGGGCCCGGGTTCAGGGGATTTGGACGACCGGAGAAAACCTCCGGAATCCCCGGAAAAAACCCTCGCGCGCGAAGAGAAGGGGTAAACCCTCCTCTCTTGGAGAGAGAGGGGTTTTCCCTTCGTTCTCTGGCGGGCACCCATTGAGAGAGCGACCGATTGCAGCGGTCAACTCAGGACCTAGCGAAATGAGTATCCAAGATCTTCCCGAGGAACTCCGCACGAAAGACATCTTCCACCACATAGACATGGGGTTCGTGAATAGGCGGCTGTGTATGACCGCGCTCGGAAGGGAGGGCAGAGAGTATTACGCGGAGCATGCGTCGCCGGGTGATGATCACTTTTCAAGACTGCACAATGATCATTTGCTTGTGACGATGCTGGAAGATCATTGCGAGTACTACAGCGCACCTACTCTACTGGAGGCGCTGGAGAGTGGCGGGGCACGGACGGTATTTCGAAGCACGGAGAAACTCACTGCGTGCCCGGAAATCTACGATGCAATGCACGTCGAACACGCTGTCGAGTTGCCGCTCGATTACGGTATGCCTGTCGTAATTTCGTACCATACGAACCACGTGGTAAGCGACACCGGGAGAATGACGCTGGCAGAGGGGAGTCGGAAGAATTACGTGCAATCGATCATTGGATTGCTACATAAGGAACCGGACCGCTATCGCATCGAGCCAATGGTGATTGGCGCTCCATGGTTAGATCACCCGCGCAATGGGGAAGACAATGGCGCGCTGATGTTTTTCGGGCGCGATCATGGGGAAGTTCTTCCGGAAGACATTGAGCAGTTCTCTGCACTGAAAGACGTAGCTGTCGCTGGCGTCGATGAGTGGCAGGAAGTGATGTCAAGAATGCCGGAGAAGGCTGTTAAAGAAGCAATCGCTTCTTTGCTACTTGAACCATCAAAAAAGGACTGGGGTGGTGAGTCAGACGATCACTTCTCTGGAAATGTCGTTGTCGGCAAACGTCGGCGAACGGCCGCTTTTCTGCTGAAAGGGCCGACCAATTTTCGTGAGATGACGCTGGAGATGATGGGCAAACGGGCCGATCAGCTTGTTCGGTTGACCAAGACTGATGCGGAAATCTATGTCGTCCAGCACTCGCATCTGATCGGTGATGCGGTTCGAACGACTCTTCGCGCGCTGTCCATCCAGCCCGGTGGAACTAAGAAAAAGTACTGCCTAATTGATGGGCTCGCCACATATCGCCTTCTGAAGGCGTATGGAAAACTCGACGTTTTCGCAGATGTCGCCGGAATCTGAATTACTGAATTACGACTTTGGACGTCAAATGCCAAGCTCGCTGGACGAAATGATTGCATCCCTCGACAAGGGCTGGGCTACGTTGATCGCGGCTAGCCTCGCCGCTCTCGTGTCGATAGTGACCCTCATAGTTACGGCAGTTGTTGCACGATCCCAAGCGCGGCTCAACGCGCGCCTGACGGACGCGACAAACGTTAGCAAGGAGGCTCGCGAGTACAAGCTGAAGCAGCTGACCAGTTTCTACGATCCGGTTTACACGCTTCTTGCTGCGAACAAGCAGATTTTTGAGAGACTTGGACCGAAATCGTCAGCCCGCCTCGATCAGCAGTTCAACGACGAGGAAACCGCCGAGGTCTGGCAAAAGCTCTCAGTTGAAGTTGTCGTTCCGAACAACAGTAGGATTTGTGAAATAATTCACACAAGCCTTCACTACTTGGCTGATGCGGGAGATGAAGACCTCTATCTAGGGTTCCTGACGCACGCTCATGCATACAAAGTGTTCAAGCAAGGAGCCTATGAGGCTTATCGCTTGTTTCAATTCCCCGCCGGATTCTTCGAAGCAGTCGAGCGAGGTCGGGCCAATCTGCGCGACAGCTTGGCAGCAAGCTACCGGCAGTCGCTGTAGAGGAGGCAGCAATGGCATTGTTCGATTCACTGCTTAACTACAAGACGCGGGGGCGCATCAGGTCCTTCGACATGCATGCCAAAAAGAAGGCCACGATCTACTTAGTGAACTCAAGGTCCTTCGTTGTATTTATGTCAGACGACTACATCATTGGTGAAGCGGAGATTCATGAGGCGGCTGCTGATCCAAAGGCCGACGTAGTTGTATACAACACTTGGGATACGATGGGCGAGGGAGCACGCAAGGAAGCAAAACGGCTTGGAATTGACGTCTGTACGTTTGGTGGATTCGGTCGCCGCCTAGATGAAATCAACGCCGCAACCTGAGGCTGTATTTGGATGGCTTGAGAGGCATCTGAGCGCTGAATTTAGTCTCCGCATCTACGTGTATGGATCGTTCTTGCGCGAACCTGAAGTTGCGGCTGACGTAGACGTGTTGGTGATATATCCGCGCGGAAGAACATCAGAAGCCGCATCCTGTCGCAGCGCGCTTGAGCGGGCCTTCAGCTACTCATTCGATCTTCGCCTACATGCAATTTTTCTCTCCGAAGAGGAGTGCGAAGAGGATGCAGGGTTCATTGTCGCGCTGCTCAAGTACGCAAGGTGTTTGCGCTGAGTGCGTGAGTCTACGATCGAGTAGCTGCCACTGCCCGAGTCTAACCTTTGCTTGCTAGCATAAGTGTGCCCCGGTTTCCCGGACGCTTGTAAGCGCTCCACCACCCCCACCTATCTCTGTCACCCAACTCCGTGATCAGATCACTTGGCGTAACGCGCCACGGTAGTAACTTGACACCCGCATTTTCGGGGCTCTCCGACTAAGGGGCGTCGTCCAACCACCAGACTTCGTCATTCGGATATTTGGAAGTTGTATGCATCCACTCCCCGTCATTAGGAGTTTGGCATGCGTGACACAACACCGGCGCTGCCCCACCTGAGGCTCGGAATGAGTCAAACGCAGCAGTGTGGCATTGAGGACAGCTCGGTAGCAACGACAAAAACTTCATCGTCGATTCCCTATACCACTCCTTGTAGTCACCGTCGCGCTCAGCGTCGTACGCCTGCATCAATACCGGCGACCGTCTAGAATCAAACCAAACCAACGCATCACATTTACCACAGCGCGCGCCCGCAGTATCGGAGTGCAACGCCGGGAAGTACGTAAGATTGTGGGCTCGACAGTTCCTGCAACGAAATTCGTATCGTTCAACACGCGCTACTGCAAGAGGAACCCTTTTGTAATGGCTCATCGCTGGGAGTCCGGCACGTCGAATATCGGAGTCATTTCAAAATCCTGATGCTTACCGTCAAAGATGACGATGTTGGCGCTTCCGGGCGCTTGCACACTCGGGTAGCGAATTGCGGAGTACCCGTCACTAAGCGCCCTGTTACCCACAGACTGAGGATAGCCATACTCCTTGTAGTCCGGACCAGTCGCGTGGCGCCCGATTTCCTTCATATCCACGCCGTAGGCTTTGGCAATATCCGGATTTGTGAGATCAAGAACGTTACCTCCTTCCAATCGCCCTGCGAACAAGTTCTTGCCTTGAGTGTTTTGGCGCACTTCGCCAAACGCAGCACTTGCATGCCCCGCAAAGTACGCATCCCCGCCTGTCGAGCGCGCAGCTGGGTTCGAAAACCTGTACTTGTTCCTTGGATTGCTAGCCATGAGCGGGTAGTGTGGATCATAGAACCGGTACACAGTCGTATCTACCGTTTGGCCAAGAGTTGATGCTGATCGCCCAGCACTCAGGTCATCGCCGCGGAAATCATTTTCCGCGTTCATCGCCAAGCGCTGCTCCCACGTCGGCGGCTCAACCTTTCGCAATGGCACTCCTACCGGAGCACCCGAACCACCTTCCGCAACTCGTAGCGCACTTGTCGACCCACGCACGCCGGCGACAGCGCTTGCAGCCACTCCCGCAGCCTCGGCGACAATCCCCGCCAGTTCCGTACCTGCCTCACCTTCTCCGACGTAGTCGCCGTTATCGCCGGCAATTACCGTCTTCGCTGCGCTTTCGCCGATGCGCGTTCCCAGCCCCTTGAAGTACCACTTCGCAACGCCAGGCACACCACCGTCCAGCATGGCGTGACGAACTTCGTCATTCATCGCTTCCAGCTGCTGCCAGCGCGCTGCCATGCGCGCCTGCGCGGACGGATCATCAGAGCCGTAATCCGACAACACGCTCCGCACGCTACGTATTGGTGCAGTGAGGCCTAATGCAACACCAGTAGTGCGGCCTGCAGTCTTGTCGGTATTCGCCAGCTTACGAAGCACACGCTCGCGTTCTTCGTCGCTTTCGGCATTGGCGTACGACATGCGCCAACTGCAACCCGGACAACGCCCCGTCGGATCCGTGTACACCGTCGGATTCGCATAGGCATACAAATACCGATGCAACGACGGCGGCTCCATATCCTTACCCGCTTCAGGATCCTCCGTGGTGAACCGCGCTGTCGCCGGATCCATGTACCGCGCCTTGGCGTAGTACAACCCTGACTCGCTGTCTTTGACGTATCCGGTAAAGCCGACCGGCTGCTCGTCCGTACTGATCAACTCCGCCCGCGCACCCTCGCGATTGGGCGTCGTCACCTGCCCGTTCGTGCCTTGTTGGCCTCGGATTTCACCGAAGGCATCCCACGACGTCCGCGCACTGACCGCCCCTTCCTTCGTGAGCAGCGCAATCGGACTCTTCAAGGCATCCAGCAGGTAATACCGCAGCGTCTCCTGCGCCCCCACCGTGGTTTCGCCCAGCAACTGCTCCGCACTGTAGTGATACCGCCGCGTCGGATTGCCGATCGCGTTGGTTTCGGTCAGCAGGCTCTGCTGGTCGTAGTGGTAGCGCGTGGTCTGGGTGCCGTTGCTCTTCTCCTGGCGCAGGCCCTGGCTGTCGTAGCGGAAGCTCAGGTCAGGTGAACCCGTCTGCTCCAGGACGACCATCCGGTCGCGCGCGTCGTAGTGGTACGAGCGCGCGATAGTTCCGCTGCCCTGCCATTTCAGGTTGCCGTTGTCGTCGTAGTTCTGGGTGACGGCGATGCCCGCTGTCGGGTCGGTGCGGCTGGTGAGCTGGTCGCGGTCGTCGAAGACATTGGTGGAGTCACTGATGATCGCGTTGTTGACCTTCACCACTTCCTTGACCCGGTTGCCGACTTCGTCGAGCTCGTAGGTCGTCAGGCGCGGTGTGGTGCCCTGCTCTTCGATCTCCTTGAGGCGGTCGGCATCGTCGTAGCGGTAGATCGTGACTTCGTCGGCCATCGTCAGGTGGCCGTTCGATTCCTTCTGCTCGATGCGGTTGCCGTTGAAGTCGTAGCGGTAGCCGTATCGGGCGATCGCGGCGTTGGCCTTGCTGTGCGTGACCGATTCGATACGGCCGGCCGGGTCGTACTTCGTGACGCTGGTACTGCCGTCCGGGCGCGTGACCGTGTCGAGCAGGCCGCTCAGGGTATGCGACTGGCCGGTCGTTCCCTGGCCGGGGATCGCGATCGCCGTGTTGCGGTTGAGCTCGTCGAAGGTCCAGACCGTTGCCTGGCCTTCGTGGTCGATCAGGTGCGTGCGGTTGCCGACGGCGTCGTAGCGGTACTCGTGGTGGCGGCCGTTGGTGTCGACGTATTCGAGTCGGTCAAACGGGTCGTACTTGCGCGTTTCCGTCGTGGTCGTCGTGCCGGTCGTTTCGGTGATAGTCCGCGGATTGCCGTTGCCGTCGTAGGTGTAGGCCGTCTTGCTCACCTCGCCGGCCGGTGCGTCGACGTACTGCGTTTCCACCAGGCGATTGAGCGCATCGGGCACGTGGATCATCGTGCGCTGGTTCGGCGTGATCGTCTGCGTCTTGTTGTTGTCGCCGTCGTACTTCCACGTCCACGCGGCGTTGTCCGGGTAGATCTTTCCCGTCAGCCGGTTGCGGGCGTCGTAGGCGAAGGTCGTCGTGTGGGTGCGGGCGTCGATGATCTTCGTGCGGTTGTCCGACGCGTCGTACTTGAACGTCGTCGTCGCACGGTTCGGGTCGATGACGTACTGCAGGCGTCCCGCATCGTCGTAGCGGTACTCCCAGGTGTACGCCTCGCCCTTGGGACGCTGCATCGTGCGGCGATGTCCCATGCCGTCGTAGGTGTAGCGCGTGGTTTCTCCCGCCAGCGTCACCGTCTCCAGGAACCGGCGCTTCGTGTACGTCGAGGTCGTGGTGCGGTAGTCCGCGTCCGTGACCGTCTCCACGTCGTTCATCGGCGTGTAGGTCCACGAACGCCTGGCGCCCAGCGGACGCTGCTCGCTGGTACGACGATTGGCCTTGTCGTAGATCGACGTCGTCAACCGGTTGAGCGCGTCACGGTGCTCTTCGACATTGCCTTCCTCGTCGAGCAGCAGCGTTTCGAGAATCCGGTTGTCGCGTGCACGGCCCACCACGCGATTCTCGCGGTCGTAGCGCGTCACACTCAGGATCCCGCGGCGATCCTGGTGGGTCAGGACATTGCCTTCCGTGTCGTGGGTCCAGATCTGGGTCAGGCGCTCACCGGTGGGCAACGGTGGATCGTGCTGCTCGTAGCGCTGGTTCAGGGCGTTGACGAAGTAGTCCGTTGTCTGGCCGCGGGCGTTGGTCTCGTGGATCACGTTGCCGACCGCGTCGTACGCCGTCGATGTTTCGGCCACAACGCCATCCACCGCCGGATACCGCGTGCCGACGCGCCGGCCCACCGTGTCGTAGGTGTGGGTCGTGACGTACGAACGCGGGTCCGTATCGGTGGCGACCTCATCGCCCAGCGTGTACGTGTACTGGCGGATTCGGGCGAGCCCGTCGGCCGTCGGCAAGGTCTGTTTCTCCAGCCGGTTCAGGTCGTCATAGCTGTTGATCGTGGTGCGGCCATCCGCATCCTGCTGCGTCCACACCATGCCGTCCGCGTAGTAGGTGTACGTCTCCAGGACGCCCTGTGCATCGCGCGCCTCCTTCAGGCGGCCACGCGCGTCGTACTCGCGGACGATCTCCCGCCCGTTGGCCCATTTCTCCGACGTACGCAGGCCGCCCAGGTCGTAGCCGTAGCTCGTCTTCTGGCCGGCTTCCGGGCCGATCGTGTCCGTCAGGTTGTTGCGGGCGTCGTAGACATAGGTCGTGACGTGGCCACGCGCGTCGATGCGCGAGGTGACGTTGGTGCCATCGTCGTAGCCCAGGAAGCGATGGCCCCCTTCCGCATCGATGGTCTGTGTCAGGCGGCCGCCGTCGTCGTAGATCCACTCGCGCTTCTGCGCACCGGAACCACCGATGTTGTTGCGCGTCTCCGTGCGCTTGCGATCGGCACCGTCGTAGGTATACGTCGTGACCTTGCCCAGCGGCTCTGTCACCGATTCCAGGCGATCCCGCGCATCGAAGATGCGCACCGTCTGGCGCTGCAGCGCGTCTACGCTCCGTTCGGCATTGCCATTGCCATCGAACCGGGTGACCGTCTCCAGCCACTGCACGCCGCCGGGGGTCTGCAGCGCGCGACGCACATGCGTGCGGGCGTAGTTGGCATCCTCGTACTTGTACTCCGTGGTGCGCGGTTCCTCGCCCGGCGCCGACACCGTTTCCTGCGTGACATGACCGAGTGCGTCATGTTCGTAGTGGGTGTGGCGACCTTCCGGTTCGTTCTTGTCGGTGAGACGGTTGACCGCGTCGTAGAGGTAATGCGTCTCATGACCGGCGTAGTCCGTCGACAGCGTCATATTGCCGTTGTCGTCGTATTCGAAGCGCCGCTCGCCATCGATCACGCGTTCGAACAGCACCCGGCCGAAGGCGTCTTCGTCGTAGATCGTCAGGTAGTTGCGCGTGTTCTTCACGCGACGCTGGCGTTGCGCATCCAGATAGGTCGTCGACTCGGTGGCCACGCCAGCGGTAATCGCGGGATAGGTCGTCACCAGGACGCGATCGCGCGCGTCGTAGGTCCACGACGTGGCGTGGCCATTGCCGTCGACTTCCTTCACCTTGCGCCCGCGAACGTCGAACGTGGTTTCGGCCGTGTTGCCGTTCGGATCGCGCACCGTGCGCGGAAAGCCGTTGTCGTCGTAGGTCAGGTGCCACACCTTGCCGTTGCCATCGATGCGGCGCTCCGGTTCGCGCCCCGCACCGTAGACTTCGGTCTCGGTGATACCTCCACGCTCGACCGTCAGACGCACACCGCGGTTGGAGTAGGTGTAGCTCGTCACCAGGGCACGCGCGTCCACGTAGTCTCTGACGCGGTCTTTGACGGTGCCGCCAAATTGCTCCGGCGGCCAGTAGCGCCATTCGCGGACCAGCGTGCCGTTGGCGTGGCTGATGGTTTCCTTGGTCTTGTTGCCGAAATCGTCGTAGCGGTATTCCGTCGTCGTCTGCAACGCATCGGTGACGATCGCCGGCTGGCGATGCTCCATGTTCCACTCGGTCTGCGTCGTACCGGCCGCATCGACGACGCGCTCCGCGGCGCCACGCACGTTCATGAAGTACTGCGTTTCCGCATTGCGCGGATCGGTCACGGTGGTCTTGACGGCTTCCAGGCCGCGCACACCCTCGTACTTGAACCCGGTGACCTTGGTGTTGTCGTCAATCTTGATGACACGCTGGGCCGGGAGGTACTGGATCTGCGTGCCCGTAGCGCCAGCGAAGACGCCGGACCAACCCATCTCGTAGAAGTATTTGCGCTCCGTGACCGCGATCTCATCTCTCACGCCGGTCAATCGCTGGCCGAAGACGTAATAGCCGGCCTGGCCCGATGGTGTCGAGATCAGCGTTCCGCCGAAATCCTGGTAGTCGTAGCCGGTGACCCGGCGCCCCTTTCCGGTGCCGTCCTGGAGCACCACGCGCTTGAGGTTGGCGAGGTCGTCGTACTCGTAGGAAGCGCGCAGTCCGTCCGGGCCGGTTGCGCTCGATACCACGGTATACAGATCAACAATGGTGATGCCCGCGAACTGGCGGTCGACACGCTTGACGGCGTAGTTGAGGAAGATACTGCGCTGGCCGTCGGTGATGCGGCGAACACGAGGCTGCCCTTGGTTCATCTCCCACTCGAAACTGACGGAATATCCCTTGGCGTCGGTGATTTTCGTCAGGCGCGGACCGCGCGTATCGGCCTGGTCGTAGCGGTAGTGCGTGCCATCCTTCGACCAGAAATCATAGGCATCGCCGGAGCCCTTCAGGGTGCCGTGATAGCCGTGCAGCGCGCGATAGGTGTCATTGCCCATCGGCGCAAAACGCTGGCCCTGGCCGCCCTGCCCCAGCACGATGCGTTCGCCGCATTCGCTGGTGATGACCTGGCCTTCCATCTCCACGTTCCAGCCGCGGCCGAAGAAGCCCGGCTTGTTGCCGCTGTGGCTGGCGTAGGTGCGAACCAGCGACGGCCCGACACCGGGGCTGCGCAGCACGATATCCGCTTCCGTGACGACCGCCTCGCCCGAGTGCACATCCACGCCCTTCACGAAAGAATGAGCCAGCGGCAGCGGTTCGTGCGTGTTGGCGCGATTGCTGGCAATGCCGTGGTAGGTCTCGACATCGCCACCGGCGGTCTCGGCGCGCAGCGTGTAGCGGAAATCCCCGAGCGAAAGACGCGCGGGATCGATCAGGACATCGTGCAGGCCTTCGTCCAGCGTGACGTCCTGCAACGCCTGCCAGGCGACTTGCCCACTCGCGTTGCCGGCACCGTCGAGCTGTTCGAACGACAGCGACACCTTGGCCGGCTGGGAGAGCACGTAGCCGAAGCGCACGCCGATCACGCAGGCCGTTCCGGTCGACACTTCCAGGTCCTGGTTCATGTCCAGGGTTTTGGGGAAGCGGTTCTGCAGCAGGGCAATGATCGCGAAGGGATCGGACGCCGCCGTGCTTGCCGCCTTCGGCGCAGCGGGCGTGGTGTTCACCTCGCCGGAGATCATGCCGTAGCCGGCGACGATAGTGCGACCGAACCGGATCGTGGTTTCCGCGGACTGCATCCGGAACGGCGTGCCGTCGTTGAGCACGGTACGGACGGAGTAGCGATGGTTGGGTTCAAAGATCCGGCCACGTGGCGTGCGATAGCCGAACAGCCGACCACCGATCGGCGCACCGGCAGCCGAAAGGGGCTCGCCGTCCTTGAGCAGCTCGATGCGGATGGGCGAGGCGTAGTAACCGTCCGGCAGGAAGTTGGCGGTGAAGGTGAGCGGTGCATCGCTGGCATTGAACGGCGTCAGCGCGATGGGATTCGGATTGACCTGCGGTGCGGCCGGATCGACCGACCAGCCGTGGACGATTTCGCCATTGGGGCCGGTGGCACGGCCGCGCGCGGGAAGCTCAAGGGCTTCCTCACCGTTGGAGAACGTCACATCGCCATAGATCGGCCCAGGCTGCGGACCGGCGCGCAGATCGAACAGGTAGGTACCAGGGCCGACTGCGTGGAAGTTTTCACCGCTGCCATTGGTCAGGTTGAAGCGGACGGTGGCATTGACCAGCGGCTTCCAGGTCGTCACGCCGTTTTCGATGCGGCGACGGAACAGGTCGGTGCGTACCGGAACGGGAATGAGCTCGCCCGGTCGCGCGGCATCGAGAATCGTCGACGTATCGCCCAGCAGGAAGCTGTAACCGTTGAACGGCAGGTAGTTCCAGGCAACGGCCACAGTGCCACCGTCACTGCAACCGAACGCGTCGTCGGCGGTGGCCAGCGAGAGCGAATTGCTTGCGCCCGCCGCCGCCAGGGCGACGTTCACCCGTGCGCCCAGCACGTTCGGCGGAACCACATTGAATGCGGCACCCCCCGGACGCGACAGCATCGTGATCGCGGGCAAGGTGCAGGCATTGCCTGTCAGCGTCAGCACACCGGGTGGGCATACTTCCGGCGTCTCGCTGGCGAACAGCGTGGCGTCGATCTTCTGGCCGTCTTCCGTCAGGCAGTAGTTGGTGAACGTCGTGGTCGCGCTGATCGACAGCGGCACATTGGAGATCGGATTGTCGAAACGGTCGACAACACGGGCGCGGAAGTTCAGATACCCGAGGCTCGGCGCAAGGCGACGCGTGGTCGAACCGTCATACTTCACCGCAGCGGGGGCGGCTGGATTGCTGTACGCACGGTAGGGTTCACCCGACACGAGCGTACCGACGTGCGCGGCCGCCGAGACCTCGACTTCGTTGTAGCCCTGCCACTGGGGAAAGGCCATGGCCGGTTCCTGCTTATAGCGCCCGATGTCGCTGATGCGCTCGCCCACCTTCAACTTGACGGCGACGCGACCAGCGACATCGGTACGGGCCACGATCATTGCCACATCGGTCGCATCGGCGTTGGTGAGCTTGCCGCCACCGGAAGTGACGCGGAACGTGACCGCGGCATTCTTGACCGGCCGGCCATCGATATCGAGCACCAGGGCGGTCAGGTCACGCGCGAGCGGCTGCCCCGCCTCGGCCTCCTGGGACTGCGCCGCTGACGAAATCGACAGTACGGCACCAGCGTTGTGGTTCAGATTGGGGCCACCACTATAGGGATTGCCCAGCAGGTAGGCCAGGTCTTCGACAAACCACAACTCGGGCGGCAGTGCCGTCGCGCCACCGGCCAGGCCACCGGAGATGAAATAGCCCGCTTCGCCCGTCGACAGGCTGCGAACGCGCCAGACACTGCCCGTCCATGCCTTGTAGGTGACGGGCTGGCGCGGCACGTCGACCACGTAGCCGCGCGACAGCCAGGCCTGGATCGCGGCGATGACGGCCGGCGGGTGATTGAGCATCGCCGTACCGGTGGCCGCGGTCACCGTTTCGACGGTCTGGCCGGCCGCGCGGGCGAGCACAAGGCCCTTGTCCGCGGAGATGCTGTCGACATGCCACATGTCCTCGAACTGGTGATGTTCGAGCCACGAGCCGTGCAACGCCGACAACGCCATCCAGTCGGATTCCGCCGTCGCCGAATTGATGTGCGCGAAGGGCTCGACCGGATGCAGCGCGGCATCGAGCGCGACGCCGCGCCACTCCATGCGATCGACGATACCTGCCACACGATCGACGCGGTATTGGCTGATCAACAACGCCGCCGTTGGAAACGGCCGTACAACGCCCACGCCGATGAGGCGTGCCAGGTCGTTGTCGGCCTTCGTCCACGTCGACAGATATTCCTTGCCGGCACTTCCCAGGATGCGTGCAGCGGGGAATTCGCTGTCACCCGCAACAAAGGCGTTGGTGGCCTCAAAGTCGTAGTTCTCGCGTCCGACGTTCAGGGCAAGGCTGGCCAGCCCTCCCGCCGTCAGCACCTGCGACATCTCCGTTGTACCCGCAGGCCCGGATACGGTGATGTCGATGCGGTGGGACTGGCCCACATCCAGCGCGCCGCTGCCCAGCGCACGGCTGCTTCCCTGGATCATCAGTGCCGGACGCACCTGGTAGAGCGCCGGCGGCGTTGACGCCATGCCACCGTAGCTGTCGGTAATGCGGCCGTCGTCGATGCTCGCCGGCTGGTAGGTGATCGAGACGCGACGGTGAACCAGGTCGGCAACCGGCTGCGTCGTATCCAGCACGATGGGGGAATCCGCCGTCTCGCCCGCGCGCAGCACGATGCGGACACGCTGCCGCAACGCATCAGGTAGCGTCGCGAATTCGCCGGTTGCGGCGACCGTCAGCGCGGGCAAGCTGGCTGGCAGCAGCTCCAGCGGCGGCGCATCCACCGCCTGCTGCGCCAGCTGTTCGTCGTAGACACGTGGCGGCGTCTGCACCGCGAGGAAATCCGATACCTGCTGTCGCAGCGTGTCGAAGGGCGAACGCGTCCGCGACTGCTGCAGATAGGCATCCATGAAACCGCGTACATCAATCTGCGCTGCTGCCAGCGCCATTCTGGCGCGTGTGAAACGGGTCGGCTTGAGTGCCGGCGCCAGGGGAATCCATGTCTTTCCTGACATGTCGACCGTCGTACCGCGATAGGCCGAATACGGCACATAGGCCGATACGTAGACCTGCTCGATGCGGTAGCCGGTGATGCGCGCGTTGTAGACGGGCGAATTGGCGATGCCGGCCGCTGTCAGCGCCTGCCCGACCTTGTCTTCACGCACCCCGAGGGACGCGGCGAGGTCTTCGACGGGCCATTCCAGCACACCCTTCACGTAGCGCGCCGGCGCGCTGCTGGCACGCAGCAGTGCAATCAGCAGGCTGGCCTGGTCGACGTCGTTGCCGGCGCCACTGGTGAGCGTTCCGACGGCCCCCTTGCGCGCACCGGCATACCACTCGGTGCGGATCTGGCCGCGCACGAAGTCGTGGATGCGGGTGTAGTCGTAGTCCAGGGATGCCGCTTTCGCCAGGATTTCCTTGCCCAGTGGCGTATCGCTGGTCGATGCCAGGTCGTCTGCTGTCGGCGTGATTTCCTCGTCGGCGTTGGCGTAGCTGGGGCGGATGACGGGCGTCAGCGCGGGTTCGCGCGGCGCCAGTCGCGGCCGGTGCGTCGGCAGCTGCGCGCCGTAGATCGGCGCGTCGCGGTGATCGGATGCCAGCAGTGCTTCGACTTCGGCGAACACGGCGTCCGGCAGGGCGCGCGACGCGGACAACTGCGTCGACAGCGTCGCTACGGCCTGGTCGAGCCGCTGGACGTAGGCATGGATGGCTGCGCTGCGTTCGCGCAACCGCTCCGTGGCGACCGCCGGCAACCGGCGTGACGACACGTCGTGCGCCAGCGCGTCCATGCGGGCCTGCACGAGCAGGCCCGTTGCTCTTACCTGCCCGATGGCATCGCCGAGGGATGCATGGCGCTTGCCGGCCTCGTTCGGCGAACCGCCGCGACGTGCAGCGTCGATGCGCTGGCGAAGCTGCGACAGCGCCGACGCATATTCGCCCACGGCCGTGCGTTCGGCGGTGTCCGGTCGATCACCGCCTGGCGTTGCCTGCGCTTTCGCCTGGGCGATCAGGGCGCGGGCATCCTCGCCATTGAGCAAGGCACGAACGATGGGAGACTCTGCCGCATCGACGGCCGGTTCGTCGGTTTGAGCCAGGGCGACGACGGATAGCGACAATGCCGCCGCGATGAAGGCCCGGCGCCACGTGTGCGCCAGCCGGAGACGCGTCGATTTCAACACGGTGCGCGCGATCATGGCCGGGCTCCCGTCTGGACGACCGGCCCGACGGCAAGGCCGTGGTTTTGCGCGGCGATCATGTGCAGCAACTCACCCTCGTAACGGATTTTCGGCATCGCATGCGGTGTTGATCCCGGTTCGATCCACGGTTCAAAGTTGTCGCAGAAGATCCGGTCGAACTCGAAGTCGCTCCAGAACAACCGGTCCGGCGGCCAACCGCAGGTGGTGACGATGGACGTCGGCCCCTTGACCAGGCTCACCCACTGCTGGATGCCGTCCGCATCGCGCAGCAGGGCGAAGATTTCCACTTCGTAGCGTCCCGGCGTGGCGGTGGGTGTCGCGTAGTTGCTCCGCCGCGGCACTTCGCCATTGGGTGGGAAGTCCAGGTGGAAGCTGTCTGTCGCGACGGGCTGGTCGGTCCCTTCGGGAATCAGTGCGACGCGAATCGGAATCTGCACCAGCGCATCGGGCCCCAGGTTGCGTACGATGTAGTCGACCACCAGCGCGTGAGGACGCATCGTCGTCGGCGGCAAGGTCACGAACCAGGCCGACAGCTGCTGCCCCATCGAAGGCACGTAGATCACCGATACCGACACTTCCGGACCAGTGTTCTGCGCCCGGTCGGTCGCCTGGGCACGAATCACGTTGGCACCCGACTGCAGCGGCACGGCGCCGACGCGGAACGCGCCGTCACTGCCGGCCGTGACCTCGGCCTGGAAGTCCGCGACGCGTATACGCACCGTCGCGAGCGGTTCGGTCGATCCCACCACTTCCGTGGACGCGGTCGTCAGCAGGGCATTGGGCAACGGCTGCGTGATCGTGACCGTGGGTGCGTCGCGATCGATCGTGAACGTGGCACTGTAGTCGGCTTCGTTCCCGGCGGCGTCCACGGCGTGGACGCGCAGCGTGTAGCTGCCGCTGCTGGTAATGGCCGTTGCCGACACGTAGGGCTGGTCGTTCAGCGTGATGGTCGTCGAACCCGGGTGCGGATCTTCCACGGTGACCAGCGCCGTGACAGGCTGGTTGACGAGATCGCCGTCGCGTACGCCGGTCACACGGATCGTCGGCGGTACCGAATCCACGACAAAGGTGACCGGCTGCGATTCTGCCGTGTTGTCTGCGGCGTCTTTCGCACGGAGCCGCAGCACGTGCTCGCCATCGGCGAGGCTGAGCGGCACGCTCTGGAACAGGTCACTTCCGCCCGGCGTCATTGCGATGGCGCCGGTGCCTTCCAGGATGGCTTCGACGGTCACGGGCGTGCTGTGCGCGTCGGAGGCTTGCCCGCGCAGTGTCACCGGCGGCCGTGTCACCGCGCCGCTGGCGGGAGCTGTCACGGTCACAAGAGGCGCCGTGAGGTCGACCAGCGAGACCGGCTGCGTATCCAGCACAGACCATTCGCCGTTGCGCTTCGCCTCGAAGATCAGGCTGAGGCCGCCGATGGGCCACGCCGCGGTTTCGACACTGAGCGCCTCGCTGAGCGCCGACCCGATGGCGATATCGCGAACGAACGCCTGCTCGGCAAGCAACGTGGCGCCCGACAGTACGCGAATGCGCAGTTCCTGCGCGGACAACGCCGACGTACCGGTGTTTTGTACGCGCCAGGTCACGCCCAGGGCAGCACCATGAGCCACCGACGCCGCGGAGGGCTGCAAGGTGCCGGTCAAGCCGGGACCACTGGCGTTCTCGTAGCGCACCGTCACGGTCGACGGCCCGCCGAGGTTTCCAGCCGCATCGCGCGCCGTGGCGACGACGGCGTTGCTACCTTCCACCAGCGGCACGTTGGCGAAAAGTGCCTGGCCATCGGCCGCAGCAACCGCGGATGCCGTGAAGGTGCCCACCTGCAGCGCGACCATCGCGCCACTTTCGGACGCGATGCGCACATCCACCGCGCTCATGGAAAGCGTGGCGCCGTTCTGCGGCTGCAGGATGGAAACCGGCGGTGCCGTGCGGTCGATCGCGAAATGCACGCTGCGCTGGCTGCTGTTCACTGCCCTGTCTTTCGCGAGCACCGAGAGGATGTGCGCGCCCTCGCCGTCCACCGGCGTGCCGGAGACGTAGGGCGAACCATCCAGGCGGATATCGGACGATTCGAGATGGGTATCTGTCACGATGACAGACGGTGACACGGCGTGGTTGACGAGATCGCCCTCAGCGATGCCGTTGACCTGGATCTGTGGCGGGTGCGCATCGACCGTGAACAAGGTTCCCGCAGAATAGCGATCGTTGCCCCAGGTATCGCGGGCCATCAGCACAAGGCGGTGCGTGCCGTCGGACAGGTCGGTCACGGTCTGCACGTAATCGCCCGACGCACCCGCGCTGAGCGGCAGCCACGGACCATCGTCCATCGAATACGCCGTCATCTCGATGCCCGAATGCTCATCGACGATCCGGGCTCTGATCGTGACGTTCGCGGGATTGAGGCTGTTCGGAAGCGGCTGTGCCACGGTAATGGATGGCGGCATTGCGTCAACGACCGCGAAGCCTTGTCGTGCCAGCACGCGCCATTGCCCGGCGGGATCACCCGACAGCCGCGCTTCCAGCACCATCAGGTGCTGGGTCAGGTTCAACGGCGTGGCCGACAGGGAAACCATGCCCCATTGCGTCGCGCCGACGCCCAGGTCCATGGTCACGGCGTGCTCGACGACGGCAGGCTGGTCCAGTGTCTCGTACACACGGACGCGGGCCTGCGTCGCGTTGGCCGCTGCCATGCCGCGGTTGCCGACCATGAAGGTCAGCGCGGCATCCTGGCCGATCGCAACGGTAGCTGTTGGCGTCATCCGCAGTTGCCCGACCAGCAGCGCAGCCGCGGTCGGTACGCTCAGCGTCACGCTGCTTTCGGTGCTCTGCCGATAACCGGGAGCCTCCAGCACCAGGCGAATGGCGTAGATGCCTGCAGGCTGGCCCTGCGTGTTCCAGCCCTCATCGATGCGCAGGGAATAGCCCGGCAATACCGTACCCAGCGGACGCGGACTGGCCCACACCTCGACACCATCCGGCGCTTGCACGGACAGTCGCAAGGTGGCACCGCTCAGCGGCGCATTGCCGTCACTGAAGGTGACATCGCCGCTGATACGGGCCGTCTGTCCTACCGTGAGGTTGGGCTCGTCGGCGCTCACTGCCATCTGCAGGTGACGCACCGCTTCAATCGAAAACGCGGCGGTGCGCTCGGCAACGAGACGGCCGTCGGATGCGTACAGCCGCGCGCGGATGCGGTAGTCACCGGCAAACACGCCGGTCGCATTCCAGTTCACAGCGGACACCCAGCGTGCGCCCGCACCGAGTGCGTTGAGCGGGGAATCACCGAGACTGGCAACGCTGTCTCCGTTCGCGGCGATGATGTCGGTGCGCGCATAGCCGTCGAACCGACCAGAGACATTGATCACCGTGACCTCGCCCGTGACGGCCGCGTTGGGGGCAAACACCGTGCGGGATGCAGTGACCGCCAGCAGCGGCGCGCCGTCGGTCGACGATGCAATCTGATTTTCAGCAACGTTGTTGGCCTCGTCGCTTTCCGTAACCACGCGCTCGCTGTCGGCAGTCACTCGAACACGATAGAGCCCGTTCTGGTCGAGACTGCCCAGATTCGTGCTGACGGACTGTCGATTACCGGCAGCAATGGCCGGCACGGGCACAGTGAGTGTCCTGACGGCCGGTGCGCCGTCCGGCGCGAACAGGGCCACCTGCAGCGTGCTGGCGGGCGCATCACTGACACCCCCATTGCGGACAGACACGATGACCGTGGCGTTCTCGCCCGGGCGCACCGCTGACGGCACGAAGACGATATCAGGGGCCGCTACACTCAAATCAGCGAAGCTTCCTGCCGTGCGCACAATCGCGACAGGCGCGGAGGGTGCGCTGGCATTGCCCGACGCATCAGTTGCGGTAAGGGTCACGGTGTTGGTGCCGACCACCAGCGCCACACCCGGCAGACAGAACTGACCAGGTGGCGTAACGACCAGCACGTCGTTGCGATCGCGCAGCAGCAACCGGCCTGCTGCGCTCCAGCCAAGCATCTGGATGCCTCCGGCAAATTCGGAGGAAGCCACCTGCTGACGCGTCAACGACGCCCATCGCAGGCCATCCGGTCCGACGAGGGCAACGGTTGCACCATCCGGCGACATCGCCAGCGTCCCCTCCCAGGTCGGGAAGGCGGTAACGAGCGAATCAGCGCCGCTCTCCGCCACGTGGTGGCGAAGTGCCGTGGTCGTGTCGGAATCGTGGTGCGCATAGACGAAGGCGCGCCCGTCAGGCAGCCACGCGGCGCCTCCCATGCCTTGAGCCGGCACCAGACGTGCCACGCGGGCAAGGCCCACATTCACCAGCACCAACGCGCCATCGGTGCGCGCCATGAGCGCAAATCGCGCGTCCGCCGAGAATAGCGGCGCCGATGGCGATAGCTCGTCCGGATTGACGCCCTCAACCAGGCGCGGTTGGCCTGTCGCACCGAGGTAAAGCCATGCACCGTGACGATTCGCACCGAAGGTCGAGGTGTTGGTACCCAGTGCCAGTCGCACGCCTTCGTCGGCGCTGACGGCGAACGCGGTGACGCCAGTCATCTCGGGCATCAACAGTGAGGGTGCCTTGCCGGGCTCTTCCCGCATCAGCTGCTGGCTGGACGGATCGATGTAGTACAGCACGCGTGAACGCTCGTTCCAGCGCAGGTGCTGACCTGCGCCAGCGCCGACGTCCGCTTGCCCCGTGTCGACATTCAACAGCAGCGTTCGGCTTGCGTCGGCAAGGGCGAGCGTTACACCGTCGGGGGCAACGGCAGCCTCTGCGCCAAAGGTGATGTCAGTCAGACGCCTCACGCTCATGGACGCCGCAGCCGTTGTGGTCAGCGGTGAGGCACCGCCCGGCACACGCTGGATGGTGCTGCCGGCTTCCGCCATGCCACACGCGGTGACGGAAGCGTCCGGCAGGGTCGCCGGATGGTGTGGGGTTGCGGGCCATGTGAGCAGCGGCGCATCAGGCGCCTGGCGGTCGCGCGGAACACCGCTGACCGGCGCGCTCTGCCCACTGGCATTGCCCGCAGCGTCCAGCGCTTCCAGGGTGTAGAAGTAGGTCACGCCATTCGTGAGCCCGTTATCCAGGTAGTGGGTCGAGGTGACTTCGCCCACCTGCACGAAGGGACCACCCACATTCAGCGACCGGCGCACGCGGTAGCGCACCGATGGCGCGCCCTCGCCCGGTTGCCAGCTGACGTGCAGTGACGCGCCCGCCGCCGGCGCGGACACGGTGACGTTCGTCGGCACACCGGGGCCGATGCCTTCTACCGTCAGTGTGACGGTGTTGGACGGCAGGCTGGCGTTGTCGAATGCGTCGTAGGCGATCACCTGGTAGGCGTGCGATCCGAGCCGCAGTCCGCCATCGAAGTGGCGCCGTTCCGATGCGGCGTCGATATCGGCAATGGGCTGACCATTGCGGAGCAGAACGTATCGCGCAGTATCCGGCGACGGGCTCGCCGTCCAGGTCAGTGTCGCGGTGGTCCCGGTGAGACTACCCGCCAGTACGACCGGCTCGGGTGCAACGGCGTCACCGACGTCCACCGAAGCCGGGGCCGAATGCGGGCTTTCAAAGCCGTAGTCGTTCACCGCGGTAGCGGTCAATTCGTAGTGACCATCAATCAACGTATCGACAAACGGGCTGTGCGCGATCAGCGGACGCTCCGACACGGCAATGTCAGCCAGCTCAAATGTCTGCGTGCCGAAACGCGCGGCTCCGTGGATCTGAATGCGTAGCGCATCTGTCCGGTAAGGCTGGTCCAGTGAGATCAATCCGACGGGTTCCGTACCGCGGGATCTTGCCACAGGTACCCACATGCCCCCTTCGACGACACGCGCGAACACGTCGACGTTACCCGCCCCCGTAGCGTCGCTTAGCCAGTCCAGCGACAGCGCGGTCACCAGGTGCGGCGCGGACCACGTCAGCTCGATCGCAGGATCGTCAAATTGCGGTGTCGACGCGAACTCCTGTACGACACGCCATGCTGTGGCTGTATCGCCATCGACGGCCGCCGCAGCGTCGTCGCCCGCCGGCGAATCCACGCTATCGGGCGCGGCGAGCGTCTGATCCGGCGGCAGCGGCTGGCCGCGACGGAACAGGCGATAGCCAAGGATGTTGGGCTCGACATTGGGATTCCAGCTCGTCGTGACGCTGTGACCCGCTACGGTCGCGGCAAGACCCGTCGGCGCCGACGGCGCGGTGACCTTGTCCACGCGCACGGTGAACGGGCGGCTGCGATGGCCCTCGGCGTCCGTCACCGTAAACGTCCATCTCACCGGGCCGGCAACCAGCGGCTGCGCAGCGAGTGTTATGGCACGGTCAGACGTCGTTGCAAACGCCGGCAGATCGATGCTGCCACCGGCATCCTGTCGCGTGACAGCAACACTTCCCGGTCGACCGCTGACGCCCGCCAGATCCGTGGTCGTCGCCACCGTCGGCGTATAGGGCTGCTCGATATGCAGGCTGAACACCGCCGCAGAGGCGTTGTTCGACGGCGCGGATTCATTGTCCGCACCATCGACCGCAACAACGCGATACAGGTATACGCGATCATCCAGACCGCTTTGCGTCATGCGCACATCCGTGACCGGCGAGACGGTGACGCGCTGCCAGCCGTCATCCAGGCGATACACGTGATAGCCCACGACATCGGCAGCGGGCGATGCCTGCCATTGCAGATTGACCGTGCCGCCATCAGCCCGTGCGGTGAGCGCGAGCGGTGCTTCCGGTGGCGTGCGATCGACGTAGCGCA
Source organism: Tahibacter amnicola (assembly GCF_025398735.1). NCBI lineage: Bacteria > Pseudomonadati > Pseudomonadota > Gammaproteobacteria > Lysobacterales > Rhodanobacteraceae > Tahibacter > Tahibacter amnicola. The sequence continues at coordinate 5,180,832 of NZ_CP104694.1, forward strand.
CCGTGACGACGGGAGGTGCTGGATCAACCGCACCGGCGGTATCACGCGCAACCGCGCGCAGCTGGTAGGTGGCGAAGGCCATCGCGCCGGGCGTCCAGGTGGTGCGGTACGGCGTTTCAGTCAGCGTGCTGCCGAATTCATTCCATGCCGCTTCGCCCTGCTTTCGCCAATAGAAGCGGACTTCGGATATGTCGCGATCGGTGCTGGTCGCCAGCACACGGATGGAGTGCTCAAATTCGGTATCCGCGACGGGCTCTTCGATCACCAGGTCCGGCGGACCATCGTTACCCATGTCCAGCTCGGCGGGCGCCGACGGTGCGGAGATATTGCCGGCCTTGTCGATGGCGAGCACGACATACGCGTGCTGGCCGTCACCGAGATCCCGATCCAGGAATGCAGCCGTCGGGATCGCAACCGCACGCAAATCCGCAGGAACGGCCCCGTCGACGGTGACGAGGTCGCCGTCCCGATAAAGCAGGTAGCCCAGCAGGTCCGGTTCGTTGTTGGGCGCCCAGCACACGCGTGCATCGCTGCCGCTGCCGGCAAGGCTGGCGCAGACAGCGCCGCCAGTGGAGGCACGCACAGCGACCAGATCACGCGGCGGAGCGGGTGGCTCGTTGTCCACCACGACGACCTGCTCGGTACTGGCTTCATTGCCGCTATCGTCGTCGGCCTTCAACCGCAGGCGCACGCGGGTTTCCAGCGGGAATACGGTTGTATCCCACTCCGCGAGAACGCCTGCCTGGATCGGCGTCGTGGCGCTGCGCAAGGTGACGGCAGCCGATGGCGGGTCGATCGGCTCGGCCGTCAGCTGGTAGGCATGGAAGTCGCCTGTGCTGTAGGCCGTGCCGGCGACTCTCACCACACCGCGGATACGCTCTTCCGATGCGGGCGCTATCAGCGACACCTCCGGTGGCGAGTAATCGACGACCAGGCTGACGCTGTTGCTGGCATCGCTTTCATTGCCGGCACGGTCGATGGCGACGACGTGGTATTGCGGGCGTCCTTGCGGCGCACCGGCATCCACGTAGTGTGTCGACGGAACAGGCTGCGGGGTGATGCGTACACCACCGCGGTAGACGTGATACCCCGCCAGATCGGCGACAGACGTGGCGCGCCAATCAAGCACGACGTCGCGACGGTTATCCACGCGACCGACCAGCTCCAGTGGTGTTGGCGGCGCAGACGCATCCCGATGGATGCGAACGGTGTCGCTGCTAATCAATCCGGCGCGATCGCTTACGGTCAGGCGCAGCTGGTAGTCGCCATCCGGTTGCAGCAGTTGCACGCTGGCCAGTTGCGCCGCATCCACGGGCTGCTCGCCGCGGTGGATGTCGGACCACTGTTCCGGTGTCTGCCCGACGGGCGCAACGCTCAGACGGTACTCGGCGAAATGCGCATCCGTCGCGCTCCCGGTCGCAACCAGCGGGTCGCTGACGTAGGCATCGTTGGCCGGTGCAGTGACTCGCGCGACAGGGGGTGCGATCAACGATCACGGTGCGGACGTCTTCCGCCGCGTTTCCGGCGGCATCCTCGGCCTTCAAGCGCAATTGATAGGTGCCATCGGGAACCGCCGGGGTCCACGCGATAATCTCGGCATCCGTCAGCGCGCTGGTGCCCTGCGCAAGGTTTGCCCACGTGTCGCTGCCTTCTGTAGCAATAGCCAGCGTATACGCCGCAAGATTCGGATCCTGCACCGAGCCTTTGATGGCGTTGGACGATGCGGCCTGCATGATCTCGCCATCGGCCGGTGCCGACAGGATGACGGTAGGTGGCGTCGCATCGAGGTGATAGGTGGCATCCTGTTCCGACTGGTTGCCGGCCGCATCACGTACACGCAGGCGCAGTGCGTAGCTGCCTTCTGGCGCGTCGGGCGGAATCGTCAGGGTGATCGCGCCAGCGACCGTGCCCTGGCTGGACGCGATGGGTTCGCCGCCCGACAACGGAACGATGTCGGCCTGGTAATCCTGGAAATGGGCATCGGCCACCGAGAACTGCATGGCGCCGCCAGCGCGGATGAACGGCGTCGCCGGCTGAAGTCCAGTAATCGTCGGCTTGGTGGTATCGACGATGACGGGCACCGAAGCCTCTTCCGGAGACACGGTATTTGTCGGGTCTGATGCCAATACGCGAACGGTGTATTCGCCGTCCGGCGCAGCGGTGGTGCCGACCAGCCCGTTCCACACGTAGGCCGTTTGCCCAGCGGAGACGGATCCGGTGTGTACGGTCGCCACTACCTGCCCGCTCGCGTTCTCGACGCGGACGACGCCATCTGCATCGCGAAGCATCGACAGATTCAAGCGCGTGACGTCGCGAACGCCGTCGCCGTTGGGCGAGAACAGGGTCGGCTCTGCGGAGAATGCACCGATCAATTTTGCCGGTTCGCCCAGAACGATCGCACGCCGGGCTTCGGCCGCGTTGCCGATCGCGTCCTTCGCCTGCAGCACGAATTCGACGGGGCCGGTCTCTTGCCCGCGTGACCATGCGAACATCGACTGCGTACTGTGGATGACATTCGTATTCGAGGTCAGTTGGGCCAGATTGTTCGGTGCCGCCGCGGACGCCACAGACAGCACCCAGCGTTCGAGCAAGGAATCCTGCACATCCCCGCGAATGTCGACGATGGCCGAGAGCACGATGTCACCGGCTTCCGGTTCTGCGAAGCCCACTGTCGGCGGTGTGGTCTTGACCATGACGGGATAGCGCAGCTCGCGCTCATTGCCGCAGTCGTCCTTCGCCTCGATCAGGATTTCGTATTCGCCATCGGCAACGAGGTCCCCGTTGACGCGACCGTCCCACACCACATCGATTGATTCGCCAGCAACGCTGACATCCAGTGTTCGAAGAACGGTGTCAATGCGAAGCACCTTCGCTTCGACCGTGACGGGTTCCGTCGCACGCAGGTGAATATCCGACTGGGCGAAGTTGGGATATCCCGAATGCGTGATCGCGCGGATCAGCTGCCCCTGGTGGGTCACAAGATTGCCCGACGCCATTCGCTCGACCAGCTTGACAGTGTTGTCAACTTCCACATGTGCCATCTCGCACACCGGACCGCCCGAGTAGCCCACCGTTTTCAGGCGCACAGCGGCGAGGCCGCTGATGTTGCGGGGAACCGGCATGCTGCTTTGAACCACCGTGGACGACTGTGTCAGCGGGATATAGCAGTCGCCGACACAGCGATAGCCGCCATCGAGCTTCGTCCAGGCGCTGGGGCTCACGCCGTTGCCGATGGAGACTTCGTACTCTTGCCGGCTGGCGGCTTGAATACCGGCGCGAAACGGGATGCCTGAGTTGGCGCAGAGTTTCGTGCCAGCTACGGGGTATTGGAGGTTGATCGTGGGCGGCGTCTTCTCAATCTGGACGTGCGTGCGGCGGAGTGTCTGCCAGACCTCATCAGACTTACCTTCAAGGACGACTTCCATCTGCCCTTCTGGCCAGCCGGTGGTATCCAGCATTGGGAAATGAACGTCGCCCAGCACGCCGATCATCCGCGTGTATTGGTCAGGCGAGGTCTCCCATTGGCCGGTACTCAGGTTCAGATAGCGCCAGCGCACGGTGTGCGGCCACGGCATTGGATTGACGACGATCCAATCGTCTACAAAAAGGTCCTCAACCTGGCTCACCTCGAGAACCAGTCGCGCCTTGTCGGTCGGCACGCCGTCGCAGCCATCGTGAACTACTGCCTCCTGCTTCAGAGAGAACCTGAACAGCGGTTCATCAACCTCACGGCAGAATGTTGGTTCGCTGACAACGCGCTCCCCGTCCGCGTCGAATCCTTCCACCCGGAACATGTCCGCGCCTGGCGGGAAGAACTCAAGCAGGCCGTCCCGCACAAAAGTGGGCTCCTTGCTCTGAATCGGACCGTTGTCGGACCAATGCCGCAGCACGGGAGACCGCAACACCCCTGGAACAAATTCATGGACACGGACGAATGGATTTTTAGGGGGTGCGCTCGGGTCTTCACCTGGGCAATACGGCTTGTCAATCCCCCCGACGTATACAACGACCTGATTGGAGTGATGGATCTCTCCCGTCTCCGTCTCGCCACGAAGTCTCAGATGGTAGTAGTAGCCGCGTTCCAGCGATGTCGGTATCGCTACGGCGAAGGAAGGCGAGTTGAAGCAACGCTTGACGCTCGCCCGGCAATCTACTTCCGATATTGTTGCCTCGCCCAGATCTGTCCACTGCGTAGCTTCGCGCGGCGCCATCTGGATGGAAATCCGGCGCATCGGCCCTGCTGCATTGACAGCGACCAGAAACTGATCCGTCGTGCCAGAATCAAATTTGAGCGCCTTATGTGGGCCATCGACAACGACGGGTACGTCGCCGTCACCATGATCATAGACGTGCCGTAGCCGCCGCGTCGTCTCGTTGTAGAAGAGCGACAAGATCAGCCGCTCACGCGGCTTTTGCGCAACCGCAACGGAGCGATTGCCCGCCACATCGGTCGTCGTCATGCGGAACGTGTGTGTTCTCGCCAGTTCCGTGTCTCCGAAATGGAGCGCCGTCGTTCCGGAGGAGCTGTATTCGCCGTACCCGTGTTCCGTTGTTGTGGAAAATCCGTCAGCGCTGCTTTCCACCACGTACTGAACACGTTCCTCATCCGCGCTGAACGTCAGTTCGGCCGCGTGTGGCTTTTCGTCTGTCGGAACGACGATGCCTTTGAAGGTCGCTTTCGCTCCGGGCGCGACGGTGTCCACCACCACGGCGAATGCAAACCCTTCAACTGTCAGCCAGTAAGTCCCGTCGGGCACGATGGCACCATTCTGTCCCTCACCTCCCCATGTAACCGTCTGAGTGCCCACATCACCAGGGCCGTAGTTCCGCTCGGTCCGGTAGACCTCGCCCTGTCCACCCTTCACTGTGACGACCATACTCGTTGGCCGCCGAACGGTGAATCGAACCGTGACGCTCTCTTTGACGCCATCGCCATTCGGCGAGATGTAGCGTTCGTTGGCAGAGGCGCGGGTGATCGCGGGCGAAGCAGCGGCCGAGGTCACCGTCGTGGAGGCGGCGCGGCGGTTGCCAGCGCGATCGAACACGGTCAGTCGTACGACATAGGCGCCGGGATCGGGCGGTACCCAGCTCAGAAATACGTCATCGATGACTTCGGTGGCGCTGGGATCGGTAATCGCGTACCACACGTTCGGGGCGCCGACGTGCGCGTATTCCAGCTCGTAGCGCTGGAAGTTGCGATCAGCGGCTGTGCCCGACAGCTCAATCGCAGCGCCCGTAGACCGCGCGCGAATACCGGCAGCCGTGTTCATGCGGGTAGTGAAGACCTGGCCACCGGACAGCGCTGAAGTCTGGTCAGCGGAGACCTCGTTAATCCCACTTCCCTCTCGCCAACGCGCTGCGGTCACGCCACCACCGGCGTATTGCACGCGGCCGTCGGCAAGCAACCGTGCGCCGTCGTTCATGGTCAGCACCGGCCAGTACTCTGGCCACTCGCGGCCGACGTCCGCGAAAGCGGGGTAACGATCCTGGTCGGCTGGCAGTTCCAGCGGCCAACCGGTGCCTTGCCATTCGGTGCGGATCTGCGTGTCTTCGAGCCCGGTGGTAAAGAACTCGGTGGCGCCCTGCTTGTAGAGCGGTTCGGCGAAACCGTCATGAACGATCCATTCCGAGACGGTCAGATGAATCTGGCGCCGGAGCGGATCGTAGAAGGTCATATCACCATTCAGCCAGATGGTGTTGACGACGGTGGCCAGACCATCGTACCTGGCTTCGGCAAACAGGTAATGGTGCGGGCTGCCAGGCTCTTGCACGTAATCGCCGACACGGGCAAACGGCGGCAACTCCGCTTGTGCCATGGCGACACCCTCCGGCGAATAGTGAGTCAGGCGACGTGTCTGCGCGTCCAGCACGAGCAAGACGTTTCCGCGCTCAAACCAGTCAAACGCGACCTCAGCGCGGCCAGGCTCCTGCGGCTGATTCGGGCGATCGACAATCGTCCGTTGCTGCGATGTACGCAGGTCCACGATCCGGATGAAGGTGCGGCCATTCTTGATTTCACGAACGGCCACGTGGCTGCGTCCAGCGTCAAGCAGCGTGTGTGGCGGCGTTTCCGCGCCCGACTCTACCGGTCGCGCCAGCGGCACCACGGGCTCGGCCGGGTCGCGTGGGATGAAGTCCGTGAACAGCTGGTGTTCCTTCACCAGAATGCCGTGGGGTGTGAATTGTGGAACCCCCGGCGGCAGCATTCGGAACGACCGGAACTGATTGGTGCGGAAGTCGAAGATTTCTGCGGGACGCCCCATAGCTCCCACGACCAGCTCATTGTTATCGAAGAAACCAGCCGCCCCGTATCCCGCGCCGGCGATAGCGCTGATTTCGTCGGAACCCAGCGCGTTGGCCGAATAGACGCCACCACCGTTCTCCAGCGTGAATACCAGACGAGTACCGTCGGGACTGAGAACGAACGACTGCACACGCGCCGGAAGCTGGTTGCCCCGGACCGGGCTCATTACCGTTTCCCGCACACCCGAGTGCCGGTGGACACGGTAGATGCCACTGGCGACCGAAGAACCCAACGGCGAATTGGTGTACCCAAACAGGTAGTTCGCCGATTCGCCGGCGGGGCCGGGAAGGAGGTTGTACAGGTTCACGATGAAAGCATGCGCATAGCGCGTTTCGACCGCCTCCAGAACGGAACTGCGATCGGTATCGACCACAACCGTGGCCCGGGCCAGCTCGGCCCGCTGCGCATCGCGGACGATCAGGAAATAGTCACCATCGGGCACCGTTCCGCCAAGATCGTGTTCGCCACGCCACACCAGCTGGCCACGGCCATCGCCAGTGGTCGTGATCGGTGGGAATTGACGCACTACGACACCGCTACGGGATTCCGCCGTGACGAAGACCTCGCGGCTGCCTGTTACACGAAATACCGCTGCCGTCTCATCGCGGATGCCATCGCCATTCGGTGAAATGTAGCGCTCACTCGTATAGAAATTCGAATTCTGCGTATCGAACGGCAGAGTGGCGGTGTTGTTCTCCTTGGTGACCTCGCGCACGGTGCCCGCGGGATCGACAACCACGGTCACCGCACCGGTGTTCTCATTCGGTGTCCATTCCCACTGCAGCTCGACGGTGCCGTGCGCGGGAATGGTGCTGACGGGTTTATCGGCAATCACCGCGCCGCTCGCATCACCCTGGATCAGGCGCACGAGGATATTCGAGGCATCCTGCCCGCCGAGGTTACGCACACTGATGCGCGTGAGCGCGGGTTGCCCCGGCACGGGCAGCGCCGGCACAAGCGTGATTCCCGCGGCATTGACGGCAAGATCTGGCAAGGGACGAACCGCCAGCGACTTGACCGTGAAGTTGTTGCCCTCGTCGATTTCATCAATGACGTGATCGGCGTCGGCCACGACATAGAGAGCCTGCTCTGTGTTCAGCGGGTAATCGGCATTGGTCAAGGTGACGAGCAGTTCCGCCCCCTCACCAATGCCCTGCAGCGTGGTGCGTGCCAGCAAGGCACCGCCGGCGTCCGGCGATTGCGCGTAGAGCGCTACGGTGAACGGTGCGGTGATGGCGGAGCCGGCGTTACGCAGCTGCACGGACGCAGTGAGTGGCGCGCCTTGCTGCGCCGGCGTTGGATTGAATGCCAGGCTGGTGCCGACGAGGAACAGGTCAGGGCCGGTCGGCGGCGTAACGGTGAAATCCAGTGTTGCCGCGTTGTTGGTTTCATCGGATTCAGCCACGGTATTGGCCGAATCAACCGTCACCGCCAACGACGCAGGTCCTGCCTGCTGCGTTCGCCAGGTCAGCCGGCGCTGCACCGAACCACCCGGTGCAATCTCGATGTAGCTCTCGCCGATTGCGTACGTCGTACCGTTCTGGACGACTTGCGCGCGGAACTGCGTGCGTGGCGCAGCAAAGGTGCCGCGGTTGTGCGCCGTTACGAGGAAGACGACTTCCTGGCCCACGATTGCCGGGCCGTCGATGGTGAGATCCGCGGGACTGACAGCCAGATCAATCGTCGAGACGGGCGCGACGATCAAGGGCGCGTTGTTGTTGTCTTCGCGGGCTTCGGACAGACGATTTTCAGGATCAGCGAGTACGCGCAAGCGCGCCTGGCTGGCATCGGTCATGGTGAATTGCAGCGTCACCGTGGCCGTGCCGCGTGCGGGGAGATCCACCGTTTTCTCGTCCAGCCGCTGCGGCTGCGCATAGTCGGTCTGCAACCGGACAGGCACTGCCGTGACGGGCGTATTGCCGATGTTTCGCACCACGATGGTGACGGTGACGTCCTGCGGAAACTGGTCGACTGCAGCGGGATTCGCCGTGATGTCCGATGCGTAGACCGCTACATCCGGACCTTCCGGATTCGCCTGGAACGTCACGCTGCGCGAGGCGGTGTTGTTGGCCTCCGAGACTTCCTGCACCGTGTTGGCAGGATCGAGCACCAGCCAGATGGCATGCGTGCCGCTCAATCCATCGGTGGCCCAGTCGCCCACGATGCGTTGCTGCGAACCGCCTTGCAGGCGCGGAATCGGTACGGTACCGATCAGCGTGCCGCCGGCCGCGGGGTCGCCATCAAACCACCTTGCCTCGGTGATCTCGGAGACCCGGCCCTTGTTCGTGACAATAGCTTCCAGGCGCACCCGCTCTCCCACGGAGGGGGCCGCCGGTGTCGCGGTTATTTCGCCGGCAACGGCCAGATCGGGCCGCTCCAGGCCGACCATGGCCGAGATAGTGGTTGCGGTCAGGTAGACACTGCCCCAGCTCCCATCGGCCTGCTGCCACGTACGAACCCGGTCGCGCACGGCGCGGCCTGTTTCCTCTTCCACCGGCACCCGCCCGATCAGGGCGTAGAGCTCGATCGTGTCACGGAAAGACGGCGTGACGTCGCCCGCGACACCCGCGGCATCAACCCGTGAACCCAGCCAGGCAGCGGCGCGGGTCAGCGCAAGATCAGCAGGTTCACGATGGCGAGCCAGCAGCCGGGCGGCACGGAGCGTGGGCAGAAGGCGTCCTCGCCCGCCGTTCACCACTCCGAAGCTGCCATCGGCATTCTGCGTGGCATCCAGCGTGCCCAGGACTCGCCGGACGGCGTCCGGGTCGCGGCCGTACTGCGTGAGGGCCTCGGCCACCATGGTCGAATCGAGCGTACTGGCGGCGAAGGATCTGTTGAGTCCCCAGCCGCCACCTGCACCGGGCTGCGCCTGGACGGACTGCAGATCGTCCGTTCCCACCAACGTGGCGGCACGCGCGAGGCGGCTGTCGTGCGTGGTGAGCGACTGGGTCTGCAGCCAATAGCGCGCTTTGGGTAGACCGGAAAACGCAGGGTCGAGCACTTCGAGCGCGGCGATAGCCGCGGCCGTGTCACGGACCGCGGTGGTCGGCCGGTCAGCCCACTCACCCGACTCATGCTGTTGGCGCTTGAGCCATTCGACGGCCTCGGCCAGGCCCGGCGGAATTTCCGCAGGTGGATCCACCGGCAAGGTATACGGCCGCCCGATGCGATCCGTGGGACGTGCGCTGTTGAAGATGCGCAACTGCGCACGGCCGTCGGTCATCTGCGCAAAGTGCTGCTGCATTCGCGTTCGCAGCAGTTCCAGCTGGGCCAGCAGCTGCGAGGGAATGGACTCGCCCCGACGCTTGAGCAACACGATGGCGGCGCGGAATTCGCGCTGCGATGCCTGCACGTCGGGCGAGCGCGGCCCTGCCGCAGCAACAATCTGGTCAATGGATACGGATTCCGTCTGCGCAGCCGTTATCGCGCCCAGGACGGGCAGGCCGGTCGCGACGCCTTCGGCATTGCGCAGCAGCGCCATCGGCGGCACTTCGGACGCCGCCGCAAACCCCGCGAGGTAGAGATCCAGCGGGCTGTAGCGGTGGTTCACGTCGGTGGCGACGTATTTTCCGTCGTCGCGGCGCGTCCAGTCGCTGCCGTACATGACCGAGGCGTCGCTATCGAGGAAGTAGCTCCAGTGATTGCCGTCGCGGCCGAGGAGATCATTGCTGTTGCTTCCGTTGGCCTGGCGGAACGGCACCGCCGCGACCCACCGGTGCATCACTTCGTGCGCCAGTACGTTCAGTGTCGACGGATAGCGCACGTCCGACGGGTTCAGCGCGTAGCGGCCAGTGGCCGCCATGTCGATGTAACCCTGCAGGCGCTGCGGGCTGCCGAATGCCGCGCCGTTATCCACCGGCGGAATGCCAATACCCGTCACATCGTTGCGGATGGCCGAGTAGAACGCTGTCGCGGGGCCGGTATCGAACTCGAACGTGGTAAAGACGATGAGGAAATCAACATCGTCCGGGTGTCTGGTGTAGTAGGTGTGGGCGACGTCGATGCGCGGCGAGGTCAGCGGGCGGGCGTACTCGCCGTCGAGCTCGATCACGGTGATGTTTCCGACATCCGCCATCGGGCGAATCTGGACCTGCGCAGCCGACGCGGCCGTCTGAAGCCGCAGATCGACATCGTTCACCAGTTCGGTCGTTGCAGCGGAAGCGACGGCCATTGCCCCCGACGCAAACACCGCTGCCAGGGCACGCCACACCATTTTGAGATTCGACATGGAAGTTTCTTTGGACAGGATGGACGCGACGCTCAGCGTTGCGTCCGAAGCTTCGGGGTACGGGTGGGCTGCACGACCGTCGGGACCTGCCCGGTCGCGTTCTTGCCCAGGGATTCGGCCAACTGGTGGAAATCGATGCGTTCGCCGAGGCGTACGGACACGGTGTATTCCTCGCCGTGGTAGCGCTGGTCCCAGCGGAACACGGCTTGATCGCCCGAGACGCGTTGCAGACGCCAGGCCGCGTCGACGGTGCCGTCGTCAACGCGCAATCGAAGCGGTTTCTGGCCAGGGCGGCTCAGTACGACAGCCTGGATGTCCGAAGCTGCCGCTGCCAGTGTCCATGGCTCGGCGCTGGCCAAACCGCACAATGCCCATCCGGCGGCGACAAAAACCCACCGGAAGCCCGTGACGGGCTTCTTCGACGTTACCAGCATCCCCCAACTCCTAGCGCGCTCGAACGCGGCGCTGCACCCGCGGACGAAAGCCCTCAGCAATGACCGTATTCACGGCGCCGGCGTCATCCCCGTAGACGACAGCGCTTCCCCAGGATGAAAAGGCTAGCAAACTCGATGCCCGCCAACGATGGCGAATATGCGCGCGCCTGCAGCCGGGTCACTGCTAATCGTTTGTTCTGCAAGGAAAGTGACACCCGGCAACGCAGCGGGCGTGTGACAAAAAGTCATAGCGGTTGCAACACGTGGCGAGCGGCGAGACGCGGATTTGCCGACCGGTACGGCAAAGAAGACGTACGACACCGGCACGCTGAACACGATGCCGCGTTTTCCAGTTACGTTCTTTGTAGCAAACTGACAACACGCGTCGACAGGCATCGCGCGTCACACGAAGGGAATTGCATGGCGGATGCTGACGTACGGAAACGCAGCGAGGAGAACTGAAATGGTGCCGGTGGAGGGACTCGAACCCACACTCTGTCGCCAGAAACGGATTTTGAGTCCGCCGCGTCTACCAATTCCGCCACACCGGCACGGTGCATGTCGGGCGCGAATGCGCCGACGAAAGGCAGGCCGCACAGTATACGGGTTGTGGGCGATTGCGCAATCCCGCGGGGCGGGCCAGACGGAGGCCAAGCGCCTCCCGGATGGCCGGGAGGCACGGGGAATCAGTGGGTCAGGTCGAGCGAGAGCTTGCGCTCGTCGCGCTCGTACCAGCAGTCGGCCAGGGGCTTGAAGACGCTGCAGCAGGTCATCGGGCCGCGGTAGATGTGCAGGGAGACGGCGACGTCGTCGTCGCTGGGGTTCTGGATGGTGTGGTATTCGTGGGGCGGGATCAGGCTGCCGGCCGAGCCGGCACCGGCGATCATGGTGCCACGGGATTCGAACCGGTAGCGTTCGGAATCGCGGCCGGTGAGCTCGTAGGGGGTGATTTCGAGGGATCCGTGCCAGACGCCCTCGACGCACCACATGCCGGCGTGGTCATGGATCGGGGTGCCCTGCCCCGGGCCCCAGGTCATGGCAATGACGCAGTAGCCGTGTTCTTCGCTGACGTAGAGCTCGCGCCGGGCGTAGTGGTCGCCCACGGGCTCGAAGACGCAGTCGGGCAGGCGCACCTCCGGGTCGCGGATCAGCTTGCACAGGGTGTGGCGCAGCTGGTCGGTGATTTCAGTGGGGCAGTCGCGACAGATGGCGCGGTCGAGGGCGTCGACCAGGCGGCGGGCGCCTGGGAAATCCAGCGTGAGCATTGGAGCGTCCGAGTAGGGCTTTCGTGGCGCGGAGTTTACAGCCGCGCCAGGAAGTGCGCGATGGCTGCGCCAAAACGGGTGATATCGACCAGGAAGGCGTCGTGCCCCTGGGGGCTGTCCAGGGCCACGAATTCGACCTCGGCGCCCCCGGCGCGCAGACCGGTGGCGATCTCCTCCTGCTGGCTCAGGGGGAACAGGATGTCGGTCTCGACCCCGATCACCAGGGCGCGCTGCAGGGCAATGCGGCTGAGGCCCTGCGCGACGCTGCCGTCGCCGTACTCGCCGACATCGAACCAGTCGCTGGCACGAGACAAATACAAATAGCTATTTGGATCAAAGTTACGCACGAATCGGCGCGCATGGCCGACCAGGTACGACTCGATCTGGAATTCCGCACCAAAGGGTTCTTCGTCGCGCTGGTCGGATTCCAGGCGGATACGCGCGAACCGGCCCACCCACTCCATGGCCGAGCGATAGGTGATCACGCCGAGCTTTCGCGCGATCGACATGCCGGCCTCGGGATACTGCTCTTCCGTGTAGTGGCCGTTGTTCCAGTTCGGATCCAGGCGAATGGCTTCGCGCTGCAGCGAGCGGATGGCAATGGCAAACGGCTGCGCCTGCGGCGCGGTGGAGATACTGATATGACTGCGCGCACTGCCCGGATGCAGCGCCAGATACGCCAGCGCCGTCATACCGCCCATGGAATTGCCCAGAAGACAGGCCAGGCGCTCAATGCCCAGGCCTTTGACGAGCGCGTGGCCGGCATTGGCGGCGTCTTCGAGAGTCAGTTCGGGAAATTCCAGCCGATACGGTTCGCCGGTGGCGGGGTTGATCGATGCCGCTCCGGTCGAGCCTTTGCAGCTGCCGAGCGTATTGACGCAGATGACGAACCAGCGGCGCGTATCGATGTAGCGCCCGGGGCCGAGCATGTCTTCCCACCAGCCGGCGCTCGGGTCTTCGGCGTTGGACGCCGCGTGCGCGCTGGGCGAAAGGCCGGTGAAGATCAGAATCGCGTTGTCGCGCGCGGCATTGAGTTCACCCCAGGTTTCATACGCCACGCGGGCGCCGTGCAGCACGCCACCGCGTTTCATGGGGAACGGGGAAGGAAGGTCGAAATACTGGCGGGCGTCGCCCATTGGCACACACGGGATCTGGCGGCAAGTCGAAGGCGCGACTGTAAACTCCCGGCCACACCAAATCCAAGGCTTGCCGGGCCTATCCATAGGAAATTCATGCAGGGCAATTCGCGCATCGTCGACAGCGCCCAGTCCGGGCCACATCCAAGGCTGGCGGAAATCGTGCGGCGTCATTGGGAAAGCCCGTTCCGGCGTCCCGTTGCCGACCACGGCCAACGGGCGTTTGACGCGCTCGCGGCGCGCCTGGCCAGCGATGACCGTCCGCGCGTGCTCGATTCGGGCTGCGGCACTGGCGCCAGCACGCTGGAACTGGCCGCGCAGCACCCCGACACGCTGATCATCGGCGTGGACAAATCCGCCGCACGGCTGGAAACGGGGAACGCCATTCCCGCCACGCGGGAAACCCGTCTAACGCCATTCTCGTGCGTTGTGATCTTGTGGATTTCTGGACACTGGCCGCACGCGCCGGCTGGCGATTCCATTGCCAGTATTTTCTCTATCCGAATCCCTGGCCGAAGCCCGAACAGGTACAGCGTCGCTGGCATGCGCATCCGATCCTGCCGGCCATCCTGGCCTGTTCGCGCCGTACGGTGCTGCGCACGAACTGGGCCATCTATGCGCAGGAGTGGGCGCAAACACTGCAGCAGCTGGGATGGGAGACGAACCTGCATACGATTGCGTGCACGTCACCTGATGAAGCACTGACACCCTTCGAACAGAAGTACGCGCTTTCCGGCCATACGTTGTGGCAGGTGGCCGGCACGCGCAGGCCAGGCGAAGCCGCGGCAGGTGGAGATCACGCACCGTGACGCCCCTGGTCAGCGACTGGTTCGGCCCCGCCTTCGAACAGTTGCATCCGCTGCTGCAACAGTTGCATCGGCAGGGTGGTGAGCTGTCGGGAACGGTCGACATCCGTCTTGGCAGCGGCGTGGCGGGCGTTCTGGGCCGAAGGATCGCGCGTCGGCTGGGGATTCCGCCGCACGCCGGGCGCTGCGCCATGCGCGTGCACATTTATCACGACGCCGGCGCCCTGCACTGGGACCGCCGATTCGGCGATGGCGCAGCCTGGATGTGTTCGACGTTCTCGCCCACCGGGAATTGGCCGGACGGCTGCTGGATCGAGCAGACTGGGCCGGTCCGGCTGGCGCTGGGTGTGCAAATTGAAAACGGCGGCTGGCGTTGGAAGCTACGTCGTGCCTGGCTGGCAGGTATTCCACTGCCGCGATGGGTGCTGCCCCGTTCGCGCGCAGGCAAATGCATCGAAGACGGGCGCTACCGCTTCGACGTGACATTCGCGGTGCCGATCATCGGCGACGTACTTTCCTACGGCGGCCTGCTGGACGCCGCCCCCTTCCCTTCCACCGGTGTTGACAGGCCCTGATGGCCTTCCACCGGCCCGCAACGAAGCCGGTGGGATGCCTGGACGTTGTGCGTCACTCGCGCTCGAGGCGCCGCGCCCAGTTCTTGGACCAGGTGCCCAGGGGCACCAGCAGGCCGTAGAGCGCAGTGCCCGGACGCGTCAGCCGGTAGCCCTGCTCGGAGTGCTCGACGATGCCGGCGCCACGCAATTCGGCGAGGCGACGGTTGAGCACGGTGGGAGAAACGTTTTCGCAACGGGCCTGCAGCTCACGGAACGTGGCCGGGCCTTGTTCGAGATTCCAGATGATGCCCATTGTCCAATGGCGGCCCAGGAGGTCGAACAGGGCCATGACGGGCGTACCGGAACGTGAGCCGCGGACCGGCTCGCCTGGTCTTGGGAACGACATAGGGCACCTCGCTACCTATGGGGTAGCGAACTGTATCGCTACCTGTTGAGCGGCACAATAGTGCGTGAATTCGCCCCCGGTGACTGCCAGACGGGCGCTACGCACCGTTCGTAGACAGCAGTACACAAACCGCGCGGGAACTCATGTTCCCTTTCGCTAAGAGTTGCACACCTTCGTGCGCCGGTAAAGCGTCGCCGCCGTACCGGCACCCGGTTTGCAACCCTGCCATTCCGACAGGGTTGCAAGCACACTTACACACCCAGCATCGGCAGCTTCAGGCCCTGCTCGCGAGCGCACTGCTGCGCAATCTCGTAGCCGGCATCGGCATGCCGCATCACCCCCGTGCCAGGATCGTTCCACAGCACGCGGGCCAGCCGTTTGTCAGCTGCCTCGCTGCCGTCGCAGACGATCACCACGCCCGAGTGCTGACTGTATCCCATTCCGACGCCGCCGCCATGGTGCAGCGACACCCAGGTGGCACCGCCGGCCGTATTGAGTAGCGCATTGAGGAGCGGCCAGTCGGAAACCGCGTCGCTGCCGTCCTTCATGGCCTCGGTTTCCCGGTTCGGGCTGGCTACGGAACCGGAGTCCAGGTGATCGCGGCCGATGACCACCGGCGCCTTGAGCTCACCGTTGCGCACCATCTCGTTGAAGGCCAGCGCGAGGCGATGGCGCTGTCCCAGCCCGACCCAGCAGATGCGCGCCGGCAGGCCCTGGAAGCTGATGCGCTTGCCGGCCATGTCGAGCCAGTTGTGCAGGTGCGGGTCGTCCGGGATCAGCTCTTTTACCTTTTGATCGGTTTTATAGATATCTTCCGGATCGCCCGACAACGCCACCCAGCGGAACGGACCGATGCCGCGGCAGAACAGCGGGCGCACGAAGGCCGGCACGAAACCGGGGAAGGCGAAGGCGTCTTCGCAGCCTTCATCCTTTGCCATCTGGCGGATGTTGTTGCCGTAATCGAACGTCGGCACGCCCATGCGGTGGAACGCGAGCATGGCGTCGACATGGACACGCATGGATTTCTTGGCCGCATCGCGGGTGCCGGCCGGGTCGGACTTCTTGCGTTCCAGCCACTCTTCGACCGTCCACCCCAGCGGGAGGTAACCGTTAACCGGGTCGTGCGCGCTGGTCTGGTCGGTCACTGCATCGGGCCGCACGCCACGGCGGACCATTTCCGGTAGCACATCGGCCGCATTACCCAGGAGGGCGATCGAGCGGGCTTCCCCGGCGGCGGTGTAGCGGGCGATGCGGGCCAGGGCGTCGTCGAGGTCGGTGGCCTGTTCGTCGACGTAGCGGGTCTTTAGGCGGAAATCGATGCGGCTCTGCTGGCATTCGATCGTCAGCGAGCAGGCGCCGGCCAGCGAGGCGGCGAGCGGCTGGGCGCCGCCCATGCCGCCAAGGCCGGCGGTGAGGATCCAGCGCCCACGCAGGCTGCCCTGGTAATGCTGGCGGCCCATTTCCACGAAGGTTTCGTAGGTGCCCTGCACGATGCCCTGGCTGCCGATGTAGATCCACGAACCGGCCGTCATCTGGCCGTACATCATCAGGCCCTTGCGATCCAGCTCGTTGAAGTGTTCCCAGGTGGACCAGGCCGGCACCAGGTTGGAATTGGCCAGGAGTACGCGCGGAGCGTCCGGATGGGTGGGGAAGACGCCGACCGGCTTGCCCGACTGGATCAGCAGCGTTTCATCGTCGTTGAGCTCGCGCAGGCTGCGCAGGATGGCGTCAAAGCATTCCCAGTTGCGCGCGGCGCGGCCGATGCCGCCGTAGACCACCAGCTCGGCCGGGTTCTCGGCCACTTCCGGATCGAGGTTGTTCTGAAGCATGCGGAAGGCGGCTTCCGACAGCCAGCTCTTGCAGGAAAGGGTATTCCCGCGCGGGGCACGGACGACGCGGGTGGTATCGATGCGGGTCGGGGCAGTCATGGCCATCTCCGGAAAAGAGGCGGCGATTATAGGCCGGGCGTGCTGCCGACCGGGCAGCACCGTGCTAGCGCATTGTAACGGCGCTGTCGAGAAGGATCACCTCGGCGTGACGCCGTGGTGAGTCACTGCGCCCTCTTCGTGACGGGCGCTCGACAAGACGCTTTGGCATACTCCCGCCATGCCCAGTAACGCCTTCGCCCTCCGGCGCGCCTGCCGCGTCCTTGCCCTGCTTTGTCTTGCGCTCGGCCTCGCGGCGTGCGGCAGCCAACCCGTCCGCCGTGCATCTGCCCCGGCCGATCCCCTGCTACTGATTTCAATCGACGGCTTCCGCGCCGACTACCTCGACCGCGGCGTCACCCCGCACCTGTCCGCCCTGGCGGCGACGGGAGTGCGCGCGGAAGGGCTGCGCCCTTCGTTTCCCTCCCTGACCTTTCCGAATCACTACACCCTGGTGACCGGTCTCTACCCGGATCATCACGGCATTGTCCACAATGTCATTGACGATGCCGCCAACGGCCGGCACTTCGTCTACAACAATGCCAGGACCACCGCCGATCCCGCCTGGTGGGGTGGCGAACCGATCTGGGTGGGCGCGGAGCGCCAGGGAATCCGCAGCGCCACGATGTTCTGGCCGGGATCAGACGTCGCCATCGCTGGCGTGCGTCCGAGCTTCTGGCGTCCCTTCAGTCGTTCGGTGACGCCGGACGAGCGCGTCGATGCGGTGCTGGAATGGCTTTCCCTGCCCGAAGATCAGCGGCCGCGGTTCATCACCTTGTATTTCGAGCAGGTCGACCGGGCCGGCCATGATGTCGGACCCGATTCACCCGACCTGGGCCAGGCGCTCCGCCAGATCGACGCGGCGATCGGGCGCCTGTTCGACGAGCTGGACCGGCGCGGCCTGCGTGGGCGCCTCAATACCGTGGTCGTGTCCGACCACGGCCAGGCCCCGTCCAGTCCGCAGCAAGTGATGACCATCGATGACGAGATCGACATCAACCGGATCGAACCGGTGACGGTGGGCGTGGTCGCCGGTTTCCGTCCGCGGCCAGGTCAGCAGCACTATGCGGACAGCACCCTGCTGGCGCCGCACCCGCACCGCCAGTGCTGGCGCAAGTCCGAAATTCCCACCCGCCTGCACTACGGGCGTAACGAACGGATTCCGCCGATCGTGTGCGTGGCCGCCGAAGGCTGGGTGTTCGCCACGCGCGCCTGGGAAGACCGGCATGCCGCGGGGCACTCCCGCGGCGAGCACGGCTACGACCCGGCCCTGCCGTCGATGCGCGCCCTGTTTCTGGCCCAGGGACCGGCGTTCAAGGCACGCCAGGTCATTCCGGTGTTCGACAACATCGACGTGTATCCGCTACTCACCCATCTGCTCAAGATGCAGCCGGCCCGCCACGACGGAACGCTGGCAACGCTGGCCGGTATCCTGCGCGAACCGCCGCGCTGAGGCGGCGGCGCGGCCCCGTCAATCCTGCAGGCGGCGGATCGTTTCCGCGTAGCGCTGCTCGATGAGGTCGCGGTCGCGGTGACGGCCGTCGCGCACGCACCAGCGCCCGGCGACCATCACGTCGCGCACCAGATTGCGATTCCCCGAGAAGACCAGCGTATCGATCACCTGGTGCTTGGGGCGACCCGCGAACTGCGGCGCGGCATCATCGAGAACCAGCAGGTCGGCGCGGTGTCCGGCGGCCGGTGCCGCACCGGCTTCGATCGCGCCGATCGGCACGCCGCTGGCCCGCGCACCGCCGAACAAGGCGTCGCCCCAGAGGGTTTCGCCGACGCTGTCGCTGGATTCGGAAACAGCGATATTTCGGCGACGCGCGACGAGACGCTGGCCGTATTCCAGCCAGCGCAGCTCTTCGATGGGGGAAACGGAAATATGGCTGTCGGAGCCCACGCCCAGGACACCACCGGCATCCAGGTAGCCGCGCAACGGGAACACGCCGTCGCCGAGGTTGGCCTCGGTGGTCGGGCACAGGCCCGCCACCGCGCCGCTTTCGGCCAGTCGACGCACTTCGGCGTCATCCAGGTGAGTGGCGTGCACCAGGGTCCAGCGGGCATCCACCGGCGCATTGTCGAGCAACCACTGCACCGGGCGGGCGCCGCGCACGGCGAGGCAATCGTCGACTTCCGCCGTCTGCTCGGCGATGTGGATGTGTATCGGGGCATCGTCCACCAGCCCGCTTTCCAGCACGGCGCGCAGCGACTCCGGCGGCACCGCCC
This sequence comes from Tahibacter amnicola, assembly GCF_025398735.1. Taxonomy (NCBI): domain Bacteria; kingdom Pseudomonadati; phylum Pseudomonadota; class Gammaproteobacteria; order Lysobacterales; family Rhodanobacteraceae; genus Tahibacter; species Tahibacter amnicola. Next base: position 5,200,119 of record NZ_CP104694.1, read on the forward strand.
GCAGCGAGTGGAGCGCGACGCCGACACGCAAAGTGTCATTTTCCCCTTTGCGCAGGATAGCAATGAGATCCAGGTAAGCGTCGGTGGCGTGGGCAAAGCGTCGCTGGCGCTCGCTCAGGGCGCGCCCATCGAATCCACCGGTCTGGTAGAGCGTTGGCAGCAGGGTGAGGCCGATGCCGGTCTGCTCCGCCGCCTCGATGAGGGCGCGCGACATGGCGGCCGGATCATCGTAGCGCCCGCCGTCCGGACGATGATGCAAATAGTGGAATTCACACACCTGTGTAAATCCGGCTTCGAGCATTTCCATGTACAGCTGGGCGGCGATGGCACGCAGGTCGTCCGGCTGCACACGGCCGGCGAAGGCGTACATGGTTTCGCGCCAGGTCCAGAAACTGTCGGCCGGATCCGTCTGGCGTTCGGCCTGGCCGGCCATGGCGCGCTGGAACGCATGCGAGTGCAGGTTCGGCATGCCGGGCACGACCCAGCGCCCCAGGCGCGCGGCGGTCCCGTCGCCGGAATGGGCCACCGTCGCGAAGACGCCGTCGCGGATGGTCAGGTCGATACTCGATTCCCAACCGTGGGGCATCCATACGTGATCGGCACGCAGCACACTCATCGCATCCTCCTGGGTGATCTGACTGCGGTGGACGATCTGCGCCCTGTCCCGCAAACTGGCGCGCATGGTGGCGCCTTGCGGACCGCACGCCAAGCCCCACCGTCCCTACGCTACCCTCTGCGCCCGCGCCGATACGGATTCTGGACAAGCCCACATGGACAAACCCTGGGACCATCTGCTGATCGACTGCCACCTGGCCACCCTCACGGACAACGGCAATGCCTACGGCGCCATCGAGAACGGCGCGCTGGCCTGGAAAGACGGTGTTCTGACCTTCGCCGGCCGCGTGCAGGATCTCCCGGGCATGCCGGTGGAACTGGCAGATACGGTCGAATCACTCGATGACGCCTGGGTCAGCCCCGGCCTCATCGATTGCCACACCCACCTGGTGTTCGGTGGTGATCGCGCCGCCGAATTCGAGCAGCGCCTCAATGGCGTGAGCTACGAGACAATTGCCCGCTCCGGCGGCGGCATCGTCTCTACCGTGCTACACACGCGCACCGCCAGCGAGGACGCGCTGCTTGCCCAATCGCTGCCGCGCGCCCGCGCCCTGGTTGCCGAGGGTGTCAGCACGATCGAGATCAAATCCGGCTACGGGCTGGACCTTGATTCCGAATCGAAGATGCTGCGCGTGGCGCGCCGCATCGGTGAAGATCTGGGCATCGGTGTTTCCACGACGTTTCTCGGCGCGCACGCCGTGCCACCGGAGTTCGCCGGGCGCCAGTCGGACTACGTCGATGAAGTCTGCATCCACATGATGCCGGCGATTGCGGCGAACGGCCTGGCCGATGCCGTGGACGCGTTCTGCGAGAAGATCGGCTTCACCGACAGCGAGACGCGCCGGGTTTTCGAAACCGCGCGGGGCCTGGGTCTGCCGGTAAAGCTGCATGCCGACCAGCTGAGCGACCTCGGCGGCGTGGCCCTGGCGAGCGAGTTCTCGGCGCTGTCCGCGGACCACCTGGAATACACCAGCGTGCAGGGCGTGCGTGCGATGGCGGCCAGCGGCATGGTCGCCGTGCTGCTGCCCGGCGCCTTCTACGCACTGCGCGAAACCCGGTTGCCACCGATCGAGCTGCTGCGCGAACACGGCGTGCCAATGGCGGTGGCCACCGACCTCAATCCCGGAACCTCTCCGCTGCTGTCGCTTCGGCTGGCCATGAACATGGCCTGCACCCTTTTCCGCCTGACGCCCGAAGAGGCGGTTCGCGGGGCCACGGTTCACGCCGCCCGGGCCTTGCGCCTGAACGACCGTGGCGCGCTGGCCACGGGCCTTCGCGCGGACGTGGCGGTATGGGGCATCCGGCACCCGGCCGAACTGTGTTACTGGATGGGCGGCAACCCCTGCCGCGCGCTTTACGCCGGTGGCCGCCGTATCTGCTGATCTGCCGGCGGTCCCTTAAACAAAAACCCCTGCCGGAGCAGGGGTTTCGTGATTCCAGCCAGAGCGTGGAAGCGGGCGAATCAGGCCGCCGGCTTCTTCGCCGCCGGCTTCTTGGCGACCGCCGGGGCTGCAGCCTTCTTCGCGGCGGACTTCGTGCTCACGGCCTTGGACGCACCGGTCGTCTTGATCGAATGCGGACGGACGTTGCCGTAGCTGCCCGAATAGGTCTTGCCCTTACGCGTCTTCTTGTCGCCTTTGCCCATCTCGAATCACTCCAGAAATATCATGCGAATGGTCGCGTAGCTTACCAGCGCCGGCGCCCTGCGCAAACCGGCCGGTCCGGCCGGCTGCCCGGGGGCACTTCAATGGGCGTGATGGCAGCCGGTCGGGGGACGCGGCGTGGCCGGCTCGCATTTGGGTTCGCTGCAGACGATTCCGTCAAGCTGCACCGTCACGTGCTCGATCCGGAAATGCTCGCGCAGGGCGCGTCCGACGGCCAGGATCGCCTCGTCGGGCGCGGTGCCGTCATTCAGTCGTGCGTGCAGCGTGGCCACGCGCACTCCGCCCGCCAGCTGCCAGACGTGAACGTGATGGACCTCGCGCACGCCGGATACCTCGGCTTCGAGCACCTGTACCAGCGTGTCGACGCGGACATCTTCCGGCACGCCCTCGAGCAGGATGTGCGCCGAGCGCTTGAGCAGACGGACCGCGCTGAACAGGATCAGGGCCGCAACGAAGATCGAAATCGCGGGGTCGGCCCACAGCCATCCCATGTAACGCACCACCAGCGCCGCCGACACCGCACCGACCGAGCCGAGCAGGTCGCCGATGACATGCAGCCGCGCACCGGCGGTGTTGAGATCGTCGTGGTCGTGATGGCCCAGTGCCTGCAGCACGAGCACGTTGACGCACAAGCCCGCCACGGCGACCGCCAGCATCATTCCCGAAAGAATCGGCGCCGGGGAAAGGAACCGCATGACGGCTTCGACGACGATCCAGAGCACCAGCACCAGCTGCGAGACCGCATTCGTGTAGCCCACCAGCACTTCCAGCCGGGCGTAGCCGAAGCTGCGCCGCGAATCGGCCGGACGCCGTGCAAAGCGGGCACCCAGCCAGGCGAACAGCAGCGCCAGCGCATCGACCAGCATGTGGCCGGCATCCGCCAGCAGGGCGAGCGAACCGGATAGCCACCCACCGACCGCTTCCGCAAACAGGGTGATGGTGGTCAGGCCGAAGGCCAGCAGCAGGCGACGGATGCGCTTGTCGTCACCGGCGTAGGGCGCCAGGTGCGCGCGATGCTCGTCATCGAGCTCGGCATGGCTGTGACCGTGAGTATCCCCGGCATGGTCATCACCGCTGGAACCCGCGTGGTCGTGGCCATGGGAGTGATCGTGGCCATCGCCATGGTCATGGCCGCAACCGGAATGGGCCGGGGGCAACGGACGAAAATGGGTGAACGGAGAACTCATCGGACCGCTGTCTTCACATGGACCGCCGCCATGCTAGGCAGCCGCGGCGCGGTTACACAATCACCCGTGGCGGCACAGCTCGGTGTGCACATGGGTCAGGCGCAGGTTGAGCACGTGTGCCAGCGCCACCAGGGTTCCACCGGCGCTCACCAGCACGGCGTGCACACCGGCATAGCTGTCGAAGTCGACCAGGACGCCGGTCAGCAGCAGCGCGATGCCCGGCACCAGCAAACCGAACCCCAGCGCACGGCCATGACGGCGATAGCCCAGGTAGAGCGTCACCGTCGCCAGCACGCAGGCGAAGGTGACGAAGCCACGCTCAATGCCGTGATCGGCCAGGAAACCCAGGCCGATGGCGGGCAGCAAGGCGATCACGAACGGCAGCAGCGCACAGTGGACCGCGCACAGGAACGAAGCCGTCGCCCCGAAACGATCAGCGAAACGGGCCAGCCGATGGGATGCGGCGTCGGCCGGTGGCGGAGTGTTTTCAGCGTTCACGCGGGAATGGGACGGGCGCATCGGATGGGCTTGTGCGGCGCACAGCATGACTTTCGGCAGACCGTAGCGGGGAGATTTTGATACAGTATAACATATCTTATTGAGATCGATGGTTGGAGTCACCGATGAAGCGTTCGTTGCTCGCACTGGCCATGGCGGCCTCCTTCAGCAGCGCCCTGCAGGCCGAAACCGCCGCGGATGCCGCGACAGACAAACCACCGCGCGACCACGCGGCGCACCAGCTCGACGCCGTGCAGGTCACTGCCATGCCGATCCAGCAGGATGCGGAAACCGTGATTGCTCCGGTCAGCGTGCTCAGTGGGGCTGAGCTGGACGATGCCAAGGCCGCCACGCTCGGCGAGACGGTGGCCAGGGAAGCCGGTGTGCAGACCACGTTTTTCGGGGCCGGCGTCGGCCGGCCGGTGATCCGCGGCATGGAAGGCGCGCGCGTCGGCGTGCTGAGCAACGGGTCCGGCTCGGGCGATGTCTCCACCGTGTCGCAGGATCACGCCGTCGCGATCGATCCGTTCCTTGCGGACCAGATCGAGATCCTCAAGGGCCCCGCCACCTTGCTGTACGGCTCGGGCGCCATCGGCGGCGCCGTCAACGTGGTGGACGGCCGGATTGCGGAACGCCTCCCGGAACGCGCCGTTTCCGGCCGCGCCGAACTGCGCGGCAACAGCAATACAAATGAGCGCAGCGGCATGGCGCGTCTGGACGTCACCGCTGGTGACTTCGTCCTGCATGCCGACGGCGTCCATCGCGAAACGGACGACTATGACGGCCCTGACGGTACCGTCCCCAACAGCGCGCTGACGACCAAGGCGGGTTCATTCGGCGCGTCGTGGATTGGCACCCACGGATTTATCGGCGTGTCGGTATCGCGTTTCCTCAACCGGTACGGCAACCCGGCCGAGCCGGGCGACCCGGCCACGGGCGAACCAGGCGTCACACTCGACCTGGATCAGACGCGGCATGACTTGCGCGCCGCCTGGCACCTGGACGAATCGCCGCTGGAGTCGGTGCGCGTGGACTTTGGCCATACCGATTACAGCCACACCGAATTTGAAGGCGATGAAGTCGGAACCGTGTTTCTCAACACCGCGAACGAAGGGCGCGTTGAGCTGATCCAGCGCGAACTCGACGGCTGGCGCGGCGCCTTCGGCGCGCAGTTCCTGCGCCGCGATTTCCAGGCAATCGGCGAAGAGGCGTTCGTACCGCATACGTTGACGCGCAGCTTCGGGCTCTTCGCGCTGCAGCAACGCGAATGGTCACGCCTGAAGGTCGACTTCGGCGCCCGCGCGGAAAAATACAAGACCGATCCGCAGGGCCCGCTGCAGCGCGAGTTTTCACCGGTCAGCTTTTCCGCCGGCCTGGCCTTCGAGATCTCCGAGCCCTGGCACGTGCAGCTCAACCTCGATCGTGCGCAACGTGCGCCGGCCGAGGAAGAGCTCTTCGCCAACGGCCCCCACGTCGCCACCGACTCCTTCGAGATCGGCCTGCCCGATGCGCGCAAGGAAACCTCCTCGCAGGTGGAGCTGGGGCTGCACTACCACAGCGATTTTGTATCCGCGAAGGTATCGGGCTACATCAATCGCTTCGACGACTTCATCTACCTCGCCAATACCGGCGAGGTCGAAGATGAGCTGCCGGTGCGCCAGTGGTCGCAGGACGATGCACGATTCCGCGGCGTGGAAGCGGATGCGACCTTCGAGCTCGGCGAGGCCGCGGGAGGTCATTACGACTGGCGCGTCTGGGGTGACCTGGTACGAGCGCGCCTGGACGACGGCACGCCGCTTCCGCGTATCGCGCCCGCGCGCCTGGGAACCGAACTGAAGTGGTCGGCCGACGCATGGCGGGCCTCGCTGGGCATCGTGCGCTATCGGAAGCAGGACCGCACCGCGCCGCTGGAAACGCCGACGGACGGCTTCACCCTGGTCAACGCGCACGTCAGCTACACGTTGGAAACGGGCGACACGACGAGCTGGGAGATCTTTGCCGACGGCACGAACCTGGGCAACCAGGAAGCGCGCCTGTCCACCTCCTACATCAAGGACGCTGTGCCGCTGCCCGGCCGCGCCATTTCCTTCGGGGTGCGCGCGTTCTTCTGACACGGGTATCCGAACCGTTTGCCATTCCGGGCTCCCTCCCCTCCGCGGAGTGCCGGATGACTCAGGGCGCTCGTCCGGGCGCCCTTTTTTTACGCTGTTGCCGATGCCTGGCGCCACCGGAGCACGCATGGCCTGGTAGGCCAGCATTGCGTCCGCACGGGAATGCGCAAGGTCCACGATGGGCGCGGGATAGTCCGCACGGTTTCCCGCCAGCCAGGGCTGGTGAATGTGCGACACGGGCAGGCCGGCCAGTTCCGGTACCCAGCGACGCACGTACGCGCCCTCGGGATCGAAACGCTCTCCCTGGGCCACGGGATTGAAGATGCGGAAATACGGCGCGGCGTCGGCACCAGTGCCGGCGGTCCATTGCCAGCCCTGCGTGTTGTTGGCGAGATCCGCGTCGACCAGGGTGTCCCAGAACCAGCGCGCGCCGTGCAACCAGTGGTAACGCAGGTTCTTGGTGAGAAAGCTGGCCACCAGCATGCGCACGCGGTTGTGCATCCATCCGGTGTGCCGCAGCTGGCGCATACCAGCGTCGATGATGGGATAGCCGGTGAATCCTCGCTGCCACGCTTTCAATAGCGACGGGTCCGGTACAGCCCAGTCGAAGTGATCGAACTGGCGGTTGAGGTTGGCCGAGGCGGTGTCCGGGAAGTGGAACAGCAGATAGCGGGAGAACTCCCGCCACCCGAGTTCGCGGACAAAGCTCTCGACATCCTCCGCGCGCGGAGACGCTGTTTCCAGCCGCGCCATCTGCAGCGCCCAGACCACCTGCGCCGGCGCTATTTCACCAAAATGCAGATGTGGCGAAAGCGCCGATGTACCGCGCTCCGCCGGATGATCGCGATGGGCCTGGTAGCCCGCGACAGGGCCTGCCACGAAACAGGCCAGGGCACGCTGTGCGCCGGTCTCGCCGGGCGACCAGGTCGTGCGCAGGCCCTGGTCCCAGGCTACCCGCGGCATCAGGCGCAGCTGGTCGAGGGCGAGTCCGGCGTGGTGGGGCATTCCCGGTATCCGCTGCGGCGCGACCCAGGGGGCACGCGGCTGGACCAACGGCCGCGCCTTGCGCCAGTACGGCGTGAACACGCGGTACGGCTCGCCCTGCCCGTTATGAAGCTCCCAGGGCTCGTTCAGCAGCGCGCCATTGAAACTGCGCACGTCAATGCCGTCCTGCGCGAGCGCCTGCTTGATGCGCGTGTCGCGCGCGACGGCCGCCGGTTCGTACAACCGGTTCCAGTAGACGGCCACGGCCGAGGTCGCCTTGATCTGCTCCCGCAGCGCGCGCAGGCTGGCGCCGCGGGCGAGCACCAGGGGCGCGCCGCGGCGCGCCAGGTCCTCTCCCAACGCCGCCAACGATCCGTGCAGCCACCAGCGACTCGCCGCCCCCGGCGCCCAGTCACCCTCCTCGCCAGGCGCGTGGATATACACGGGCACGACACGGGTATGCCACGACAACGCCCATTCGAGCGCCGGATTGGCGTTGACGCGAAGATCGCGCCGGAACCAGACGATAGCCGTGCTCACGCGGACTCTTTCCGTTCAGGGCCTGGCGAACCTTAACCCAGTTCACACCGGCGGCGTCGATCGGTGCACAGCCCGGAAATTCTGCCCGGCAATTGCCCGACGACGCCCGCGGCCGGCCACGGGTCATTCGTATACTCGCCGCGCCCCCACCCACCAGGTGCTCTCGTATGTACCGCGCGGCCCGAGCGTTTGCCCCACGCTCCCTGTCGATTCTCACCCTGCTTGCTGCCACTGTCCTCACGCTCGGTGGATGCGGTTCACCGCCGTCGGCACCGCCCGCGCCAGCGGTCTCCACCGGAACCACCAGCGTCGCTGAGACCCGGCCGGCAACACCATCGGAATTCACGGTTGCGTCGGCCCATGCCAAGCCCTACAACGGCCAGCTGGCGATCGTGCTGGAATTCTCCCAGCCGCTGGCCGGCGCCCTGGCTTTCGATCAGCTGATCAGCGTCAAGGACGCCAAGGGCGGCGTTGTCAGCGGCGCCTGGTCGCTGGATGAGGACGGCACCACGCTGCGCTTTCCGTACGTCAAGGCCAACGAAACCTACTCGGTGACCTTTACCGGCGAGATCGCCGCCGCCGGCGGCAGCACCCTGCCGGCGAACTTCCGCCGCGACATATTCACCGGACCGCTGGAACCGGCGGTCGCCTTCGCATCACAGGGTCACGTATTGCCGGCACGCGATACACGCGGCCTGCCGCTGGTGTCGGTCAATGTGCGCGAAGTCGACGTGGAGTTCTTCCGCGTCCGCGAGAAGGAACTGAGCCAGTTCTTCGCCTCTTTCCAGGGCAATGGGCGCCGCTACGACTACCAGCTGGACTCGGACTACCACTACAGCGGCCGCACGCCGCTCACCGCTATCGCCGACTCGGTCTACGCCAATCGCTTCACGGTGTCAGGCAAGGAGAACGAACGCGCGGTCACCTACCTGCCGATCCAGGATCTTCCGGAACTGAGCGTGCCGGGCGTGTATTTCGCCGTGCTCAAGCGCGCGGGGCGCTTCAAGGACGCCTGGGAGACCTGCTACTTCTTTGTGAGCGATATCGGCTTGCACACGCGTGTCTACAAGGAGCAACTGTTCGTTCACACCGCCTCGCTCAAAAGCGGCGTCGCGACCTCTGGCGTCGACATTGACATCCTCGACAAGAAGGGCGAGACCATCGTCAGCGCCAGGACTGACGACGACGGCAATGCGCTGATTCCGTACAAGCTCGACGCCAGCCACGTGGTGGTCGCGCGCCACGGACGCGACATTTCCCTGCTGCCGATGAACCAACCGGCGCTGGATCTTTCCGACTTCGTCGTCGCCGGCCGCAAGCAGACCTGGTTCGACGTGTTCGCCTGGTCCGGTCGCGACCTGTATCGCCCGGGCGAAACCTTGCGGCTGTCGGCACTGCTGCGCGACTTCGACGGCAAGCCGATTGATCCGCAGCCCTTGTTCCTGACGCTCAAGCAACCGGATGGCAAGACCTGGGCGCAGGCCAGGCTCGAGCCACGGGACCTGGGACTGGTGGAATGGTCATACGAGCTGCCCGCGGATGTACCGACGGGCCGCTGGCAGGTGGAATTCCGCGTCGACCCGGCGGCCAAGGAAGCCAGCCAGGCCATCACCTTCCGCGTGGAGGAATTCCTGCCCGAACGCCTGAAACTGGCCCTGGATTCCACCGCGGCGCGGCTGCGTCCCGGCGAGGCTTTGCCGCTGTCCGTCGAAGGCGACTATCTCTACGGCGCGCCGGCCAGTGGCAATCGATTCACGGCCCGGCTGACGCTGGCCAACGAGACCCATCCCGTGGAGAAGCTCAAGGATTATCACTTCGGCGATCCCACGCTGGAGCTGCCCAAGGGCGCCAAGGATGTGATCGACCAGGCACTGGACAACGACGGCAAGCTCACCGCCAGCGTACCCCTGGCGGCCGCCGCGCTGCCAGCGGCGCCGATCAGCGCCATCATTTCAGGCAGCGTCTACGAAAGTGGCGGACGCACCGTCACGCGCACGCTCAAACGCACGCAATGGCCGGCCGACACGCTGGTCGGCGTGCATCCCTTGTTCGACCTGAAGGACGGCGCGCCCGCCAACGGCAGCGCCGGCTTCCAGATCGTGCGCAGCGATGCGGAAGGACAGCTCGCCGCCGGCACCGTCAAGGTGACGCTGGTTCGCGAAGAGCGCGACTATCACTGGAACTACGATCGCGACAGCGGCTGGCGATTTGATTTCACGCGCCACTACATGGCCGGCGACACCCGCGAAGTGACGCTGGACGCCGGACAGGCCGGCAAGATCGAGTTCCCGGTGACCTGGGGCAACTACCGCCTCGAAGTGCTCGATCCCGCCACGGGACTGACCATGCGGTTCCCGTTCGTTGCCGGCTGGAGCTACGACAACGACAACGCCGGCAAGGAGGCACGTCCGGACAAGGTCAAGCTGGCACTGGACAAATCGCAGTACCGCGCCGGCGATACGCTCAAGGTCACCGTCACACCGCCCCAGGGAGCAACGGGCATCCTGCTGGTGGAAAGTGACCGCCTGCTGCTGGCCAGGACGATCCAGGTGAAAGATCGCGCCGAGTTCGAACTGCCGGTCACAGCGGACTGGGAACGTCACGACGTCTACATCAGCACCATTCTCCTGCGCGGCGGCTCGGCCAGTTCGAAGGTGACACCGGCGCGCGCGGTGGGCGTGGTGCACGTGCCGATGGACCGCGGCGATCGCAAGGTGGCGGTAACGGTCACCGCACCCGAATCGATGAAGCCCGAGACGGACATGGCCGTCACGGTCAAGGCGCCGGCCCTGGCAGGACAGAAGGCCTACGTCACGGTCAGCGCCGTGGACGTGGGCATTCTCAACATCACCCAGTTTCCGCTGCCGGACGCAACAGCGTGGTTCTTCGGCCAGCGCCGTCTTGGTGTGGACGCCTACGACCTCTACGGCCGCGTCATCGAAAGTTTCGAGGGCAGCACTGCACGCCTGCGTTACGGCGGCGACCTGTTGCTGTCGGCCCTGCCGCAGGCGCGCCGCCCGACCGCAAAAGTGAAAACCGTCGATTTGTATTCCGGCCCGGTGCAGCTCGATGCCCAGGGTACCGCAGAGGTCACGCTCGCCGTACCGGATTTCAACGGCACGCTGCGCGTCGCCACGCTGGTGTTCGGCGCCGACCGGTACGGCAACGCCCAGGCGGAGACGATCGTGCGCGCACCGTTGGTGGCGGAAGTCTCGTCGCCGCGCGCGCTCGCACCGGGCGACAAGGCCGTACTGACCCTGGATGTCACCAATTTCTCGGGTATCGCGCAGGATGTCGACTTGCGCGTCGAAGCTACCGCGCCGCTGCGTGTCGACAATGGCCGTCGTGCGATCCGACTCGACGACGGCGCGAAATCAACCGCGCAGTTCCCGCTGTCGGCCGGTGAAGGCAACGGCATCGGCCATTTCCGGCTGGTGGCGAAAGCGGGCGACATCCGTATCGAGCGAGACTATGAAATCGCGATCCGTCCGGCCTGGCCGTCGGTGGTGCTGTCCACGCCGCGGGCGCTGGAAACGGCCACTCCCATCTCGCTCGGAGAAGGCAGCTACGCAGGCCTGATGCCCAGCACGGTGGCAGCCAGCATCAGCGTCAGCCGCCTGCCACCCCTGCCGTTTGCCAGCGCCATGCGCCACCTGCTGGACTATGCCTACGGCTGTATCGAGCAGACGACGAGCAAGGCGTATGGCCTGCTTGCGCTGGACGAGGCACACGCGAAGATCCTCGGCCTCGCACCGGTGCCGGAAGCGGCCCGTCGCGACCGTATCGCCAGGGCCATCAGCCGCATTTCGTCCATGCAGATTCCCTCGGGGCACTTCTCCATGTGGGGCGGTGACAGTCACGTCAACGAGATGCTGACGCCCTACGTCACGGAGTTCCTGCTCGACGCGCGCGACAGTGGTTTTGCGGTGCCGGAGGAGATGCTGCAACGCTCCCTCAAGCGCCTCAATGACGATCTGCTTTCCGGCGGGCATCCCTACTATTCCTATGATCATCCCGATCACCTGCGGTTCGCCGACCAGGCCTGGTCCGCCTACGTGCTCGCCCGGGTACAACGGGCGCCGCTGGGCACATTACGCACGCTGTTCGACAACGAACGCCAGAAATCCATTACCGCCCTGCCGCTGGTGCACCTGGGCATAGCGCTGACGCTGCAAGGCGACAAGGTCCGCGGCGAAAAGGCCATCGCCGAGGCTTTTGCCAAGAAAGTGGAACGGCCAGCCTGGCTCGGTGACTACGGTTCCGACCTGCGCGATACCGCGCTGATGGTGGCATTGCTGCACCAGTTCGACCTGGCAACTCCGGAACACGCTGCGCGCGTTGTCCAGCTGGGCCGCGAGCTGGTGGCCCGACGCCAGGAGAAGACGGACAAGCACGCCGCCCGCATCTGGCTGAGCACCCAGGACCAGGTTGCCATCGCCCGTCTCGGCAAGCAGCTCGTCGCCGGCAACACCGCCGCGATCGAAGGCAAGCTCGTCATCGGCGGCACGACGACGCCACTCGTCTCACCGGCCTTGTGGACGCGCACCTTCACGCCGGCAGAGATCGCCTCTGGCGTGCGCATCGAACCGGCCGGCGAGGGGCCGTTCTATGTCTCCGAGGACGTCGCCGGCATTCCCAACCAGGCGCCACCGCCCGATGAGAACGCCGTCTTCATCCGCCGTCGCTGGTACACCCTTGATGGCGCCGAATGGAAAGGCACCTCGCTCAAGGAAGGCGAAGGACTGATCGTCGGCATCCAGCTGGAAGCACGCCAGGCAATGAAAGACGCCCTGCTGGTCGATTTGCTGCCGGCCGGCCTGGAACTGGAGAATTTCAATCTCACCGACTCCAGGCAGTGGGCCGACGTCGTGGTCAACGGCGTGCAGGTGGCCGAACGGGCGTATGCCGCCGACGTGACGCACGAGGAATTCCGCGACGACCGCTATGTCGCTGCGCTCAGCCTTCAGAAGGGCCAGAAGGCGAACGTGTTCTACCTCGTCCGCGCGGTGTCGCCGGGCACCTTTGTCGTTCCGCCGACATCGGTGGAAGACATGTACCGCCCGCAACTGCGCGCGATCGGTGAAAGCGTTCCGGCGACCATCGAGGTACGCGAGCCGTGAGCCATCCGGTCCGGCAACGACGCGCCGCGGCGATGCGCCGATGGGCGCGTCGCATGGTGGCGTGCACAGCCGGCGTCCTGCTGCTGGCCGTGGTGCTGGACCGGGTATTTCCCCTGCCCTTGCCGGATCCGACCACCGGCAGCACCGTGGTGCTGGCGCGCGACGGCACGCCGTTGCGCGCCTTTCCGGACGAGAGCGGCCTCTGGCGCTATCCGGTCACGCCGGAGGACGTTTCGCCGCTCTACCTGGATGCCTTGCTCACCTACGAGGACCGCTGGTTCCATCACCACCCGGGCGTGAACCCGGGATCGATGCTGCGGGCGGTGGGCCAGGCAATCTGGCACCGGCGCACGATTTCCGGCGGCTCGACGCTGTCGATGCAGGTGGCACGGATTCTCGAGCCGCATTCGCGCACGCCGTGGGGGAAAGTGCACCAGATGCTGCGCGCCCTGCAATTGGAGGCCCACCTGGACAAACGCCAGATCCTGGGCCTGTACCTGACCTACGCGCCGTTTGGCGGGACCATCCAGGGTGTGGAAGCGGCCTCCTGGGCCTACCTGGGAAAGTCGGCACGGCACCTGAGTCATGCGGAAGCGGCCCTGCTTGCCGTGCTGCCGCAATCGCCCAGCCGCCTGCGTCCCGACCGCCATGCCGCGCGCGCCCAGGTCGCCCGTGACAAGGTGCTGCGGCGCATGGCAACGCTCGGACGCTGGAGCGAAGCCGTCACGCGCGACGCCATGCTGGAAAATGTCGCTGCTCGCGCCCTGGAGCCTCCGATGCAGGCGGCGCTGCTCGCCGAACGCCTGGCGCAGGCAGCGCCGCAACGCCGCGTCATTGCCACGACCATCGATCGCGAATTGCAGGCGGCGATGGAGACGCGGGTGAGCACCTACCTGGGCCGACTACCGGAACGCACCTCGGCCGCCGTGCTGGTCGTGGATAATTCCACGTTGGAAACCCTGGCTTATGTCGGGTCCGGCGCGTTCGGCGACCCGACGCGGCTGGGTCACGTGGACATGATCCAGGCCGTGCGGTCGCCCGGATCCACGCTCAAGCCTTTCCTCTACGCGCTGGCCATCGAAGACGGCCTGATTCACTCCGAGAGCCTGTTGATCGACGCGCCGCAGGCCTTCGGGGATTACCGCCCCGGCAATTTCGACCTGGCGTTCAACGGCCCGGTGGCTGCCGCCGACGCGCTGCGCCTGTCGCTGAACGTGCCCGCAGTCGACCTGCTGGATCGCGTCGGTCCAAGCCGGTTTGCGGCGCGCCTGTCGCATGCCGGGGCGAATCTCCAGTTTCCCCGTGGTGCTGATCCGAACCTTGCGCTGATCCTGGGCGGAACCGGCACCCGCCTGGAAGATCTGGTGGGCGCCTACGCTGCGTTCAACCGCCGCGGCCTGGCCGGGGCAGTGCGCTACACAATAGATACGCCGCTCGTCGAACGACGCCTGATGGACGAAGGCGCCGCGTGGATCGTGCGCGACATCCTCGAAGCCAACGGTCAGCCGGGCGTTCAGCGGGAAACCTTCGACCCGGGCCGGCGCGCACGCATGGCCTGGAAAACCGGCACCAGCTTCGGCTACCGCGATGCATGGGCGATCGGTTCCACCCGGGCCTACACGGTTGGCGTATGGATCGGACGTCCCGACGGCACGCCCATGCCCGGCCAGTACGGCGCTATCACGGCCCTTCCGCTGCTGCTCCAGGCGAATGACAGCCTGCCGCGTCGCGCCGCGGATGCAACGCCGCCCGTGCCGCCGCCGAACGTGGCGCAGGTCGACATCTGCTGGCCGCTGGGCCTGCCGCTGGACCCGGCCAGGCCGCAGCTGTGCCACAAGAAGCGCACCGCCTGGATCCTCGACGGCGCGACGCCGCCCACGCTGCCGGAACGCGACGCCGCGCAGTGGTCATCCCCGCTGCTGAACGTGCGGGTCGATGCGCGGACCAACCAGCGCCTGACGGGCGATTGCCGCGCGCCCCGGGAGACACTGCGAGCGATTGCGCGCTGGCCCGCACTGGCACAGCCGTGGCTCGATGCGGATCTGCGTCGCCGTTCGTCCCTGCCACCGCGACGTGCCGGTTGCGTCGACGACGGTCTCGAACAGACGCTCAGCCTACGTATCGACGGGGTTCGCGATGGCGCCACGCTGATGCGCGCACCGGGCAGTGCAACCGCACCGCGGCTCGCCCTGCGTGCCCTGGGTGTGCAGGGACGGGTGCGCTGGCTGGTGGACGGACGGCTGGCCGCCGACCTGGATTCGGCCAAACCCTTTGAGCACGAATACACCGCGAGCGGCGAACACACGGTGACGGCGCTCGCCGCCGGCGGCAGCTACGCCCGCGTGGACTTTCTGGTCAGCCAGTAGCGATCACCGCAACGGGCGTGGCGGTGCCAGCGGCATGACGGCGACGTCCTGGGCAGGTACCGACGTCGTCGGGCAGGCGCCACAACGGCTGCATCCGCCCGAGCTGCCGCAGGCGCCGCCCACTGCCGCGGGAATCGCCTGGCGCAGGCCGTGGCCGGCGCGGCGCACGACGGCCAGCGACGACCGCTCCAGCGGCCGGCTCAGCATCGCCAGCAACCGTCCAAACACGGATGGTGCCAGCCGGCGCAGCGTCGAGACCGCGCTGACGCCAACCACCACGGCGATGATGACGTATTGCACCATCAGGCCAGTCTCGCTCATGTCAGTGCCCGGGTGATCTGGAAAGTCAGGAACGCGGCGAAATAGGCCAGCGCGAAAAGATAGCCCGCGGCAAGCCAGACGTTGCGCCAGGAATTGGTTTCGCGCCGGATCGTCGCCAGGGTGGACAGGCACTGCGGCGCAAACACATACCACGCCAGCAGGGACAGTGCCGTGGCCAGCGACCACTGCGTCGCAATCACCGGCCCCAGCTGCTGGGCAATCGTGTCATCAGTACCGGACATCGCGTACACCGTGCCGAGTGCCGACACCGCCACCTCGCGCGCGGCCAGGCCGGGGATCAGCGCAATGCAGATCTGCCAGTTGAATCCGATCGGTGCGAACACGTATTCCAGGGCGCGGCCGATGCGGCCGGCCAGGCTGTAGTCGATGGCAGGCCCCGTCGCCCCTTCGGGCGGCGCGGGGAAAGTCGACAGGAACCACAGCAATACGGTAAGCGCCAGGATGATCGTTCCCACGCGCTTGACGAAGATCCCGGTGCGCTCCCACAAACCCAGCAGCAGGTCGCGCGGATGCGGCAACCGGTAGGACGGCAGTTCCATGATCAGCGCGTGCTCGCTGCGATCGCGACGCAGTCGCTTCATCACCCAGGCCACGGCCAGCGCACCGGCGATGCCCGCCACATAGAGCGCGAACAGCACCACGCCCTGCAGGTTGAAGATGCCCCACACCGTGCGCTGGGGAATGAACGCGGCGATCAGCAAGGTATAGACCGGAAGGCGCGCCGAGCAGGTCATCAGCGGCGCCACCAGGATGGTGGTCAGGCGGTCACGCGGGTCCTGGATACTGCGGGTGGCCATGATGCCGGGAATGGCGCAGGCAAAACTCGACAGCAGCGGGATGAAGGAACGGCCACTCAATCCCACCTTGAACATCAGGCGGTCGAGCAGGAAGGCGGCGCGCGGCAGATAGCCGGATTCTTCCAACGCGAGGATGAAAAAGAACAGGATCAGGATCTGGGGCAGGAACACGAGTACCGCGCCCAGTCCGGCGAACAGGCCGTCGTTGATCAGGCTGTGCAAAGGCCCTTGCGGCAGCGCTGAAGACGACCAGGCACCCAGCGCCTTGATGCCCCCTTCGATGCCTTCCATGAGCGGCTCGGCCCAGGAAAAAACACTCTGGAAGATCAGGAACATCAGCACGGCCAGGATCATCAGCCCCCAGGCGGGATGCAGCACGACGCGGTCGATCGCGTCATCGAACACAGCGGTTCGCCGCGGCATCGTCACCGCCTGCGACAGCAGCTGGCGGACCTGGGCGTGCGGATCACCTGCCGCTGCCTCGCCAGGTGCGGGTGCGGAAACATCCAGGTCCAGCCGCTCGATCAACGGACGCGCGCCACCGCGGCGCACGGCGACCGTTTCGATCACCGGCACGCCCAGCTCGCGCTCGAGTGCCGCGACGTCAATCCGGATACCTCGACGCTGCGCCGCATCGACCATGTTGAGCGCCACTACCATCGGCAGGCCCAGGGCGCGCACTTCGAGCACGAACCGCAGATGCAGGCGCAGGTTGGTCGCATCAGCGACGCAGACCAGGAGATCCGGGCGCGATTCACCCGGGAAGACGCCCAGGCAGATGTCGCGGGTGATGGCTTCGTCGGGGCTGGTGGCGTCCAGGCTGTAGGTGCCCGGCAGGTCGAGCAGCTCGACGCTGCGGCCCGACGGCGCCACGTAACGGCCCTGCTTGCGCTCGACCGTCACGCCGGCGTAGTTGGCGACCTTCTGGCGGCTGCCGGTCAGGAGATTGAACAGCGCGGTCTTGCCGCAGTTGGGATTGCCGACCAGTGCGATACGCAAGGCTGTCATGGGATCACACCGCCGCGGGAGCCAGGAAGACACGGGCGGCCTCGGTCAGCCGCAACGCGAAACGGGTGAATCCGACCTGCACCAGCAGCGGGTCGCCACCGACCGGGCCGCGCGCCACCAGGCGCACTTCCTCGCCGGCCACGAAGCCCAGGTCGCGCAGGCGCCGCGCGATCGGATCGGCCGGCGAAGCATCCTCGACATGCCGCACAGTGGCGCTGGCACCAAGACTGAGTTCCGACAGGCGCACGGTCGATCCGGCCTTAAATAAGAATGGTTCTCGATTATATCCGCATTTGAGGCTGGAAAGCGGTGGTGCGCGGCATTGCGCCCTTGCCGGAGCGTCGGCCGGCGCTTCAGCCACCGGCGAGCCACGGCACGGGCGACGCGCTGGCGTCTTGCCTCCACCCGCCGCGCGGCCGCAGTTATCATGCGGGTTTGCCGGAGGTTCCTGATGAGCCCATCCATTGTCGTCAGCCGGCGCGGCCACGTGGCGGAAATCCGCCTGGCGCGTCCCGCCGTCCACAACGCCTTTGACGAACACCTGATCGCCCAGCTCACCGAGGCCCTGGCCGCCGTCGACGGGGATCCGGAAATCCGCATCGTGGTTCTGACGGGCGAAGGCGCGTCGTTCTCCGCCGGCGCCGACCTGCAATGGATGCGTTCCATGGCCGGCGCCGACGAGGCGGAGAATCGCGCCGACTCGCAGCGCCTGGCCGCGCTGATGCGCACGCTGAACTACCTGTCCAAGCCGACCATCGCGCGGGTCAACGGCGCCGCCTACGGCGGCGGCGTCGGCCTGATCGCCTGCTGCGACATCGCGGTCGGTGTGGAAGGGGCCAAGTTCTCGCTGTCGGAAGTGAAACTGGGCCTGGTACCCGCCGTCATCTCACCCTATGTCGTGGCGGCCATCGGCGCCCGTCAGGCACGGCGCTGGTTCGTCACCGGCGAGGTGTTTGACGCCGCGCAGGCGCAGCGTCTGGGCCTGCTGCATGAAGTGGTCAAGCCCGAGGCCCTGGATGAAGCCGTTGACCGCCTGGTTCACTGGCTGGGCAAGGGCGGTCCGCGCGCCCAGGCGGAAGCCAAGGCGCTGGCCCTGCGCATCGGCGGGATGCAGTCGGAAGAACAGCAGGCCACCGATCTGGAAAATGCCGCGCTGATCGCGCGGCTGCGCGTATCCGCCGAAGGCCAGCATGGTCTTTCGGCGTTTTTGGAAAAACGGGCCCCGGACTGGGCCAAGGAGAACTGACATGCTCGACCACATTGGTTTCAAGGTTGCCGACTTTGCAAAGAGCCGCGCGTTCTACACCCGCGTGCTGGCCACGCTCGGCTACGGCGAAGTGCTGGATGTCACGCCGGAGATGACCGGCACGGATACACACCATCTGGGCTATGGCAAGGATGGCAACCCGACGTTCTGGATCAGCACCGGCAATACGCCGCCGACCGGCCTGCACGTCGCCTTCGTCGCGCCGAACCGCGCCGCCATCGACGCCTTCCATCGTGAAGCGCTCGCCGCCGGCGCCACCGACAACGGTGGTCCGGGACTGCGCCCGCACTATCACCCGACCTACTACGCCGCCTTTGTTCTGGATCCGGATGGCGTGAACATCGAAGCCGTCTGCCACGCGCCAGAATAAGCGGACAAGTGGCCAGCGCACCGCCGCCGCCGCGCGGCGGCCTCCATGGATCAGCAGGAAGGCGAATAATGCAGGGTTTGTTCAAAAAGGTACTGATCGCCAATCGCGGCGAGATCGCCTGCCGGGTCATCCGCACGTGTCGCCGGCTGGGCATCGGCACCGTGGCCGTCTATTCCGAAGCGGATGCGACGGCGCAGCATGTCCGCCAGGCCGACGAGGCCTGGCCGATCGGCGGAAGCCGCCCGGCGGAATCGTATCTGTGCGGCGACAAGATCCTCGCGGTCGCCAAGGCCAGCGGTGCGCAGGCCATCCATCCGGGCTACGGTTTTCTATCCGAGAACGCCGATTTTGCCGAAGCGGTGGAAGCCGCCGGGCTGACCTTCATCGGCCCCAGCGGCGCATCCATGCGCAAGATGGGGTCCAAGGCCGGCGCGAAGATCCTGATGCAGCAGCATGGTGTTCCGGTCGTCCCCGGCTATACGGGCGAGGACCAGGACCCGGCCCTGCTGGCGCGCGAGGCCGAACGCATCGGCTTTCCGCTCATGATCAAGGCCGCGCACGGTGGCGGCGGCAAAGGCATGCGCATCGTGCGCCATGCGGGCGAGTTCGCCGCGAACCTGGAATCCTGCCAGCGCGAAGCGCGCAACGCCTTCGGCCGCGACCGCGTCCTGCTGGAGCGCTATGTGGAGAAACCGCGCCACATCGAATTCCAGGTTTTCGGCGACCGCAGCGGCAATATCATCCATTTGAACGAGCGCGAATGCTCGGCGCAGCGCCGCTACCAGAAAGTGCTGGAAGAAGCGCCCTCGCCCTTCGTCACGCCCGAGCTGCGGACACGCATGGGTGATGCCGCGATCGCGGCGGCCCGGGCAATCGACTACGCCAACGCCGGTACTGTCGAGTTCATCGTGGGACAAGGCGGCGATTTCTACTTCATGGAAATCAATACGCGCCTGCAGGTCGAGCACCCGGTCACCGAGCTGACCCTGAATCTTGATCTGGTCGAACTGCAGCTGCGCGTGGCCGCCGGCGAACCGCTGCCGGCCTCGCTGATCCGCAACAAGTCGGTACCGGCGGATGGTCACGCCATCGAACTGCGCCTGTACGCGGAAGATCCCTCGCAGAATTTCCTGCCCGGCTCGGGCCGCCTGACCCGCCTACGCCTGCCCGAGCCCTCGCGTCACGTGCGCATCGACGGCGGCGTGATCGAAGGCGACACGGTCACGATCTTCTACGATCCGATGATCGCCAAGCTGATCGTCTGGGACCGCACGCGCGCCGACGCGCTGCAGCGCATGCGCGAAGCGCTGGCATCGACGCAGATCACGGGGCCCAAGTCCAACGTGGAATTCCTCGAACGCCTGGTCCGGCATCCGGCCGTCACGGACGGCACCATCGATACGGGCTACCTGGACCGGCATCTGGACGAATTTCTGCCTCAACCGGGCGCGACGGATGCGCGCCTGCTGGCCGCCGCCGCGTCAATCGTGCTGCTGGACCAGGAGCGCAAGGCCACGGCCACACCGGGCGCAGCCGCGGACCCGCACTCCCCCTGGAACAGCGCCGATGGCTGGCGCCTGGGGCATCCGGGCAAGCGCGTGGTGGTGCTGGTCTGCGCCGGCGAAACCATTGAAATCGCTGCTCACGGCGCGGCTGGCCGCTACACTTTTGATATCGGCAGCACACGCCTGGAAGTACGCCATGCGCATTGGCAGGAATCGGCCTTCAGTGCCGAGATCGACGGCGCCGCGCAGCGCCTGCATGCCACGGCGGATGCGAACCAGGTCGTCCTGCACGACGGCACGACGCGCCACAGCTTCGAGCGCGTCCAGGCCTTCGCCTACACCGCCACGGGCGGCGGCGGCGGAGACCGGGTGGCCGCGCCGATGCCCGGCCGCATCGTGCTGACCAAGGTCAACGCGGGGGATGCGGTCATCGAAGGCCAGGAACTGATCATCATGGAAGCGATGAAGATGGAGATCGCCCTGCGCGCACCACGGGCCGGCGTGATTGCCGCCCTGCAGGCGCAGGCCGGTGATTTCGTCGATGCAGACGCCATATTGGTCCGACTGGAGGCTCAATGAACAGCTCACTCCGCCGACTGTCCGGCTCTGGCGCGCACTGGCTGGCCGCCTGCGCCGTCGCCGCGCTGGTGCTGACGGGTTGCAGCGAAACCCGTTTCGAAGCCCCCCTGGGCGACAACATCGAAAGCTGCGACACCCGCTGGAAAGGCCTGTGGGTGCCCGACGAGGAGCCCTCGCCCGACGGCAGTGACAACCAGGATATCAGCGCGTTCTACGTCGACCACGAGTGCCGTTTCCACGTGCTGGAACAGGCTGAACGGGGCGGGCCGCTCAAGCAGCTGCACGTGCCGGTCAACTATGTGCACGATCGCGGCAACGATTATCTCGTGGTCTCCGACGCGCAGCTCAAGGGCCTGGTCAACCTGCCCGCGCCGCATGGCATCAAGCCCACGCCGGAGAAATCCTTCTTCTTCGCCCAGTACAAGGTGCGTGGACAAACCCTGGAACTGTTCGACGTCGACAGCGAACGTGTCGCCAAGTTGATCATCGACGCCCGCTTCGAAGGCACGATCAACAAGACCGGCACCGACCTGCACGTCTACGTGCGCGGCAACCGCCAGCAGATGCTGGAAATCGTGCGCAACCACGCCATCTTCTCGACCAAGCCACTGGCGCTGCGCCGCAGTGAGCAGAGTGTCGAGGCCTTCGAGAAATCCATCCTGGCGCGCCAGCGCGGAGGACGCCGATGAGCGCGATGCCGCGGGCTGTGCGGATCGTCGAGGTAGGCCCGCGCGACGGCCTGCAGAACGAGAAAGCGATTGTTCCGGCCGCCACCAAGATCGAACTGATCAACCGGCTGTCGGATACGGGCCTGGTATCGATCGAAGCCACCAGCTTCGTCAGCCCCAAGTGGGTGCCCCAGCTGGCAGATGCGGCGGAGGTCTATTCGTCGATCCAGCGGCGTCCCGGCGTCAGCTATCCCGTACTGGTGCCCAACCTGCAGGGCTACGAGCGTGCCCGCGCCGTGTGCGTGGAGGAAGTCGCTGTCTTTGCCGCCGCGTCGGAAGCGTTCAGCCAGCGCAATATCAATGCCAGCATCGACGAATCGATCGAGCGCTTCCTGCCGGTGCTGGAACGTTCGCGCGAAGATCACGTCAAGGTGCGCGGCTACGTCTCCACCGTACTGGGCTGTCCCTACCAGGGCGAGGTGCCGATCGCCGATGTGGTACGTGTTGCCCGGCGGCTGTACGAAGCCGGCTGTTACGAGATCTCGCTGGGCGACACCATCGGCATGGGTACGCCGGTGAAGGCGCGCCAGATGCTGGCCGCCGTGGCTGACGTGGTACCGATCGATGCATTGGCCGTGCATTTCCACGATACCCGCGGGCAGGCGCTGGCGAACATCCTGGCCTGCCTGGAGCTGGGCGTGAGCGTGGTCGACGCGGCAGTCTCGGGGACGGGCGGCTGCCCCTATGCGAAGGGTGCTACGGGCAACGTGGCGAGCGAGGACGTCGTCTACATGCTGCATGGCATGGACATCGCCACGGGCGTTGATCTCGACCGGCTGATCGCCACCGGACGCTGGTTGAGCGAACAGCTCGGCCGGGAAACCAACAGCAAGGTTGCCCGCGCCGCTGCCTGAGGCCAGTGGCCGGTCCCACGCGGGTGCCGGCGCACTTCGGCCGCAGCCCTTGCGCGCCGGGCACCGCCGGCCGGTCAAAAACGGTGCCATGCCGCCTGGCGCCCGACGCCAGCGCGGAATGCCAGTGCTATGCTGGTTCCGCACACGTTCCAAGGGGCCTTGGGGGCGCGGATGCGGTTGGAGTCGTTCTTGAATCACGGCGATCAGCCACGTACGTCAGATTCGGCTGCGGATACCGCCGCGGCCGATGCACTGGTGGCTGCGCTGGACGAGATCATCGCCCGCGGCGGCGCCGACGGCCCCCTGCTGCAGACGCTCGCGCTGGCGCGTTCCACCTTGCAAGAACTGGAACACTCCACCGACAGCGTGGCCGCGCGGTATCGCAGCCTGATCAACGCCGTGCCGGATGCGGTGACGCTGCACGACGAGGAAGGCCGCATCATCGACGCCAACGAGGCCGCCTGCCGTATCTACGGTCATTCGCTGGAACAGTTGCGCCAGATGACGGTGTACGACCTGAATCCGGACCTGCCGTCCGGTCGCATGCGCGAGGTGCTCAGCAACTTCCTGCCGGGCCACACGGTCACCGTCGAAACCACCAACCAGCGTGCCGACGGCACGCGTTTTCCGGTCGAAGTGCATTCGAACGTCTATATCGACGGCGAGGCCCGCCGGATCGTGGCAGTGGCACGCGACATCACGCACCGGCGCGAGGCCGACAAGGAATTGCGCGCCTCCGAGGCGCGTTACCGGGCCCTGCTGCAGGCCGTGGACAAAGGGGTGATGGTGCAGGACGCGCACGGCACCATCCTGTCGGTCAATCCGGCCGGCTGCCGGCTGCTCGGGCTGACCGAGACCGAGCTGACGCGGAGCGAGCCGCAGATGCTGCGGGACTGGCGCTTCGAGGATGAACGCGGCCAGCCCTTGCCGTTTCCCGAATTGCCGGCGATGCGCGCACTGCGCCTGGGCACTGCCATCGAGAGCACCCTGGTCGGCGTATGGCTGCCGCACCTGCGCCTGTATCGCTGGTTCAACATCAGTACCGTGCCACAGTTCCTGCCCGGCTGCGAAGAACCGTTCCAGGTGATCTCCACCTACAGCGACGTCACCGCGCTCAAGCGCGCCAGCGAGCTCTTCGACAAGACCCAGGCCCTGGCCAGTATCGGCGGCTGGGAGTACGACCCGGGCGAAGAACAGCTGTTCTGGACCGAGGAGATGTACCGCATCCACGACCTGCCCAATGGCAGCACGGTCAGCGTGACGCGGGCTTTGAGCTTCTTCAGTGACGATGACCGCACACGCATGCAGCAGGCCATGGCGGCCGCGAAATCCGGCCAGCCATTCGACCTGGAACTACCGATGACCAGCGCCATCGGCCGGCGTCGCTGGGTGCGCATCCAGGGGGCGCCGCTGTTCCGTCACGGCCAGATCCACGGCGTGGGCGGAACCCTGCAGGACATCACCGACCGCAAGCTCAATGAAGAAGAGCTCAAACGCCAGGCACGCACCGATGTCCTCACGGGATTGGCCAACCGCGGATGCCTGATCGGCGAGATCGAGAAGGCCATCGCCGCGGCGCGCCCTTATCGCGGGCCGTCCGTGCTGTATGTGGACCTGGACCGGTTCAAGGTCGTCAACGACATGCTCGGCCATGCTGCCGGCGACGTGCTGCTGACGGCCGCGGCCGAACGCCTGCGCTCGATCGCCGCCGACCAGGCCTTTGCGGCACGTTTTGCCGGTGACGCCTTCGTACTGCTGCTGCCCAGCCTGGACGATACCGGCGTCGCGCAACGCCTGGCCGAACGGGTCACGACCGCGTTCACCGAACCGTTCCGGCACGCGGACGAGGAGCTGGTGGTGACCGTGTCCGTGGGAATCGCGCGCTATCCGGAAGATGGCACCACGGCGCAGCAGCTGATCAATCATGCCGACGCCGCGGTGCACGAAGCCAAGCGCCGCGGACGCAACACCTGGCAGATGTTCAACCCCGTCCTGGCGCGCAACCTGTCCGACCGGCTGCTGATCGAATCACAGCTGCGCCGCGCGCTGGAGAACGGCGAGTTCCACCTGGAATATCAACCCACGATCGAGCTGGCGACCAACCGTATCGTTGCGGCCGAAGCCCTGCTGCGATGGAACAATCGCCATCTCGGGCGGATCGGACCCGCCGCGTTCATTCCCCACGCGGAGAATTCCGGCGACATCGTACCCATCGGCGCCTGGGTGATCCGCGAGGCCTGCCGGCAACTGCGCGCCTGGCGCAATGCCGGCCTGCCGGTGCTGCGCATCGCAACCAATGTGTCCTACCGCCAGTTTCTCAACGAAAGTCTCGCTGAAACCGTCCGCGCAGCACTCAATGAATTCGATATCGCCGGCGCCAGCCTTGAGCTGGAGATGACCGAACGCGTGCTGATCGACGACATCCCCGACACCCAGGACACCCTCGCCGCCCTGCGCGGCTTCGGCGTGTGCCTGACCATCGACGATTTCGGCGAAGGCTATTCGGCCCTCAACTACCTGCGTCGACTGCCGATCGACGGCATCAAGATCAGCCATACCTTCATGCAGGGCATTCCGACCCACCGCGCCGATTCGGCGATCTGCGATGCCATCATCCGCATCGCCCAGGGACTGGGGCTGTCAGTGACTGCCGAGGGCGTCGAAAACGAAGACCAGCAGCGCTTTCTGGTGGATCGGGGCACCCCGCTGGCACAGGGTCACCTGTTCAGTCAGCCGCTGCCGGCGGCGGCATTCGCCGAATTCTTCACCCAATGGAATACGCGCCGGCCCGAGCGCTGACTGCACCGCGCATCGGCTGCACCGGCAGCCCCAGCCAGCGGCGCAGCTGCTACCATCCCGGCGGACCTTCGAGAGGATCTGCGCGTGCCGGCCCGACTTGCTCCTGATCAATCCCGCGGTTTCCTGGTCGCCATCGGCATCTGGGCAGGACTGGACAAAGAACAGCGCGTGGCGCGACGTCTGCTGGCGATCTGCTCGCAGCGCGCCCAGGTGACCCTGGTGCTGGCGGGAGAACTGGATTCGCACGGCCTGGACGAACTGGAAAGCAACCTGCTGGCGTTGGGTGCCGGTGGAGTACGCCGCTTGCACCTGACCTCCCGCGCTGATGCCGAACGCCCGGAAACGGTCACCGCGATCGAAAGTTCTGACCTGATCGTGCTGGCCACCATCCATCCGCTCAAGCTCACCACCCTCATCGGCGGCACCACGCTGGCCAAACTGCTCCGGCGCCGCAACGCCGACGGCATTGCCATCGCCGGCATGGGACCCGGCGCCGCCGCCATCACCGAACACATGCTCGCCGGTGGCGATCCCGGCATCACCCCACGCATCGGTGGCGTCACACTGGCGCCGGGACTGGGCCTGACCAACCGCGTGGTCATCGACCAGGGCGGCGCCGCCAGCGACCGCATCGGCCGCCTGCTCGGCGCCCTGGCGCTCAATCCCTTCGCGCTGGGCCTGGGCCTGGACGCCGACACCGCGGCCGTGATCGGGCCGGACAACGTGATGGAAGTGGTCGGTCACGGCGGGGTCACGCTGGTGGATCCACGGGATGTCGGGCCGTCCAATATCACCGAGGCCGGCCCCCAGGCGCCGATCTCGATCACCAACCTGCGCCTGCACGTGCTGGTCCATGGCACGCGCTACGACCTGGATTTCCGCCGTCCGTTGTAACGCCCGGCGGCTGGCTCCTTCCCAACCCCGACCGATGCCCGCACGCCGGGCTCCGCGACACTGCCCGCATGAACGAACCCGCTTTCCACATTCGCCCCATCGAACTGCGCGACAATCCGGCGATGGCGCGCATCATCCGCCAGGTCATGCCTGAGTTCGGCGCGGATGGCCCCGGCTTCGCGATCAACGATGCGGAGGTTGACACCATGGCCCAGGCCTACGCGATTCCCGGTGCGGCCTATTTCGTCGTCGAACGCGACGGCGAGGTGCTCGGCGGTGGCGGCGTCGCGGCACTGATCGGCGGCGATGCGGACGTTTGTGAACTACGCAAAATGTATTTTCTTCCCGCACTGCGCGGCCTGGGCGCCGGCAAGGCGCTGATCAACCAGTGCCTCGACGCTGCGCGGACGCTGGGGTACCGGCGCTGCTATCTGGAAACCCTCACCGGCATGGACGCGGCGCAGTCGCTATACCGCGCCATGGGGTTCGCGCAGATCTGCGCGCCGATGGGCGGCACCGGCCATTTCAGCTGCGACCGGTTCTTCCTGCGCGACCTGTAGCGGCAGGAAGACCCCTACGGCATCGCAGCCCGCCGACCGGCTACAATGGCGGTTTTCGCAGCCCGCCCGGGCTGCGCCGTCTCGGGAGGACTCCATGGAACTCAATCAGATCAAGGCCGTCGTCACTGGCGGCGTGTCGGGCCTGGGCCTGGCGGTAGCGCGCTACCTGGTCGCCAACGGGGCCAAGGTGGCCCTGCTCGACGTCAACGATGAGAAGGGCGCCGCCGCGGTGGCGGAGCTGGGCGACGCCGCCCGCTATTTCCGCACCGATGTCACCAGCGAAGCGGACGTGACCGCCAATCTCAAGGCCGCGCAGGCCGGCCTGGGCGGCCTCAACGCGGCGATCAGCTGCGCGGGCATCCTGGGCGCTGGACGCGTGCTGGGCAAGGAAGGCCCGATGGCGCTCGATACCTTCTCGCGCACCGTGATGGTGAATCTGGTCGGGTCGTTCAACGTCGCCAAGAGTGCGGCGGATCTCATGCAGCACAACGCCCCGGGCGAAGACGGCGAACGTGGCGTCATCGTCAATACCGCCTCGATCGCCGCCTTCGAAGGCCAGGTCGGTCAGGCCGCGTATTCGGCCTCCAAGGGCGGCGTCGTCGCCATGACCCTGCCCATGGCGCGCGAGTTCGCCCGCATCGGCGTCCGCGTCATGACCGTGGCGCCGGGCGTCTTCCACACGCCGATGGTCGACGGCATGCCGGAAAACGTATACCAGTCGCTTTGCGCACAGGTGCCCTACCCGTCACGCCTGGGCAAACCGGAGGAGTTCGCCGCGACGGTAGGCTTCATCCTGCAGAACCGCTACCTCAACGGCGAGACAATTCGCGTCGACGGCGCCGTGCGCCTGCAGCCGCGCTGATTACCACCCCTCAACTCTTCGCATCCCATGAAAGCATCCGAAGTCAAACGCGGCAACGTCGTCGAGCACGAAGGCAAGGTCTACCAGATCCGCGATATCGACCGCAGTTCACCGCAGGGTCGTGGCGGCAACGTGACCTTCCGCTTCACCATGTACAGCGTGCCCGGCGGCCAGAAACTCGATCTGTCACTGCGCGCGGAAGACGACCTGAAGGAAGTCGACCTGTCGCGCCGCCAGGCCACCTACTCCTACCGCGAAGGCGATACCTTCGTCTTCATGGACGTGGAGGACTACACCCAGTACATGCTCGATGCCGCCACGATCGGCGATGCCGCGGGCTTCATCGTTGATGGCATGGAAACCTGCTACGTGCAGCTGATCGACGACCAGCCGGTTGCCGTGCAGCTGCCGGCAACGGTGACGTTGACGGTGGTCGACACCGCCCCGGAAATGAAGGGAGCGACGGCCACCAAGCGGCCGAAGCCGGCAAAGCTGGAAACCGGCATCGAGATCCAGGTGCCCGAATACGTCACCAACGGTTCGCGCATCCTGGTGAGCACGGTAACCGGCGAATACAGCGGTCGCGAGTAAGCGATCGTCCGCATGCTGCGAAGTTTGCGAAACGGCCGCCGCGTGCGGCCGTTTCGCTGCACACCGAACAAACGTTCAATTGGCGGAATGGCGGCCCAGCCACTTGGTGGCCATCCGGCGCAATGAAGTGTCCGCCTGCGTGTCATCCGCGATGGCACGAATGTCGCGCCAGGCAAGGTCCAGCGATTCCTCGCTCACGGCGAACGATTCGGACCCGCTGCACCGCACCACGTACCGCATGTCGTAGTGCCAATGGCCAGGTGTGTCGCCGCGATCGGGAATCCAGTGGCGGTCCAGGTCAAACAGCTCCGGATCGGCGGAAAGGTGCTGCAGGCCGGATTCTTCCTCCGCCTCGCGCAGGGCGACATTCGCGAGGTCGACATCCCCGTCGGCGTGACCGCCCAGCTGCAGCCAGCGGCCGAGCTTGCGGTGGTGCGTCAGAAGTACGCGTTCACCGTCGGCGCTGACCAGCCACGCGGAACCGGTCAGATGGCCCGTTTCCAGCTCGCGCCGCGCCGCGTCGGGGCATTCGCGCATGAACCGGGCGAATATTTCGGCCGATTGCGCCTCGTCGGGGTAGCGTTGCGCATAGACACGCACGGCATCGAGCCATTGTTCCTGCCATGGCGCCAGTTGGCGATTCTCATCGATCCTTGTTTCCATACTCATCGCCGCTTGCTGGCCTACGGAGGGTCGCGTATTTTAGCGCGGCTTTACCGCGGCCGTTTCAGCCGCGAACACACGACCAGGCCTCGCATCGTGGCAACCGCTTCAGAACGGCGCCAGGTTTCAGTGCTCACTCCGGGAGGGGAAAGAATGATTTTCTGGCGCGTAAAACCGCTCGACCAGATTCTGGAAAATGCGGAAAAGAAGAGCCTCAAGCGGCAGCTGGGCCCTGTACAGCTCACGCTGCTGGGCATCGGCGCGATCATCGGTACCGGCATCTTCGTGCTGACGGCCGAGGCGGCGCAGAAAGCAGGTCCCGGCATGATGGTCGCGTTTGTGATCGCCGCCATCGTCTGCGCGCTCGCGGCACTGGCATACGCGGAACTGGCGTCGATGGTGCCCGTGTCCGGTTCCGCATATACCTATACCTACGCCGTGCTGGGTGAAGCACTAGCCTGGATCGTAGGCTGGGCACTCATCCTTGAATATGCCGTCGCCGCGGGCGCCGTCGCCGTTGGCTGGTCCGGCTACGTCAACGGGCTATTGATCAGTGCCGACATGGCGCTGCCGGAATTCCTCCGCACCGGTCCGTTCGACGGCGGTGGGTTCAATCTTCTGGCGTTCGTCGTCTCCCTGGTCATCACCGGCCTGCTGGTCGTGGGTACGTCCAAGAGTGCGTGGGTCAATGCTGTCCTGGTCACGATCAAGATCGTCGCACTTTGCGCATTCGTCTACGTCGCCGTTCCTGCAGCCCAGTCGCCGAATTTCGAGCCATTCCTGCCAACCGGCTGGGGCAGTCCCATGGGTGGTGTAGGCGTGCTGGGCGCCGCAGCGTCGATCTTCTTCGCCTATGTCGGATTCGATGCGGTTTCCACTGCGGCTGAAGAAACCAAGAATCCGAACCGCAACATCCCGATTGGACTGATCGGTTCGCTCGGCGTCTGCACCATCTTCTATCTGCTGGTCGGCTACGGCGCAGTGGGAGCGGATGGTGCGCAGCCCGTGTTCGATTCGGCTGGCAAGCTGCTGGAGCCAGGCTCCGATGCTCTGAGCAAGGCTTGCGAAGGTTCCAACGCACTGGTTTGCAGCAAGGAGCCGCTGGCCCACGTGCTGCGCATGCTCGGCTTCGAGAAGCTCGGCAACCTGATCGGCATGGCCGCCAGCCTTGCCCTGCCATCGGTCATCCTGATGATGATCTACGGCCAGACCCGCATCTTCTTCGTCATGTCGCGCGACGGCCTGCTGCCGGCGAGTTTCTCTAAGGTGCATCCGAAGTTCCACACGCCGCACATCATCACGATCGTCACCGGTATCGCCGTCTCGCTGTTTGCGGCGATGTTCCCGGTCGGCATCCTGGCCGACGTGTCAAACTCCGGCACCCTGTTCGCATTCGTCATGGTCGCGGTGGGCGTGCTAATCCTTCGCAAGACGCAGCCGGATCGTCCGCGTCCGTTCCGCACGCCGATGGCGTGGGTGATCTGCCCACTAGCCATCCTTGGCTGCATCCTGCTGTTCGTGAACCTGTCGATGAAGACGCTCATCGTATTCGCGGTGTGGGCGGTAATCGGCTTGGTGTTCTACTACGTCTATGGCAAGCACCACAGTCACTTGGCCCGTTCGGATCAGTCCGGCGGTGCGGTGGCCCAGCCCGCCAGCACCCGCTGATCTCTGCAAATAGCTGTTGATTCAACTACTTGGCCCCGCCTGAGCAAGTCCTTTGCTCAGCGGGGCCAAGCTTTTTTGAAACCGCCTTCCCACTCAACGACTTAGAAGCCGCCCTCGCACTGGACTGGCAGAATGCCGTGAGATGTCCACTCTTTCACGATGGGCCATCATGCGTCTCTAAGCACCTGAATCCGTTTGTATTACACGCCCGGCCCCACAAGTAATCCACGGCTTATCAACAGCCCCTTGTTAGCCCGCCGGAATCCGGTCGGTTATGATCAAGGTCCGCGGGAATTTTCACTTGGCAGTGGGCCCCTCGGAATGCGGCTCGGGTGCGTCCAGACGGGTTAGCTCCTCGGTCTGGGCGCATCCGGGCGGCGATCTCTTGCCCTTCCGCGTATCCCCTCGTGATTGCTACCGCCCTCGATGGCGGTTTTTTCATGTCCGCGGACAGCGTCCGGTTGCCGCCGGGGAGTGCGCGCTCCTCCGCTCAACGCATTGAAAACACAGGACTTCTGCGGATTACCCAGGGCAGAACGCGGAGCCGGACACGCCGTTGACGCCGCCCGGTTGCGTGAACGTCTATCCAGGGATCCTGGCGCGGGCGGCTAGGCAGGCCGTGGCCGGCCTGCCTCCATCGGGAATTCAGGAAGGGCACCGCTGACCGGTGCCGGGAAGCACCTGCTAGGGCTTGGCGGCGTAGGCCGAGCACCACCCCTTCGCGTTGACGGACTTGCCAGGGAACAGCGTGCACGGCGCCCGTGCGGCGGTGCCCTGGTAGAAGTTGCAGTTGAGGCAGACCTGGTTGGCCTTGTGCTGCGGAAATTTGGCGGCATCCACTTTCGTGGCATCGTCCTTGTAGCCCAGCGCCGACGCGGTCGGATCGCTTTCGCTCAATGGCGGCAACTCGTCGGCCGCCGCCTGGCCGGCAATCGCGGCCGCGGCGACGCCGACGGCGAGCTGGAGAAACTGGCGCCGCGCTGTGGAAGAGCATGGCTGAGACATCGGTTCACCTCCGTCTTGGCTGTTGAATGGCATGTTGGTGATCGCCCTGGGGCATGCGATCACGGCCGGGCGATCGTACTCCAGGACAGTCGCGAGCCCGCGTCCGGAAGCGGGTCCCGCCGCGCGACGCATTGCCGCACGGCACGCTGCGCCGCCACTCGTCCCGCCTCGCTGACGACGACCTTAGTGCCGTGGACGATGGGTTATAGTTGCGCCCCGTTTTCCCTCACCACGTTGATGCCAGAACCGATGATTCCGGACCAGGAACGCCTGGCGGCCTGTGCGCGCGACATCGCCGACGCCGGCCGCGACCTGGGTGCGCGCGGCTGGACGCCCGCCACCAGCAGCAATTTCTCCATGCGCTACGACGCCGACCACGTGGCCGTGACGATTTCCGGCCGCGACAAGGGGCGCCTGGGCCTGGACGACATCATGCTGGTCGACCTGAAGGGCGCGGCCGTCGCCACCCAGGCCAGGCCATCGGCGGAAACCCTGCTGCATGTGCAGATGTACCGGCGCGACCCGACCATCGGCGCGGTCCTGCACACGCATTCGCTGAACCAGACCGTGGCATCGCGGCTGTACGCCGGCACGGGGCTTATCCGGTTTTCCGGCTTCGAGCTGCAGAAAGCAATCACCGGCTATACCACGCACGAAAGCGAGCTGGACCTTCCCGTCTTTCCCAACACGCAGGACATGCCCGAGCTGGTCGAACGCGTCGACGCGTGGCTCGACAGCGGCAAGCCGCTGCACGGGTACTTGATAGATGGCCATGGCATCTACACCTGGGGCCGAACCATGGCGGAAGCGAAACGGCACCTGGAAGCCTTCGAATTCCTGCTGGCCGCCGACCTGGAACTACGGAGACTGAGCCGATGAGCCAACTGCGCGTCTTTCACGAAAACGCCCCGAATACCATTCTCGTCCAGACCAGCGACCCGGCGGAAATCAGCCGGCGCCTGGGCGAAGTCGGTGTGCGTTTCGAGCAGTGGCAGGCCGGTGCGCCAATCAAGCCCGGCGACGCCCCTGAAACTGTCATCGCCGCCTATCGTGGCGATATCGACCGCCTGATGCGCGACGAAGGTTACCAGGCCGTCGACGTGATCAGCCTCAACGCCGATCACCCGGACAAAGCCACGCTGCGCCAGAAGTTCCTCAACGAGCACACGCATTCGGAGGACGAAGTCCGCTTTTTCGTCGCCGGCCGCGGACTGTTCACCTTGCATATTTCAGAACACGTATACGAAGTGCTGTGCGAGGGCGGCGATCTGATCGGCGTTCCCGACAACACCCGGCACTGGTTCGACATGAGTGAACAACCCTCCTTCGTTGCCATCCGCCTTTTCACCAACCCGGCAGGCTGGGTCGCCAACTTCACCGGCGACGACATCGCCAGCCGTTTTCCACGGCTGACCCCATGATTCGCGCAATCGTCACGGATATCGAAGGCACCACCAGCTCGATCAGCTTCGTCAAGGACGTGCTGTTTCCCTACGCCGCCGAGCACCTGCCGGCGTTCGTGGCAAGTCATGGCGACAAACCCGACGTGAAAACCTGGCTTGACGCCACCGCTCGCGACGCCGGGCTGGATCCGGCTGACCGCGGCGCGATCGTTGCGACGCTGCTCGCCTGGATCAGGGAAGACCGCAAGGCAACGCCGCTCAAGGCACTGCAGGGAATGATCTGGGCCGACGGTTACGAAAGCGGCGCCTACCGCGCCCATATGTACCCCGAAGTGGCGAAGCAGCTGCGCGACTGGAAGGCGAGCGGCCTGCCGCTGTACGTCTATTCCTCCGGATCCGTAGCCGCGCAGAAACTGTTTTTCCGCTACAGCGAAGCCGGCGACCTCACGCCGCTGTTCGACGGCTACTTCGACACGGAGATCGGCGGCAAGCGCGAGGCTGGTTCCTATGCCCGCATCGCCGAGGCGATCGGCGTCGAGGCAAAGGCCATACTGTTCCTCTCCGACATTGCCGAGGAACTGGACGCTGCCCGCGCCGCTGGCCTGCAGACAACCTGGCTGTGCCGGCCGCCGCTGGAATGCCCGCCGAATCCGGCGCACGCCTGTGTCGATCGCTTCGACGCGATCATGGTATAGAGAACCACTGATTTCTTATCCATCGGTCGGCCCCGGCAGAATGTCATCGCGCGATCTGGTCCGCCTCCTGCTGACACTATTGATGGGTGTCCTGGTCGGGCTTGCTATCGGTAACCGTACCGGGGACCGCGCCACCCCGGCAGTGCGAACGCCAGCGCCACTGCCGGTTCCACCCCCGGCACCAGAGCTCGCGGGGCCACCGGCGCTGGAGAACCCACTCAGCTGGCTGCGCCAGCACATCTTCTCCGGCGATGAAGCCCCCCACTACGGCCCGGACTACAGCGCCGAGGCCGTCATGTACAACCAGCACAATCTGATGCACGAGGCGCTCGCCGCCCTGGCGCCGCAGGTACCGGGCAAGACCGATCTCTACCTCATTGCTTTCGGCGGTGACGGCAGCGAGAACGTATTCCGCAACGAAGTGGAATATGTGGACAAACTATTCACCCGGCGATTTGCGGCGAAGGGCCGCGTGCTGGCGCTGCAGAACAGCCGGAGCACGCTCGACTCCCGCCCGCTCGCGACCTATTCCAATCTCCAGATCGCCCTGGATGGACTGTCCACCGTCATGGATCCTGACGAGGACATCCTCGCCGTATTCATGACTTCCCACGGCAGCGAGGACCATGTCCTCTACGTGGGCATGGATGACCTCCCACTCGACCAGATCGGTGACACGGACCTGGCCCACCTGCTGGGCGAATACCCGTTCCGATGGAAAGTCGTGATCGTGTCCGCCTGCTATTCCGGTGGATTCGTCTCACCGCTCAAGAACGCCACCACGATGGTGATCACCGCATCGCGGGCGGACCGTCCGTCGTTCGGTTGTGGAACCGGTTCCGATATCACCTATTTCGGCAGAGCCTTCTTCGTGGAAGGCCTGAATCAGGCCGACACGTTCCGCGGCGCCTTCCAGATTGCCCAGCGCCTGGTGGCCGACTGGGAGAAAGCGGACGGTGAGGAACCGTCGGAACCGCAAATGGCCAGTACACCGCTGATCGAGGCCAAGCTCAAGGAATGGCGCGCAGGCTTTGTCACCGGCGAAACCGTGCCGTTTGCGCCGGCAGATGCCGGATCATCCAAGCCTGCCGCTCAGGCGAGCGCGATTTCCGCAAAGTAGTAGCCGTCGCGCCGGACGCTTCCGTCCATGCGCACAGGGAGCGGTTGCCGCAGGCACGGCCCGTCCGTCACGAAGGTGTGGTA
The DNA here is from genome assembly GCF_025398735.1 of Tahibacter amnicola. Classification (NCBI taxonomy): domain Bacteria; kingdom Pseudomonadati; phylum Pseudomonadota; class Gammaproteobacteria; order Lysobacterales; family Rhodanobacteraceae; genus Tahibacter; species Tahibacter amnicola. Next base: position 5,234,997 of record NZ_CP104694.1, read on the forward strand.
TTCGCCATTCTCGCCGCACAGATCGATTTGCGCGTCGCGGAAGCGCGCCAGCACATCGGCATCGATCTCCCGCCCCAGGAGTGCGGGATCGAGTTTTCCTTCCTGCACCGCAACGATCCGCGTGCGGAAGCCTGCGTCCAGGAATTCCGCCATCAGGGTTTCGCGCGGTTCCTCCCACAGCGGGTGCAGGCACTCGATTCCCACCGCGTCGCACACTTTCCGGCACCACACGCGGTGCGCTTCCAGATCAATATCGCCGAACACCGCGGCGGTGACGCCTTGCTGGTCGCGCAGGTCGCGCAATGCCGCGAGAAAATTCTGTTCGTACGCCTTGATGTCTGTCGCAATATGGATGCGGGGAATGCCGAGCGAAGCCGTCTGCGCGTCCAGCACCTCGGGCCGCAGGCCATGGGAACGGCTGCGGCTGCCGTCGTCCACGAACGTGGTGATCAACGCCACCGGAGGGCCGTGTTCTCGCCAGACACGCCAGAGCGCCAGCGCGGAATCCTTGCCGCCGCTCCAGGAGACGACGTATTTCTTCGTGACATCTTTCATGGAGGAGTCGACTCATCCGGGCCAGTTTCCGAGTATCCGATGCCCGGCAGGCGGCGTCCAGTCACACAAATACACTTATCCACTAACGGCAAGGCAATCAGTCCGCGCACTCGATCCGGTTGCGCCCCATCGCCTTGGCCCGGTAGAGCGCGCGATCGGCGCGCTCGACAAATCCGCCGATGAGATCTGTCTCGCTCGGCATCAGGCTGTTGATACCAATGCTGAGTGTCAGCACGCTGCTGTGGGCGGAGTGCCCGTGCGCCACCGCCAGCTCGGCCACGGCCCGCTGCAAGTGTTCGGCCACGCGGATGGCATCGTCGATGCCGGTTTCCGGCAGCAACACCGCGAACTCCTCGCCACCGTAGCGGGCGACCAGGTCCTCGCCGCGACTGAGCCCTTCGGAAAGCGCGCCCGCCAGGCGTCGCAGGGCATCATCCCCGGCGAGGTGGCCGTTGCCGTCGTTGAACGACTTGAACTCGTCCACGTCAATCAGCAGCAGGCTCAGTGGCCGGTTGTGGCGCAGCGCGCGGTGCCACTCGGCGTGTAGCGCCTTGTCGAAACGGCGCCGGTTGGCGATGCCGGTCAGGCCATCCAGGTTGGACAGTTTCTCCAGCTGTCCATTGGCCAGCAGCAGCTGGTGATTGGCCTGCGCCAGCGCCGCGGATTTCTCCTGCACCAGGCGATTGATCTCGCGCAGGCGTTCGTTGGTGCTGGCCAGGTGGATCGCGCCGGCAACCTGTTCCGCCAGCGCGCTCAGCATCTGCCGGTTGGCATCGTTGAAGGAATCCACATTGGATGTCTCCAGGTTGAGCAGTCCAATGAACCGGCCATGGTGGCGCACCGGCAGCACGAATTCCGATACGACCGATGGATTGCCCAGCACGTAGTCGGGATCTTCCGCCACATCCGGCACGTAGATCGCCTGGCCGGTACGGAAGGCGCGCCCGATCACGCCCAGGTTGGACGGCCAGTCGCCACCACTGCGCCCCTGGAAGACAGAAGCACCCGCATGCGAATTCAGGCGCAGCCGTTCGCCCGCGTCATCGACCAGCATCATGGCACTGGTTTCCAG